>JBAMMJ010000237.1:0-18053 GCA_039793825.1 Verrucomicrobiota bacterium | reverse complement strand
GGCGTCGCGGCTATTTTCATAGCCTTGCCGCCGCACTCCAAAATTATGGAGTGCGCTTATATGGAGTGCGGTGTTAAGCCTGCGCAAGCAGGCGCAACACCGCTTTGTGAGATCAGAAAACCACTATTCTTTAAAAAGAAACACACAACCGACAAATTAAATTCCCTTCTTTGTGTTGGTGTCTATTTTTTGATTATTTGATAACTTTAGTCACAAAGCGGCGTCGCGGCTACTTTATAACCTTACCACAGCACTCCAGAGCGGCATCATAGTAGCGCACTCCAAAATTCATCAGGGGTATTTAAGTTGGACAGCATTTTAACCGATAGCCAACAAAAAACCTGATTTTGAAAATGTCAATTTTCCTATCCAAAATCCTTATTTTGGAAGGAGACGATTTGTGAGTTTAGGTTATTTTGAACGGTAGTGATCGGGCATATAATTAAAATTGAATCACAACATACATTCAATTTGGCAATTAAATGCCATCTGTTTTTACCAGATAATCCTGAAACTCCGGCAATACAAAAGGGGGTAACCTGACTTTGAATCTGACGCCGCCGGTTTCATACTGCTTTTCAACAACCTGTCCCACGTGATAGACCTTTGCGGAAAGCGCAGGATTGTTATGCGGAATTAATATTTCAACAAATGTGCGTGCAGGTTTTAACATTGAGCCAATCGCGTCAAGCAGTTCATCAATTCCTTTGCCGGTTTTTGCTGAAACGAAAATTGCGTTGGGAAAGATTTCACTCCAGTATGGCGGAATCTCCCCATTCATCAACCTATCAATTTTGTTGAACACCATCAGGATCGGCTTCTCAACAGCGCCTATCTCTTCAAGGACAGAATTAACTGCAAGAATCTGTTCATTTGCCTGTGGATGGCTAATGTCAACAACGTGTAGCAGCAGGTCTGCCTGAACAACTTCTTCAAGCGTTGCCTTAAACGCCTCCACCAGGCGATGCGGAAGTTTTCTAATAAATCCGACAGTGTCAGAGAGAAGAACATTTTGATTTGTTGGCAGACGAAGCCGCCTTGTCATAGGGTCAAGTGTTGCGAACAGTTTATCTTCCGCAAAACCGTTGGCCCCTGTGAGCGCGTTTAGTAACGTTGTTTTGCCAGCATTGGTATATCCTACAAGGGAAGCCAGCGGCCAGAGATGCCGTTGACGACCCTGCCGTTGAATAGTTCGGTGAAGCCTGACTTCTTCAAGTTGGTCAACAATTCGGGCAATTCGGTTCTGCACGCGACGACGGTCAGTTTCAAGTTGTGTTTCGCCATCGCCGCGCATACCGATACCGCCTTTTTGTCGCGATAGGTGTTCCCAGAAACGGGTTAATCTTGGCAAAAGGTGCTTTAACTGAGCAAGTTCAACCTGCAGTTTGCCTTCCTTTGTTTTTGCGCGGAGGGCGAAAATGTCAAGGATTAGCGATGTTCTGTCAATTACTTTGCAATTGAAGATATTTTCAAGATTCCTTGCCTGCGCCGGTGTCAATTCATCGTCAAATATAACTGTGTCAACTTCATTTCTCTGGCAGAATTGAGCAAATTCAATTGCTTTGCCTTTGCCAATGAATGTGGCAGGGTGGGGGGTATCTAACTTTTGAATTCCTTCGCCTACAACCTCGCCGCCAGCGGCTTTAACTAACTCGCTCAGCTCAGCCATTGAGTCCTGCACTTCAAATGCGTCTCGCGACTTGAGCTGAACGCCTATAATAAACACCCTCTCGGGCTTCCTATTTTTTGTCTCTATCAGAGCTTTCAACCTTTCAGCAACAAAATTCCATTATTTATAAAAATAAATCTAACACCTTGATATATTTCGGTCAATACCATCACCTTAATGCTTGCCTTTTTATGTTCAATTCATCTATATTAATAAGAAAATATGACAACCCCAATTAATAATATTATAAATGGCAATCCACCGAGAAAATCGGTTGTTTTTCTTCTAAACTCCAAATTTATTCTATTTTTCTCCTGTTTGTAACGTCTTTATAAGTAAATGACAATCTTTATGACGTATAGCAGAATTGATTTTATCATCAAAACCATACCTGTGTGGTTGTTTATTGGTTATTTCAATTTTGCTTATTCTTCTTCTCCTGAATATCTTTCCCCATCTGTTATAGTCAAATCGCCTGATGAAAAATTACTATATATTGGGTGCGCTACCGCGCCGAAAATAATAACGTTTGATGTGGTTGGCGAAAAAGTGTTGCGCACCTACCAGCTAAAAGAAAATCCTTCTGGCATTGCTGTGTCAAAAGACGGCAAGTATTTATTTGCCGCCTGTCCCACCCCTCAAAGCAGTATCTATATGATTGACACGGCAAGCGGAAAAATCCTCAAAACATTAAGGGCTGGCCACACCGCCCGCTCTCCATTAATCAGCCCTGACGAAACCAAAATCTATGTCGCAAACCAGTTCAATAACAGCGTCAGCGAGATTGATATTAAAAGTGGTAAGGAAACACGCCGCTTTGAGGTTCTCAGGGAACCTGTCGCTATGGACATCTCCGCAGATGGGAAATTGCTTTTAATTGCAAACCATTTGCCTGTCGGACGCGCAGATACCGGTATTGTAGCTGCTGCTATAACTGTTGTTGATTTAATATCCGGCAAGGTGTTAAAACATATTCAGCTCCCGAACGGCAGCACAGGAGTTAACGATATAAAAATTTCACCTGATGGCAAATATGCCTGTGTAACCCATCTCCTTTCTCGGTTTCGTCTTCCAACAACACAGTTAGACCGCGGCTGGATGAACACAAATGCCAAAACCCTGATTGATATGAAAACCCTTAATGTTCTAAACACGGTTTTACTTGATAATGTGGACAGGGGCGCCGCGAATCCCTGGGGAATCAGTTGGACTGCCGACGGAAAATTACTATGTATAACTCATTCTGGCACTCACGAAATCAGCGTGATAAAATTTCAAGAATTAATAGACAAACTTGCCAAACTTCCAGAACGCCCGGTTGAAGGCAAGACTTCGGATTATATCACTGTTTCTCGTTCTGGTGCCGATGTTCCAAACGACCTTTCATTTTTGGTCGGATTGAGAAACCGTGTTAAACTTCCCGATTCAGACAAAGGACCAAGGGCAATCACTATCATCGGTTCGCGCCTCTATGTGGCAAATTATTTTACCGATTCCATTTCAATTCTTGAGCTAAACACTCAGAACCCTCAGTTTCATTCCATCAAACTTGCGCCCGAACAGAAATGGACCACTATCAGGAGCGGCGAATTCTATTTTCACGACGCCACAATTTGCTTTCAGGGATGGCAGAGCTGTTCAAGTTGTCACCCCGGAGATGCCCGGGTCGATGGGCTTAACTGGGATTTACTCAACGACGGAATCGGAAATCCCAAAAACACCCGTTCGCTTTTATTGAGCCACAAAACACCGCCGGCTATGAGCCTCGGTGTTAGAGAAACCGCGTATACAGCCGTGCGTTCTGGCATCCGCCATATATTGTTTTCCACACAACCTGAAATCGTTGCTCATTCAATTGACGAGTACCTCAAATCCTTGCAACCTGTTCCAAGTCCCTACCTTGTGAACGGTAATCTTTCTAAATCAGCCACCAGAGGCAAAAAGATATTCAACCAGGCAGGCTGCGCGCGGTGTCATCCGCAAGGGCTTTTTACAGATATGCGTCAATATAATGTCGGGACAAACGGAGAATTTGATAAACCTGAAGACTTATTTGACACGCCGACTCTTATTGAGGTGTGGCGAACCGCTCCGTATCTGCACGACGGCTCAGCTGCCACAATTAAAGAGTTGTTCACAACAAGAAATAAAAATAACAAACACGGTGTCACTCAAAATCTAAATGATGACCAGATAAATGACCTTGTTGATTATGTTTTGTCTCTGTAAAATTAAAAGTTCAAAATAACTACCGATTATAAAATTTTGTTAAAATATTTATGGAAATAATAAGTAATACAAAATTGATAAGGGAAATTAAGCCGGGTTGGATTGCTACAAAAGTTGTTGCAAACAAACATACCGAATGGCATATCACGATAACGCCTTTAGCGCAGGAAACACCAGAGTCTCTAATAACGCGGCTCGCATCGTGGGTAAAAGAAAAAAAGGCTGTAATCGTTAAACACGAAATCTTCGGCGGATTAAAATTTCATTCTCAGCTATTGCAATTACTGGAGAGCAAACTTGGATTAATTGATTGGCATATCACCTGGACAGAAGGTTCTCCGCTTAATAACAAAATTTTCGGAATGAATATCATTGCGATTGAAGGCACTCCTATTTCAATCCTCAAATATGAAAATAACATCGTTGGATGTTCGTTCAGCGACGGTTATGCGCGACATCTATTATTAGGGAATTTGCATCCTTTAAACACCACTTCAGAAAAACCTGAACAGATGCGGGAACTATTTGAACGAATTGAAAAGATTCTAAAACTCGGATTTATGGATTATTCAAATGTAGTGCGAACCTGGTTATTCCTTGATGATATCCTTTCCTGGTATACCCCATTCAACACTTTGCGATCCGAATTTTACAAAAAACTAAACCTTTTTGATAAGCTCGTTCCAGCGAGCACCGGGATTGGTGGAAGCAATATTTACAATGCCGCAGCCGTCGCAGCCTTATGGGCAGTTCAACCCCAGACTGATGCCTGTTCAATAAAAGAAATTCCATCCCCTTTACAATGCCCGGCGCCCTGTTATGGCAGCTCGTTCAGCCGCGCGGTAGAAATCCAGACGCCCGAATTGCGCCGATTGTTCATTTCTGGTACCGCAAGTATTCATCAGGATGGTACAACCGCGCACATAAATGACATAAAAGGTCAGGTGGATTTAACAATGCGCGTTGTGGAGGCTATTCTGAAATTACGAGGAATGGACTTTAATTCAACAACTCGTTCAATTGCATACTTCAAAAATATAGAGCATCGTGAAGAGCTTGATATATGGTTTTCAAATCACAACATTTCAAACGTGCCAGTCGTTATAACTCAAGCCGATATATGCAGAGACGATTTACTTTTTGAAATTGAGTTGGACGCGATTTCTACTGACAAAATTTAAGATTTATTCCGCGCCATTTTTACCGCATTCGCAAATTGAGCGGCAAGAGTTGTGAGTCCTTTCCAGTCTGAGTTGGCAAGGATGTTTTTCGTCACAAGCGATGAGCCAACGCCAACAGCCGAAACACCCGCCCTTAAAAACTCAACTATATTCTCAAGATTGACTCCGCCCGTCGGCACAAGCCTCAGATGTGGCATCGGAGCTAGCAGGGCTTTTATATATTGGACTCCGAGATTATCCGCCGGGAAGATTTTTACAAAATCCGAACCAACTCGTTGCGCTGTTTCCGCCTCTGTCGGGGTATATGCCCCGAGCATACAAACCTTGCCGGCTGCATTCACAGTATCAGCAATCTCAGCCCTTGTAATAGGAGAGACTATAAACTGCGCGCCTGCGTTGAGCGCTTCTTTTGCCATTCTGGCGTCTAACACAGAACCCATTCCCAGCAACGCTTTATCTCCAAACACCCTTGAAACCTGTCTAAACTGCTCTACCGCCCCGGGAATTGTCATCGTTAGTTCTATCGTGTCAATGCCCCCGTCAAGCAATGCCCGACAAACATCGCAAAGTTGTTCCGGGGATTTAGTGCGGATTATTGCAATTATCCCGCTTTGCTCAATTCGCTTTGCAATTTGTTCCTTTTCCATAGTTTGATAATTAATAAAAACTGCCCGATTCTAACCTAATTTCGCTTTATTTCAATTACATCGTGCGGACCGGCTTCCCGCTGCCCGGCTGCAGAGACACGAATGAAGCGCGCGCTTTTCTTTAGCTCAGCCAGATTTCTTGCTCCAAGATAACCCATCCCGGATTGAATGCCTCCAATTAATTGCGCAAGCACATTGTCTATTGATGGCAACAGTTCCTTCAAAGCCTCCACTCCCTCAGGCGCTATCTTGCCAGTCAGGTTTATTTTTTCGTGCCCATACCGCGCCGCTGAACCAGCCTTCATCGCTGCAAGGCTGCCCATACCACGATATTGTTTATATAATTTGCCATTGATTTCAATTATCTGACCCGGCGCTTCTGGACATCCGGCAAATAGACCACCGCATATTACAGCATCGGCAAGCGTCAGAGCCTTGACAATGTCGCCGCTCTTTGTAATTCCGCCATCTGCGATAATCTTTACACCCAGTTTTTCAGCAGCGCGCGATGTTACAAACAGCGCGGTCATCTGCGGAATGCCTACTCCCGCCACAATGCGCGTGGTGCATATTGAACCCGGACCCTGTCCAACCTTGATAATATTTGCGCCGCACTTTGCCAGATATTCAACACCGGCGGCAGAGGTTACATTGCCAGCGATAATTGGCAGTTTAGGATAGGCATCGCGCAAAAACTTTACCATATCGCCAACGCCTTTGCTAAAACCGTGCGCCGTTGATACAGCAATAACATCAACACCCCTTTCCACAAGCGCTGCAACGTGATTAAGTATTCTCTCTTTATCAAGTTCGCCAAAAGCATTCCGGGTTGCAGATACAGCCGCCCCACAAACCAATCGGAATCTTGAATCCCTTGCCGGCCTGAATTGCGCGCTGCGTTCCTGCATAATTCGTTCAACATCGCTCATCGTGAATAATCCCTTCAGCTTGTCATCATCGTCAATAACAAGCAGTTTGTGTATCCCCGGATGCTCGTTGAAAAATTTATCAGCCGTGGTAATAGGATTATCGCCAAGATTTTTTTGATTTATCACGTGCAAACTCTTTCTCGGTGTCATTACCTTCGCAACTTTGTTCTTAGCGTAACGTTGCTTTATAACATGGCCTGATAATAAACCAACAAGTTTGCCATTTTCATCTACAACCGGGAATGTGCTAAAGTCATACCTTTTTTCTTCAATCATCTTAATCACATCGCCAATCAACATATCAGGTGAGACCTTGATCGGCTCCTGAATCAATCCGTGTATATGATTCTTCACCCGACTGACCTCTGAGAGCTGCTGGCGCTCGCTCATATTGTAATGAATAAGCCCAAGACCGCCGTTTAGCGCCATCGCAATAGCCATCCGCGACTCAGTCACAGTGTCCATATCGGCGGAAATTATCGGGATATTAAGAGTCAGTCCCTCCGCCAGCGTGGATTCAAGATTTGTATCCTTTGGCAGTATTTCGCTGTAGAGCGTGGCAAGGGTTATGTCGTCAAAGGTCAATCCTTCGTTGGAAAAAGCCCTAAAAAAATCTTCTGCCGGCTTATAAAACCCGGCATCTATCGCATTTGCCTTATATTCTTCCATATTACAAAGTATCCAAATACCACAATTACAATCAAGAAATTAATTTTATTAATAAACCAACGAAAATCCCGGTTTTTGACTATTATTACAACCCCTTATTTCTATAGTTTGTTAATCTTAGTCTTAACACTTTGCGGCTTTAGTGTTATTTTCTTTTTCAACGCAGAACAAAATCAAAAATACAACCACTATTTATTCACTACGCCGATTCTTTATGCGTCTTATTGAAATTATAAGGCTATTCTCATTGAACCGCTTCAGACTTTACTCCTCAAAAATGTTCTTATCGGTTTAAGTGCACACAACTATTTGAATGTAAGATACAAACTTAACTTCTGTTTAACTGCGGAATCCGACGCCAATGATTGAGGATTAGTTTGGAACATTTTGATTGCTAAAAACCGATCCGAGCTCCGAGCGATTCATTTAGGCAAACTGTTCATCTGTTGCCATCTGTTGAAGGCGTCTTCTCCGAGCAATTCGCGCATCGCATTCATTTGCGCCTGCGTCGCAGCATCAAGAGCCTCTTTCTTTTGTTCCTCCGTTAATGTTGTATCACTGTTGATTCTCTGAATCTCGCTCTTCACAAGCCTGTTTATTTCATAAATCTTTTCAGTTAAATCGTCAGATAAGCCTAAATTGCGCGTCAGATTCCTTGCCTCCGTAAACAGAGCGTCAGCGCCATATTTGTAAAGTTGAAATCTTTCTTCGCCAAGAATCTGTTTAATCGCGGTATCAGCCGACGCCTCAAGCGCGGCGCGCCTTTGCGCCGCAGCCTCAGTGTTTGCAAAATCAGAAACACTCATCTGACTCTCTGTTCTGTCAAGCACGCGAAAAATTGCCCTGAACTCCTGCGCGGTTAAGTTTAAAGCCTGTGAACGTTTGCGAAGTTGGGAACTGATATGCGAATATCTTAGCAGAAACTCCTCCAATTGTTCAGGCGTCAATATCTTTTCAATTTCCGAACGGAACTCTTTTCTTATGCGCGCAAGTTCAACCGGGTCTGCTTCATATCCTATCGCCTTGCGCGATGCAAGATGTCGCTCATAGGCATCTTTCATCTTCTGATAATTTGCGTTTAATGCCTGAACCACCTCAGGAGAAAGTTTGCTCAAAACCTGCCCCGCAAGTACTAACCCGGAAATGTTAAGCGAAATTTTTTCAAACCTCTCTTCCTCATCCCAATTTTCGCCAAGTAATTGATTAAGCAATCCTCTGCGTTCCCTTTCAAGAGCCTCATATCTTTTTGCCTCCGCCGCGGCATAGGACATATCAGGGTCATCTTTCCACCACTGATCGTTTATTACAGGTCTTTCGGTAATTCGCTTCCGCGCATACAGATGGTTGATATCGGCAATTATAATATCGCGAATAGTTTGTTCAGGACAACCAATCGCGCGAAGATTCGCAATATATGTCGGGTAATCAGTCGCTTCAATCTCCTGCCAGGTGAATCTTTCTTTCAAAACATTTGTCTTTACAACCGGCAACGCCTTTATTATTTGCTGCGTTAAAACATTTTGCGAAGCGGCTGTTCTTTGAACAATAGGGGTGCGCGACGGCGATTGGCGCAGATTCAATATCAACGCAAATCCGAGTATAAAATTGCCAAGCAATGAAATTATCAGCAATCCGGACACGCGCATAGATAAATTTAACCAGAATTTCCTCTATTATTCAATTACAAATATTATACGGACTATAATCAATAATAATCCTGATTAGGTCCGATATGGCTATTTAAAAAATCCGAGCTTTTTAAATAGCTCGGTTGGCAAAGTTGCTCAATATTTAACTTCAGTCACAATATCGGAGAGCTCCCGTCTTGATGTCTTTGGAGGATTTTCAGCCGGATATCCAATCGGCAGAATAACGGCTGGAATGTGTCCGGGCTTTGCATTGATTATTTTTGCCGCAAGGTTTTCATTAACAGCATCAACCCAACAACTTCCCAGACCCAATTCCACTGCCGCGAGCATAGCATTGCATACCGCGGCGCAGGTGTCCTGCATAGCGTAAGTCTTCTCGCCTTTATCACCAAACTTCTCTTTTGACCGTTGCGGATCAACGCAGAAAACAAGCACCACCGGGGCTTGCGCAAGAAACTTTTGTCCCGCCGCAGCCTCTACAAGCTGCTCCTTTATCTGCTGATTTTTAACAACATAAATATGATAGGCTTGAAGATTTCCCGCAGATGGCGCGCGGTTTGCCGCCGACAAAATAACCTCAAGTTTTTCAGGCTCAATCTCCGTTGCCTTAAAAGCGCGTATGGATTGCCTTGCGTTTATTGCTTCTAAAACGTTCATTTTTTCACTATTGGTTAATGAAATAATAATCAAATCTGCTTAATCAAATCGTCTATTGCCCTTCTTGAAGTCGGTTCTGGAGATTCATCAGCATAACCGATCGGAAGCATAGCAATTGGCCTATGTCCTATCGGAAGCCTCAATATATTTACCACCTCCGATTCGTCAAAGGCGCCAACCCAGCAGGTTGAAAGCCCTAACGCCGTGGCGGCTAATTGGGCATACGCCGCAGCGATCGTCGCGTCCTGTATACAATACAAAGTTTCACCCCGTTTCCCATACTTTTTTGACCTCGCAGCTACGGCGCAAAATACCAATACAATCGGCGCCTCAACAATAAATTCCTGATCAAGCGCCGCTTTTGCAAGCCTCTTCTTTGTTTCAATGTCTTTGACCACATAGACCTGATACGCCTGCAAATTGCCCGCCGATGGAGCCCTGGTTATTACATCGTAAATTTTATTAATCTTTTCCGGCTCAATTGCCACCGACTTGTATTTCCTTATTGAACGCCGTGAGTTTATTGCTTCAAACAGTTCCATAACAATTCTCCAGATTCAATATAATCAACAATTAGTTATAATTATCCACATTAGCCATCAGCAACAAGAAAAATTATCTAAGGTCGGGAAAAATTAAATTCAACGGCGGCATCTGCAACCACCTATTGTTGACAAAATAAAATTCGCCAACCGGGACCGTCTCGCCTCTGCGTCTTATCTTTAGCGATAAAACCGGCACATCTTTTGCGACCAGTCCGCGTTCTTTGGCTATTCTCGCAGCGGCGCTCATCACATCAGTCTCTAATATATAATACTCCCCGGCTCGGGCGTCTCCACGCAAAACCTCCACCAGCTGGGTCTTGAGTTCAGGACTTTTTGCAACCGACGCCCAGGCAACATCTTCATCTCTGGATGTTTTTTGCACAAGTTCATACGCCACATCCGCATTTTTTATAAACACTCGCTCAATATCAGCTTTTGATGGACGATTTGCCAGGATTTGCTTGCGAATTTCATTTGGGTCCCCTTTCGCAAGAGTGTCGTAAACTTTTTTATAAAAATTAACAAGACTCTGTTCAATTGGCGTTAACTGTCTTCTTTGCGGTTCTTTTGCGCCATATTGAAGCAATACCTTTTCTGCTTTGAGGGCGTTTTCAAACCTTGCAATCAAAAGCGGTGTATCGTTTTCGGCGGTAGTTGCATTAATTTCGGCTCCGGCTTTTATGAGCAGTTGAATAAGCCCGTCGTTGTTTCTCAACGCAGCGTGGTGTAACGGCGTAAAACCGGTCACTGCGTCGCGCGTGTTAACCTGCGCCCCAGCCTTAATGAGCATTTCGCAGACTTTCGTTTCATCAGGCACTGAAGCCGCAAATGACAGAGCGGTGTTGCCAAATTGGTCCTGCAAATTCACATCCGCGCCGGCATCCAGCAACATCTTTGCAATCTCATAATTATACGCTATCCCGCAGGCAAGCATCAGTGGAGTTACTTTTGCAGAGGTCTGCGCGTTTACATCGGCTTTTTTGGAAATCAACAACCGCGCAATATTAGTATGCGCCTTTATCACCGCCTGATGTAGCGGTGTCCAGCCATTATCTGTTTTTGCATTAACATTTGCGCCGTTTTCAATCAGAAATTCCGCAATCTTTAAATGTCCATAATCCGCAGCCCAGTGCAGCGGGGTCCATTGTAATTGGTCTTTTCCATTAATTGATTCTGGATCGGTTTTTATAATTAATTGAAGTTGTTCAAGACTGTTTGCCTTAACCGCCTCTATTGCAGGAACAAGAGCGGATTTTATTTGCGGCGTTGGTCCGGGTTGTGGCGTTTGAGAACCCGCCACTGTTTTTGTGGGCATTCGCGGTTTTACTATTTCGGCGCTTCCGCCATACTTTTCAAGAAATTCCGCAACATCTTTTTTGCCAAATCCCTTAGCAAGATAAAGCGGCGTAATTCCGCTGCTGTTTCGTGCATTTACATTTGCGCCGTTTTTAACCAGCCATTCAACCACCGCAAGGTGTCCCTTTGCCGCCGCATAGTGAAGCGGCGTTTTGCCTTCTCTGTCCGGAGCGTCAATAAGTTTGGCATCCTGACCAACCAGTTTTTTTACGGTTTCAAGGTCTCCATTTTCCGCAGCGGTATGAATTTCCGCCGCAAGAACAACATTGTTAACACCCCATAAAAAAACTAAAATTGCCGCAATAAATCTCATACTCTAAATCTTTTTTTCAAATCTTTTGACAAGCCAGATCCCATATTCTATCAAATTTCTCAAGCATTCCTTAGACCTCGTTTCCGAATATACCCGCAACAGGTTTTCCGTCCCGGAAGCCCGAAACATCAACCAGTCGCCATCCGCAAATATCAATTTTGCGCCGTCCTTATCATTTAACCTTTCTAATTTTTTGCCTGCAAACTTAATTGATGACAGCCCTTCCTTTATTTTAAACACAATTGCTGCGGCTTTTTCGGAATCAAGCCGCAAATCAACGCGTTTATAATATGTTTTCCCATATTTTTTTTCAATTCCATTAAGCAATTGGCGTAAATTTTTTCCTTCGGTTGCAAGCAGCTCTAACAATATCGCTCCTGCCAGAAGACCATCCCTTTCCGGTATATGATTTCCAAATCCAATGCTTCCGCTTTCTTCGCAACCAATCATCACATCGCCATCAAACATTTTCTCGCAAATATGTTTAAATCCAACCTTTGTCTCCAGAAGCTCAATCCCGTATTCAGCGCAGATTTTATCAACAACAGATGTTGTTGTGATCGCCTTTACAACTTTACCTTTTTGCTTTCTATTTTTAATTAAATGCAGCAGAATTAGGCAGATTATTTCGTGGGCTGTCAAAGCCTTTCCCTGTCCATCAATCGCGCCAATCCTATCAGCATCGCCGTCATTTACCAGACAGACATCGCAGCTGTTTCGTTTTATCCATTTTATCGTTTCGGTGTAGTTTTCGGCTATCGGTTCGGGATTAATCCCGCCAAAGAGCGGGTCGGGTCGGCTATTCAATTCAAAAATTTCGCACTCGGTTCCTTTAAGCAACCTGCTATAGAATCCAGCCCCAACGCCAAACATCGGGTCGTGAGCTATTAATAATTTGGAACGTGAAATTAAATCTATATCAACCAGCTTTTTTATTCTTGTTAAATGCGATGGTCTAAGGTCCTTTATCTGGATTAGTTTCTCGTTAAGGGCGGATTCCCACGGCATTTTTTTTATTTTTGAACGGTCAATCCTATTTTCTATTTCTTTCAATTCCTGATTCATTGCCGGTCCGCCGTAACTGGACTTTATTTTTATTCCGTTATATTTAGGCGGATTGTGACTCGCGGTTAACATAATTCCGCATACGCAATGATTATCTTTGACAGCAAGCGAAACCGCAGGCGTTGACGTTGGTTTTTTTACAACTATACATTTAAAGCCATTTGCCGCTAAAACAGAAGCAACAGTTTTTCCGAATTCATTTGATAAAAACCGCGTATCGTAACCTATAACTATTTTAGAATTTTTATGGCTATGGATATCACTATAATAATCCGCAACAGCCTGCGCTACCCTTTCAACATTGGCAAAGGTAAAGTCTTCAGCAATTACAGCCCTCCAGCCATCCGTTCCGAATTTAATTGCGCTCATCTTTTGCAACTATCTTATTGCCGGCTGGAATCTCAGGCGTAACGCCCATAGCGATTTTTCGCATCTTTTTTATAGCAGCCTTCATATTGCGCTGTTTAAAAAGTCCGGTTCCGCTAACTATCGTATCAGCGCCTGATTTTGCCACATCAGCCACAGTCTTGAAATTTATCCCGCCGTCAACTTCAATCCGATAATTGTAATTAAATTCCTGCCGCCATTTATACGCTTGAAGAATTTTTGGAATTGTTTCCGTAACAAACGGCTGACCTCCATAACCTGGATTAACAGTCATTACAAGCAAAAGATCGGCAAACCGCAGGTAATTCCTTGTCGTTTCCATCGCTGTCGGGGGGTTAATTGCAATCCCAGCCATTAAACCGAGCGAACGAATCTTAAACAACAATTGCTCAATTCTATCTCCAAGTTCAATGTGAACTGTTAAGCAATTTGCCCCTGCTTCGGCAAATGGTTCAAGCAAAATTTCAGGACGCAAACACATCAGATGAACATCCACAAATAAACGGGTGTTCTCTTTGACTGTTTTCACAATGTCCGGACCGAATGTAAGATTTGGCACAAAGTGCCCATCCATTATATCAATATGAATCCAATCGGCGCCAGACCGTTCGGCGCGTTTTACTTCATCCGCGATTCTTCCCAAATTTGCTGCCAGCAATGAAGGCGCTATAACCATAATATCAAAAAAACTAAAACAAACCCAATATTAAGTCAATAAACACACAAACAATCTCCGTTTGCGGAAAATATCATCAATAATTTGAACAAAATAGCAATGAATAGATTCTGAAAATAGGAAAAGCGCGAATGCAGTTAATTTATTTGCAAATGAATGAGTGATTCAAAACCGCCTTCGCAGATTATATCGGCGCCGGGGCAGGGGATTCAATTCCTGGAACTGTGTCTGATTTAGGTTTGGCTTCCGCTGCCGCATTTGCCGAATCAGAAACCTTGGTCGGTTGGGCAGGCGATACCCCTTCTGATGGCGGTGTAAATTTGCCAAACTTCACAATTTCTTCTACCTGTTTTCCATCAAGCGATTCGTATTCAAGCAGAGCATTTGCAATCATTTCCAGCTTGTCTTTATGTTGCTCAATTATCTGTTTTGCCCTGTTATAACATTCGTCAATAATATGCTTAACCTCAGCATCAATCTCCCGCGCTGTCGCCTCGCTGTATGGACGCATTTTAAGCATATCGCGTCCAAGAAACATATATTCTTCATCATTGCCATATTGAACCATCCCGAGTCGCTCGCTCATACCCCACTGGCAGACCATCGCCTTGGCAATTGCAGTTGCCTGTTGGATATCGTTAGCCGCGCCGCTTGAAATGTCGCCAGATATTATTTCTTCGGCAATCCTGCCTGCCATCATCACCGAGATGGTATCAAGCATCTCCTTCTTTCTGCGGTTTAGCACATCCTCTTTCGGCAATTGCATTGTTGCGCCGAGCGACTGCCCGCGCGGTATGATTGTCACCCTATGAAGCGGATGCGTATGAGTTAAAAGCACATTAACAAGAGCGTGTCCGGCTTCATGCCACGCAGTATGCCGTTTTTCTTCTTCGCTCATCGCGAGGCTACGGCGTTCTCTACCCCATCTAACTTTCACGCGCGCCTCTTCAAGCTCAACCATCGTAACCGTTTTCTTATTATTCCTTGCAGCCAGCAGAGCCGCCTCGTTCAATAGATTTGCCAGTTCGGCTCCAGAATAGCCCGGCGTTGCCCGCGCAATCACAGACAGGTCAACCGATGGATCTAGTTTCACATTCCTTGCATGAACTTTCAATATTGCCTCGCGCCCCCTGACATCCGGCAGATTAACATATATTTGCCTGTCAAATCTGCCCGGTCTCAGAAGCGCCGGGTCAAGAACATCTGGCCTATTTGTTGCGGCGATAATGATTATTCCATCCTGTGTGTCAAAACCATCCATTTCAACCAGCAAGGCGTTTAAAGTCTGTTCCCGCTCATCGTTGCCGCCGCCAAGACCGTGTCCCCGACTCCGACCAACTGCGTCAATCTCGTCAATGAATATCAAACAAGGCGTATTCCTGCGCGCTTGTTCAAACATATCGCGGACCCTGCTTGCCCCAACCCCCACAAACATCTCCACAAAATCAGAACCGCTGATGCTGAAAAATGCCGCATCCGCCTCGCCTGCAATTGCCTTTGCAAGCAGCGTCTTACCTGTGCCAGGGGCGCCAACCATCAAAATCCCCTTTGGAATCCTTCCCCCAAGCCTTTGGAATTTCTTCGGGTCTTTCAAAAATTCAACTATTTCAGCCACTTCCTCTTTTGCTTCTTCAATGCCGGCAACGTCTTTAAATGTTGTTTTGTTCTTTTCTTTACTTAACATTCTGGCTTTGCTTTTGCCGAAACTCAGCGCCCCTTTGCCAGCCATCTTTATCTGGCGGATGAGGAAGAAATAGATTGCCGCAACAATTATCAAAACCGGCAACAACCCAATTAGAAGCTGACTGAACAGAGTGTTTGGCTCTCTTGTGTCAAACTTACCGCTTTTAAGCACTTTTTTAAGGTCTTCTTCAAGTAAAACGGTTTTTAATTGAAACGGAACTTCAACCGGCTTCCCATTTTCAGCAACGACCTTCCCATTCTCATCAACCTTGTAGTATCTCCCCGTTATCTCTTTTAATTCCGGCGATTGAGGATTAAATATAATTGTTCCAGAAACAATCTGGTCTTTTTCTACTTTTGAAATAAATTCGTTATAGGTTAGCGGTTTAACGCGAGATTCCGGCCTTTCTCGTATCATCATCAACGTCATAATGACGCCAATAATGATCATCCATACGACCCAGGTGCGCGGCGATAATCGGAAATCCCCGTCCTTCTTCATATCATCGTTATCGTGATTATCTCTTTTCAACGTTAAGCCTTTGCAATATCTCAATGTGAAATTAACACATTAACCCAATTAATGCAAACCTGTTGTGGATGCCGATACACTTCTCCGCCACTCCCATTTCAGGGCGGTTTTAGTCTTGTCGGTCAGTTTGAATTTATCAGAAATCCTCAATCCTTCAACCCAGAATATTTCTTTCCCCTCGCTCTCTGCCACAACAAGAGAATGGCGTATGTTTTTTGGTATTTTGTTGTTCACAAATAGGTCTTGAAGTTTAATATCTTTATCAAAGCCAATTGGCTTAAATCTATCTCCAATCTTCCAGTGCCTTAATGTTACTGTTTTTCCAACCTTCTCATAGTCAAAATATTCAACATTTTGCGGTTTAGCCGAAATCAACCCCTCCAGATATAAATCCGTCGGGATAATTGACCATTTAATCTCCATATCCTCAAAATGGATTGTTCCCTCACCGCCATCCAATTCAACGGTTATATGATTTTCAGATAGTAAAAACTGATTAAAAAATGAATCCTGTTTTTGAATAGGTGCAATCCGCGCAACCCCGTCTTTGCCAAGGGTAATTGAATAATCCTGACCTATTGCCACCGGGACCTCTGGTTTTAGCCGCAGTTTTTCAACAAGTCCAAATTCCGCTTCAATTCCAAGTTCTATCAATTGAATCTGAATGCACTTTCTCTGAATTGCCTTGTGTAAACTGCTGAACGGCACACTCTTTAATTCAAGCCATTTTCGCGCCTCCGCCAGTATATAATCATTCTCAGCTTCAAAAATTTCAATCTGACGCAAAATAATTTTTTCAAGGCTATGCTGATATTCCACCTTTAATAGGGGGATCAACTCGTGACGAATTTTATTCCTGAGATATTCACCGGTTGTGTTTGTTGAATCTTCGCGATAGTTAAGATACTTTTCCTGCGCGTATCTTATCAGATTACTCTTGCGCAACTTTAAAAATGGCCTGATTAGAAACACATCTGAATCAACCGGTGATGACGATATCGGCTTCATTCCGCATAACCCCGCCGGTCCACTTCCTCGCAACAGCCTTAAAAAGAATAACTCTATCTGGTCGTCAAGGTGATGCGCCAGAGCCACTTTTTTACTCCCGTTTTCCTTTGCGGTCCTGGCAAGAAACAGATGCCTTAACCGCCGCGCCGCCATCTCAACCGACATCCGCTCTTTTTCAACCAGAACCCGCACATCCCCACTCTCACACCTGACCGGAAGCCCCATCTTTTGCGCTAATTCTCTAACAAACTGTTCATCTCCTTCGCTCTCATTCCCCCGCAAACAGTGATTGAAATGCGCCACAATTAAATTCACATTTAACTCCTCTGATAGCTGCTTCAATACATAAAGCAGCGATACAGAATCCACGCCCCCCGAAACCCCTACAACAACTGTTTCGCCAGGATCAATCAGACCGTTCTCGCGAATATACTCTAATACTTTCTTCTCTATCTCATCCACTGTTTTGATACTAATTTATCAAATCATTCAATATTCAACAAGATTCAACACGAAAATCATTCCACAATCGTTCCATAAAAACCATTTTCATTTTAATAAAATTGCAATTAATCATTAAATTGCTTTGCTCCTCTTTGCCTCTGAATAGATTAAGGAAACTGCAATTTAATCCTTAATTGTTTCATCTCTCCATTCGTTTCAGAATAGATTTCCAAATTAAAAAATGATATTTTATGGAAACACGTAGTTAAAAACGATATGGAACAATTTCATAAACAAGCCCGACACAAGGAGTGGCTGCACCCATCCTTTATCCTGACTGATCCTGAAACTGCAAACCAAAATAACAATTTCAGGATTCTTTGATTTACCAGCGCTGCCGAAACCATAGTTTAA
>JBAMMJ010000236.1:0-2342 GCA_039793825.1 Verrucomicrobiota bacterium | reverse complement strand
CGAGCATCGTGCGGCTTTTGGTGACCCGATAAAGCGTATTGCTGCGGATGAGGAGAAAACGCAGTTTATCAATGCTGCTGTGAGAAAGCTTTGTTCAGCGCCATTATCTGAGACGCACAAAAAAGCGCTTGGTGAAGACACATCGCCCGGTAGCACATACATAACGAACGAGCTTGCATCAGATATTTATGACCTGCTGTCAGCCTACGGTCAATGGTCCACGCTCGGTGTCAGGAGACTCGGGACAAAGACGACTTCATTTCCCGTTAAGACAGATAGACCCAATGCAGTATGGATATCTACAGAGGGGAGCCAGATTGCCGAAGATAGCTCTAAAGCCGGGACATCTGTTGAACTTACGGTAAAACTGATTGCGGTGCTCATAAATGTAAGCCGTCAATTAATCGAGGACTCAGAATTTGATATTACAGCGGAGGTTCTTAATGATTTTGCCGAGGCTTGCTCTTACAGATTGGATTGGAGCGCGTTTATGGGAAATGGTTTGAACAACGAAGCCGATGGAGGATTTATCGGGATATTTAATGGTGGAAGGTCCGCTCAGGCGGCAAACGGTCACACTACAATAGATAAACTTACGCTTGAAGATATAACAAAATGTCTTACAACAGTAGCGCCGGCAGTCCTTCAAAGAAAAGCGTGCTGGTGGATACACCCACATAATCTTGTAAGAATTTTGCATATAAAGGATCAAAACGGAAGACCTTTGTTTTTATCTTCAACAGAGGCGCCTGCGCCTGGCGGGATCGGAACGATACTTGGATATCCTGTAATCCTTTGCAATGTTGCGCCATACACAGACGGTGCGGACAAGCAGATTGCAGTATTTGGAGACCCGCAGGGGTGTGTTGTTGGTATCAGGAGTGATTTTGAATTCGCTTCAAGTGATCATCACCACTGGGACTACTATCAGAGGAGTTTCAGAGGAGTTGTAAGAGGAGGAGTGAAGATAAGGAACCAGGATGCCTTTGCAGTTCTTAAGACATCGGCAACTTAAAGAAAACCTGGCAGGTATTGGGCTGGCTTCTAGCCAGCCCTTTTTGTTTATAGTTGTTAAAAATTCTTCTATTTCTGTCAAATAGTTCCAATATCCGGAAGTTGTTGGGAGTTATTGGAAATTATTTAGAAGTTCTTAACATTGATTTTTTACAAATTTTCGCTGCATTTTCTTGACATTAATTTCTATTTAACTTATTCACTATGTATAATAATAATAAATATTTTGCAGGACAAAATTAATTAACAGCCGCAATGAATATAACAATAACAAAAGACCAGATCCAATCGGGTTTACAGATAGTGCAAAGTGCGGTTAGCTCGCGCTCGTCACTTCCGATTCTTTCTAATGTTCTGCTAAAAGCTGAAGGTGAATTGTTAGAACTGACCGCGTCTGACCTTGATGTTACGATTACCTGTTTTGCGAAGGCTATTGTAAAACAGCCCGGTAGCACAACATTGCCAGCCAAGAGGTTGCTTCAAATCGTAAAAGAGATGCCGAATCGGGATTTGGTATTGGAATCGGATCAGGACGATAAATGCAAGATAGAATGCGGGTCAATAAAATTTATGATATATGGACTTTCTGCGGCTGATTACCCGCAGTTGAAAACAATAAAGGATGACAAAAAGATAAAGATTAAACAGGAGAAATTCAGGGAATTGTTGAGGAAAACAAGTTTTGCAGCTTCGCAGGAAGAGGGGAGACATCTGTTGAATAGCGTCTATGTTGAGTTTGGAGAGCACGATGTTACAATGGTGGCAACCGATGGTAGGAGACTTGTGCTTGCGCAGGAGGAAGTAGATGTACCAGAAAATTGCAGGGGAGGTATTATTGTTCCAATTAGAATAATTAATGAGATAAGCCGTATTGTTAATGTTAAAGGCGAGGTTGAAATGACGATCTTTGAGAATTTTGTTAGATTCACAATGACAGAAGACGATGGATTACCTAAGAAACTGTTCTCAAAACTGATTGAAGGGACGTATCCAAACTATAAACAGGTAGTTCCAAAAGAGTCAAAGTACAGAATTGAGCTTCATAGAGAGGAATTCCTATCTGCGTTGAGAAGAGCTGAGATCGTCACGAGTGAACGCCAGAGCTCGGTTAAACTTACGTTCACCGAGAACCTGCTCACTGTCTCTACGAATACACCCGAGGTTGGTGATTTTTCTGAAAATGTCGCTGTAAAATTCAGCGGTGAGGACTTTGCCATTGCGTTCAATCCAACATACCTCATAGAGCCACTCAGCGTTCTTACAGAAGATGTCGTTTACTTTGAACTCACAGACCACCTCAGTCCGGGTGTGCTCAAGGTAAACGGTCC
>JBAMMJ010000235.1:0-2343 GCA_039793825.1 Verrucomicrobiota bacterium | reverse complement strand
CAGCCTGCGCCGGTCAGGTCGCCGGTCTGGTTATATTTCCAGACATCTGTCATAGAAACGAGCATTTGCGCTGTGGCGTTGGTGTCCACAAAAGCAGCCCCCCAGTTTGCCACGCGGCTATTATCCTGCGCAGGGTCTATTAATTGAAGCGACGAGCCTAATCCGTTTGCCGCTTCATACCACGGCGGCGATGAACCATAGGTGACTGCCGCAATTACGACATCTGTTTGATTTGAATTGCCCGGCTGAATAAGACGGATCGTTTCGCCTGAATTATTCAGTGAGCCTGCAAATTCGCCGGCGATTGGGATTGAACTCCCGTAAATACTCGTGAACACGGCTGCATCCTTTACCACAACCAGATAACTATTCGGTTCTATGATTGTGCCCGGGTCAAATGTAAAGTCCACACCTTCAATTCGCCAGTCTGATAAATCAAACGCGTTGTTAGTTGAGCGGTTGTAAACCTCAATGTACGATGAGCGCGGGACAACCGGATTATACATTATTTCATTTATAACAATATTGCCTTTTGGCGGTTCATCAACGCCCGTATATTCAATCGCGATTGAGGCTGTGGCTGATTGAACGGGATTCCCCGATTTGTCGTAGCCTTGCAAGTTTAACTGATTGACGCCGGGGCTTAAATGCGCTCTGATTGTCCAGTTGCTCAAAGTAGTCCAGACCGCATCGTAAGGTATTCCATTCACCGCAATTGTTCTAACATCAAGCGGCGCTGTGCCACTCAATACAACGAGGTTTCTATTGGTTGAAAAGCCGTTTCCATTGTTGGAAGTTATAGCGAACGGGAATGTGTTGCTCTGGACAAGACCGAGAATGTAGTTTCTGCGGGCGGCAATAAAGTTTTTTATGCTTTGCGGATTTGACGGCGATATCCCGTCTGCTACAAAGGCATTGTATCTGGCATCAAGAATAGAGTCCGCTTGAGACGATTGGAGCGGACCGTTGGCGGCTTGAATCAATGCCTGCCAGTATATCCGCGCAAACGGGGGATGCGAATTGACCGGACCTGACTGCCTGCCGCCGATGCCAAAAAGGTCGGACGTCGGTCCCTGAGCGAAGAAGGCAAAATCAATGTCCCAGATTAAAAGATTCCATAATCCCCGCTGCGGTTTGTAAGCATACATATTCTGCCCGCCGCCATAAGAATAACTATCATTGTTCCCAACGATGTGCTCAACCACATGCGTTTTATACCATTGTTCAACATCAATTACAGATTGGATTTTCCGCGTATACGCCTCACCGCTTGCGGTGGTGTTAACGGTGTCAACAAGCGCAAATAGATTTGTGTAGTTATTGGCATCGTTGCCAAAGGCGCGTTTTGACCAGGTCCAGCGATAGCGCGCCAGTTTTTTCTGTCCGCCTGTGGTCAGATAATTTCCAAGGTTTGCGCCGACTGCTGAGAAACTTGAAGCATAGTCATCAAATTCAAACCACAATTGAACTTTGTGCAAATCGCCTTTTGAATCCTCAGGATACCATTCTTCTACAAAGTCGCGATTTGGTTGTTGGGCGTCTTCAAACAACATCCCTCTTCTGACACCATTGACGAATAGATGGACGCTGCGCCTATAACAGATCGGCAACCCCATTTTAGCGGCAATCCAGTATGCCTGTTGTTCAGCCTGCAAGGTTGAGTCGCCACCGCCGTTGCCGGGTTGAAGCAGGTTAATCTCAGTTTCACCAAGAAGTCTGTCATCTTCCGGAAATGTGATTACATAGTCACAATTGTTTCCGATCGGTGAATTATAACCCGGGCTGTGATATGGGCTGCCGCTGTATTCTCCACCCGCGTTATAGATAACCCGGTTGGTGCCATAAATGAATGTTATATCCAGCGGATCGTTGCTCATTTTCTCCCGAGATATCCAGCGATTCATTGTCTTTTGCGAAATCCAGAATCTATAAACCCCGAGTTTTCCGTTCACAACAGGGTCGCCCCACCTGATTAAACATTCGCGCTCCGGCGCCTCTTTTGGGAAGAAAGACTGTTCCTGATATTGCAGGTTTGCGTCAAGCGCGTTTATGTAAAAAGCCACAATCGTTCCGCTCGCCTGACCGGGGATAGTGGCGCTATACCAGCCAGCCCCTCTATTCACCATTGATAACGGGATAAAGTTTGTTGATGGGTCAACACGGTATTGCAATAAAAGCGCCGCGAGCCCGTCAGGGTCTTGAACGCGCGCGTAAACCGTTACCGATTGATTTGCCGCAGGAACAGGTGGGTAGTGCGAAACATCGCTTATAGCAGGTCCTGCGTTTTGAACCAAACGGCTATTCGGTTTTCCCGGCGTTCCAAAATCCGTTGTCGCAATTATG
>JBAMMJ010000234.1:0-2349 GCA_039793825.1 Verrucomicrobiota bacterium | reverse complement strand
AACACCGCTTTGTGACATCAGAAAGCAACTTACCTTCAGAAAAAACACAATCCAAATGAATTAAATTTTTTTTAATTCTATTCTTACTCAAAAACTTCAGGATTGGACATTTATTTCTTTGATTATTTGATATCTTACCTTTAGAGAAAATACAAAAACCAGGAATTAAACTATTTCATAAGATTTGGTATTTATTCTTTTGATTATCTGACATCTGGTATCACAAAGCGGTGGCGTTGCCACCGCACTCCAAAGCCTTGCCGCCGCACTCCAAAATCCTTGTTTTACAAGGAGACGATTTGTAAGTTTAGACCATTTTGGACAGCGGTTGAACAAGGTAGTAATTAAATTTTATTGCCTTACAGCCAAAAGCAATCTACTTTTAGACATCTTCAAAAATCTATTTTTTTAAGATGGTTAGGAAGGATTAACCGAGTCTTTCCTCTGTTTCTTTTATGATTGAGATGACTTTTTCTGGCGTATTTGCCGAGAGCAAACTTTTTGTAATGCCGGGTTGGCGTAAGATTCTACTGATTCTGGCGAGAATGTGGAGATGTTGAGTAACATTTGGCGCAACTATTAGGAAGAACAATTTTGCCGGTTCGCCGTCAATTGCTCCGTAAGGAATGCCGTCTTTGTGTCTGCCAAAGACTATAACCGGATGTTCCACCAGACCCACCAGCGCGTTTCTTGCGTGTGGAAGAGCTATTCCATCGCCAATACCAGTGCTGTGGAGGCTTTCTCGCTCAATTATTGCCCGTAAGAGGGTTTCTTGCGCCTCAGGGCGATTTTTTAAATCGGGAATTTTGCTAACGAGCGCCTGTAACAACTCATCGCGCTCTGTTTGATTCAAATTAAGTTCAATCGTCGCGGGCGATAATAAATCGCTTATCAAAAATTTTTGGTTTTCTTCCATATCTAATGATTCAAAGATAATCTGTTAGTAATTTTAATGAATTAAGTTTGCATAAAAGTCAAAAATTAGCAAAGCAATTTGTTGCAATTTACGAATTAATGTGCAAAAATCTTTATCAAGTGGGCGCTTGGCGCAGTGGCTAGCGCGTCTCGTTTACACCGAGTAGGTCGCAGGTTCGAGTCCTGCAGCGCCCACCATTTGAATTTATCCTTGTTTGAATTTATACTGGTTTTCATTCGTCAAATATTTCAAAAGCAGTATCGTTTTATTGAACTAACTTTATGGATAGACGAGCAATGTCATTTTTTCGTTTTAAGTTTGGTTTCACGTTAATTGAATTGCTTGTTGTAATTGCCATAATAGCGATACTTGCCAGTATGTTGCTTCCGGCTCTTGCCCGCGCCAAAGAATTAGCCCGACGGTCACAGTGTATGAGCAATTTACGTCAGTTAGGCGTGGCGTTAAGGATATATGTTGACGAGAATCGTTACACATTTCCACCGAATAGGATGACCAATCGCTGGCCTAATCTGATGTATGAATATTACCAGGACTTACGGCTCCTTGTTTGTCCTTCCGATGGACCGGAACCAAATACAGCCACGCCAGCGCAGGCGTATAATCTTAAGCCGGATTATTCGCCGCGCAGTTATGTGATGAACGGTTGGGATGATTATTATCTTGATTCAGGGGCGCAAATGCCAACCGAAGTTACTGTATCTGAATCCGCAATACGTTATCCTTCAGAAACGATCGCAATGGGAGAAAAATTGACTGAAGAATGGGATTTTTATGTTGATATGGTGAGTCTTGATGATTTTAGAATCATTGAGCAAAAACGGCATAGAAGCGGTTCAAATTATCTATTTATTGATGGGAGCGTAAGGGGATTGAGTTTTGGTAAGAGCCTTTCGCCGCTGAACTTATGGGCTTTAACAGATTCGTATCGGAAGGTTCCTGTAGTTCTACCGTAGTTATTTACATTTGTGAGTGAAAATAAAACGGTCTCTTGGATGAACCACAGGGTTTAAACCAGAGACCGTTTTTTAATCAGTAAATTCTATTACTGAATGATTAGAAGCGGTTCCAACCGCCGCCTCTTCGTCCGCCGCCACGATTTCTGTCGTGGTTTGGGCGTTCTTCGCGGGGACGGGCTAAATTCACCGTCAATTGGCGCTCGTGGAGAGTTGCTCCATTTAATCCTTCAATAGCCTTTTGGGCTTCTTCAGGGGTGCTCATTGTTACGAAAGCGAAACCGCGTGAACGTCCGCTTGCTCTGTCTACCATCAGGTTTGCTTCTGTGACCGTGCCGTATGCAGAGAATGCATCGTGGAGGTCATTTTCCGTAGTTTTGTAGGCTAAATTACCTACAAATAGTTTAGTACTCATTTATTTATTACCATTATTCCATTGAGAACGAATCTACCGAGACT
>JBAMMJ010000233.1:14647-18148 GCA_039793825.1 Verrucomicrobiota bacterium | reverse complement strand
AGTGCCTTTTTCCTGGAATGCTAATGATTCAGGATTTAGCTGAATTTGACCTTTTCTCCCCATCTTTGGAAATGCGAAGAATACTTCATTTTAAGGCAAATGCGTTTGATTTTCTGTCAATCGCCTTTGACCTGCAAAAATGCCATCTCACCCCTGCAATTTAGCCCTAAAAATAGCTGAAACACACCGCTAATTCGCCTGCCTTAGTCCCTCATCCTCAAAGCCAGCGCTTTATACAACCACCGCCTTTGGCGTTTTTGGGTTTTCTGCTGCGTGAACCGCAAGGGCAAGAGCCCAGAATCTATCGGCATGGCCTTGCGTACCGCGTTCAGAATCAAACCGCAAGTTCCCCGACATCGTAACAATCTTTTTTATTGCCCTTATATCCGATATTACCTTCGGATCGTTCGGAATCCTGATCTTCTTTCTTTCAAAAAGTGTTCGCACCGGATAAACAAGCGATTCTTTAACCCCGGGTGTGAAATGGACTCCTTCAACCTTGTAGCCAAATCGTTTCTTCGCCCGTTCAACAAATTGCAATCCGAGCCCGGTCTGGTCAATGCAGCAACGACGGGTCTGATTCAACCACAGCCACCGCCAGAGCGCCGATTCCTGAACTTCAAATGCCGTTCTGAAAAAGGTTTCAATCGCCCGCGTAAACAGGCAATCGCCAAGTAGCTCAAGCACCCATATCACCGTCAGATCGTGCTCCCTTCCAAGATCAACACCGATGTATAATTGAGAATCTCCCGAAATACCTTCAGGACCGCCCGCCTGCCACCCTTCTCCTGTAGAATAAACGCAACCGTCTATCAACTCGTATGGGAAAAACGCGCTCCTATCATCAGCCGGAATACAACAATATTCCTGCAAAAACGATTCCTCGTCGGCGCAGCCCGATTTTATGTAATTAAAATAATCCGTTTCATCCATCTCCTGACGCAGATCTTCCTGAGGTAGTTTCTGTTGCAGTTTATACAAAAAACCTTCTTCCAGCGCAGTCTGAAGCGTAACACTGTGAAACGAAAATCCCTTCGGATTCCCTTTCTCTTTTATCTCCCGAATCAACTGATTAAAAAAGTTTTCGCTCCCGCGATGAGTGGAAAAGATTTCAAGTTGACCACCCCACGTAATCCCCGGATAAGCGATTGCGTAAAGTTTACGCGCATCCTTATTTAACGCAAATTCATCAAGCACCCTGTCGCCGCGCTTGCCAGCCTGGGCATCGGGATTTGATGAAAGAGAATAAATCCGCCTGCCATTGGCAAATTCAATATATTGCGCGCTTCTGGAATTCTTTCCTAAAACCTCGGAATTCATACACCTTGCGGCAACCTGCAGCACACTGGCAAACTTTTCGCAATCTTCAAGAAACAAACGCGCCTGCAACTCGTCCCGGCTGCTTACCCAGGCGTCAAGTTGTTCCCTCTCCCTGCACTTTCGCCTTACCAGCGAATACGCTGTTGCCCAGCTCCACCCGATCTGCCTTGATTTTTCGGCAATTTTAAGACGCGCCCCATCCAGCACCCACTTGCGCTGATATCCAAGAAGCAACGAGCCTGTCGCCGGCGCTATCTTCGCCCTGCCAACAAATTTTTTCTCCTCACCCATCAAAGAATGCGAATAATCTCCTCAATCTCGTTTAATTTATCTTCGCTTATGCCGCCGCTCGGGCTCTTCTCCCCTTCCCCCTCCACGCGCGTGCCCTGAGCATACCTACCATTAAACATCACCTTCATCGCCTTGATTAATGTTTCAATCGCCTTGACGTCTTTCTCCGGTGAAATCAGGGCTTCAAACAATGTCTGCTTCAACAGATACGCAGAAGCAGCCTCTAAGGCAGATTCACCTTCGCACCTGTTGTCCACAATCGCCGAGGCTATTTGAGCAAAATAATTTCTCCGCTCAAGGTGAAGTTGTTTGCAATTTGCAGCCCACAATTTCACTATTTCATTCTTATCCGCCTCGCGGTTAAATTCTTTTTTAAATAGCGCCGCTGCGGCTTCAATATCAAGCCCTTCGGACAACCAGCTCAATAACTTCTTTTCTTCCTCCGGCGATAAATTAGGGGCAACATCGCGCAAAGGTTCGGGCTGGCTCTCTTTTTTGCGTCTGGCGGCGTTCATCTTGATTAACTGGCAACCAGCTCCGCGCGACCGTTATCAGTTAGGCGCCATTTCAAAACCCCATCCGAAGCGCGTAGCCCAGCCACGAAACGACAGGCTTCAAGCTTTGAGAGTTCTTCCCTGATTTGAGTCATCGTAGCCGGTTTTTCCAGTAAACAGTTCACATCTATGTAGAGCGACTGCTCCGGAAGCAACAGCGGATAGACGTTGTTCAGAACAACAAGAATTGATTTTCGCACAGTCATATTTCCCCTCCGATTATCAGCTCATTCGTTTTAATTCGCCGCGAAGTTCCGCCACCGCGGCTGTCAATTTCTCCCCAAGCGCGTTGATCCGCTCGTGCAATCTGCTCGCGCGGTCCTCACCGGCGCGCATTATCGCCTCGCGGTCTGTCTTCATTTCAGCGCGGATTGTTTCCACCTGCACTTCAAGCCTCCCTACCCTCTGGCTCAAAGAATGAAACTCAGCTCCAAGAGCGGCATTGGGCGGGTGCGGCGGCTTACCGCGAGCCCGATCGGCAAGCCTCAATAAGCCGTTCAAAAACATCACAAGAAAGGCAAGGCATCCAAGCCACCCCGCAAAATCAACCGACGGAGGCAAATTTGACTGAATCATTTCACTCCTTCTGGTTTCGCAATAGCTTTAACTGCTCAATCAACTTTATGTATTCAATCTCCCGTTCGTCTCTATCGCGAATATATTCAGCAGTGGTAATGTTAAGCGGAACAACAGTCTTAAAAACCATAACCCCATCCGCCGCTTTTGAAACAATATATGTCTCGTTCACAAACGCCCGCATAAATACATCGCTATTCTCATAAAGCTTGATTTCTGTTCCCGCCGGTAGCGTCGCTAAAATCGCGTTCCCTCCCTGACTCCCCGCCACCGTCGGAAAATACCGATTCTCTCTTGCGCAACTTGCGCAAAAGAGCGTCAGCATAAGCATCATTGCCATCGGCGCGCGCCTTTGCAACCGCGCGCTTGATTTCATCAATTTCATCGGACACCTTTTCGCTTTTTTGAGCCCCCGACGGAAAATATTTTCTCCTTATCGCTAATGCCACAAGCCCCGCCACCAGGTTCAGCAAACTTAATATCGCTTTTAACATCGCGCACCAAATAATCATCCGTCTGAAGATTGCTTCATCGCTTTTGCAATTTATTCCAACCGCGCAGGTTGTTGATTCAATGCCGCTTTTTCCTTGATTCCAGAGCGCAAAAATGCAAACGCCCCCGAACCAAGCAAACCCCAGACAAAATCGTAACTGGGAACGACGCCCAGCCCGATTAACGCCGCGTAAATACCCCCGGCTATCGCCACAAGGTAGGTCTTCTTTCCTTTTAAATATTCAAATATCGTTTTCATATCACACCC
>JBAMMJ010000233.1:0-14637 GCA_039793825.1 Verrucomicrobiota bacterium | reverse complement strand
TCACACCCGATACTCTGGCATTGCCGGGCGAATAATTCATTCTCACGGTGAGAAGTTTGAACGATTTTGCGAAGTGAATTTATCCAGAGAATCACAAAGAAATCAGAAGTGGATTACTAAAAAGATTTAAGGAAGGCACTCTTTATTTGGGAATTGCTATAGTGTTGGTGCGCCACTGGTCTGTCACAGCCCACATATTGATAGGTATTACCGAGCCCCAACACCGCAGATAACGCGCGCTCCCATCGCAAAACGCAAAATTTGATCCACCGCCGCCAGAACCAGCCCGAAGCGTGTTATGACGGCTCTGTTCAATCTCTTCAAGATCGTTGCCGTTACCCTGCGCAAAGTCCATATAAATATGCGTGGATGTGGATTCCTTTTCACCAAATAGTATCGTCTCGGATGGATAGCGAATCACAGATTCTGGCATTGAAATATTCGTCCGCGATGACAGATAAAGTCTAAATTCATCGGCTGTTAAAATAGAAAGAAAATAATCATTCCACGCGTTTATAAGATAACTATACGGAGAGTTGTCTATCGGATACGCCGGGTCGCTACGATATCTGTTCGGTTCCGGCACATCGCTCGGACAATGAAGCAGACGCGCATCCTGATAATACGGAAAAAGCCGCGTCATCCAAGCCGGGTTTAATGTCCTTGGATGACATTGACCGTTGTTATCGTCAATATAAAGCCGATGCGCAAGCCCAAGCTGTTTAAGATTGTTTATGCAAGATATTCTGCGCGCCGCTTCTTTTGCCCGCGCAAGCGCCGGCAACAACAACCCGGCAAGAATGGCAATTATCGCAATGACAACAAGCAACTCAATTAAAGTAAACCCCCACCGCCCTGAGCTTATTAAACCAAAAATTGATACTGCGCGTTTTCCCCACTTCAGCTTCACATATAATTAGATTACACCATTTAATAAATTATTCAAATAAAACATCTTCAAATTTTAACCAGAACCCTTTATACAAATCCCAAAATTGTTTAAAAACAAACCAGAAATTTCAAACTCCCATAACCAGTCGCGCAAAAAACCACTCTTAAAATAAAAAAGGCAGGTTAATAACAACCTGCCCTTTGTCTAATCCAGGCTTATGAGACTGATTATACAAGTCCCTGATCTAACATCGCGTCGGCTACTTTGACAAATCCAGCAATGTTTGCCCCAACCACGAGATTGCCCGGCTGACCATATTCGGCAGCGGTTTCCCACGCGTTCTTGAATATAGTCTTCATAATTTGAAGGAGTTTGGCGTCAACTTCCTCCCTTGTCCATTGAATACGCATTGAGTTCTGTGTCATCTCAAGCCCGGATGTAGCTACGCCGCCGGCGTTTGCCGCTTTGCCAGGGGCATACAATATCTTCTTCTGAACAAATAGATCAACCCCCTCCGGCTCGGTCGGCATATTTGCCGCCTCCGCCACAAGATAACAACCATTTTCCAGCAACGTTTTGGCGTCTTCGCCGCTGATTTCATTTTGCGTCGCGCACGGAAAAGCGCAATCGCACGGGACCCCCCACGGACGTTTACCTTCATAGTACGGAACGCCGAATTTTTTAGCATACTCTTTGATGCGTCCGCGCCGAACATTCTTCAAATCCATAATCCAGGCAAGCTTCTCTTCATTGATCCCGTCTTTGTCGTAAATGAAACCGTTGGAGTCGCTCATCGTGACCACTTTTGCGCCAAGTTGAATTAACTTTTCAACCGTGTATTGAGCGGCGTTGCCGGAGCCCGAAACCACACAGACCTTTCCTTCAAATGTCTCATTGCGGGTCTTGAGCATTTCCTGTGCAAAATAAACGCAACCATAACCGGTCGCTTCCGGCCTGATTAATGACCCGCCCCAGTTCAGCCCCTTGCCAGTTAATACCCCTGTAAACTCATTGCGAAGCCTCTTGTATTGACCAAACAAAAAACCAATCTCGCGTCCGCCAACGCCAATGTCGCCAGCAGGAACATCCGTGTCCGGACCAATATGACGGAAAAGCTCGGTCATAAACGACTGGCAAAACCGCATAACCTCACCGTCAGATTTGCCTTTGGGATCAAAATCCGAACCACCTTTGCCACCACCCATCGGCAAAGTGGTAAGAGAATTCTTAAATATCTGCTCAAACGCAAGGAATTTCAGAACACTCAAACATACTGTCGGATGAAACCGCAAACCGCCTTTATACGGACCGAGCGCGCTGTTGAACTGAATCCTGAATCCGCGGTTTATCTGAAAATTACCTTTGTCATCCTGCCACGGAACGCGGAAAATCACTACCCGCTCCGGTTCCACAATCCTTTCAAGAATCCTGCCTTCCCTATACTTTTTATGCCGCTCCACCACCGGTTCAATGGATTCAAGCACTTCGGTAACAGCCTGAAGAAATTCAGGCTCGTTCGGATTCCGCTTCCGCACCACTTCAAGCACTTCTTTTACGTAACTCATATTCGCTCAGGTTTTTTTGTTGTTTTTTATTACTTAATTACTATTAGTATTATTAATTTACATCCAACATATTTAATTTTTATTAATAATACTAATATTTGTATATGTCCTATCGTTTTCTAAATTCAATGTCAAATTAATTTAAATAATAAAATCAAGTATTAATAATTATAATACATATGTGTTGAAATATTAGATAATTTAATATGTTCATTTTCGCATTCTTCCCTGAATATATAAATCCTAACTTTTATCCGCCAACCGCATTCTTATTACTTTCAGTCTCTTGCTTTTGCTGCTATGATTATTTATTGTTCTTAAAATGCGGATTCTGGATAGATATTTATTGAGAGAATTTTTAACGCCCTTTGGATACTGTCTCGGTGGTTTTTTCATATTCTGGCTAACATTCCAGTTATTTTCGGAACTTGACGAATTCCAACGGGCTGGACTCAACCCGCTTGATGTAGCCTATTATTTCCTCTACACAATGCCAGAACTTTTGCTAAGGGTTGTGCCGTTGGCTCTACTTCTGGCGATGTTATACGCCATAAACAATCACAATAGATATAATGAGATAGTCGCAATCCGCGGCGCCGGGATAAGTCTGTGGCGGATTAGTGTACCCTACTTCTTTGTAAGCATCCTGTGCGGATTGTTCTTATTTGTCCTGAATGAAAATCTTATGCCCGACGGCGCTGAACGCGCAATGGGACTGCTGCGCGGAGACTATGTTAAAAAAGGAAAAAACATCGTTAATTTTTTAACATTTAAAAATCCAAAGGCTAATAGAACCTGGCTGATTGAAAAGTATGACGTTGACAACTCAATAATGATAAAACCGCATATTGACTGGGAATCTACAAACAAAACTATCTATTCTCTGGTGGCAGAACGCGGGATAAGAACAAACGGAGTATGGACCTTTTATAACGTTCAGGTGCTTGTTTTTAAACCAGCAGACCCAATACCAGGACGCGGCTTCACAAATGTATTGGCTGTGCCCGAATTTACCGAAACCCCGGAACAGATTAAAAGCGAAATAAAAATTAGCGGTTTGACCGATTTGAAACAGGCTCGTGGCGTTTCGCTCTCGTTAAACGAGATAATTCAATATCAACGACTGCATCCTGACCAACGCCACAACCAGGTGCTGAATACAAAATTTCACACGCGACTCTCCCAGCCATTTACCTGTCCGGTGATTGTTTTAATAGCCTTGCCCTTTGCGGCGCTGGGCTCAAGACGAAATGTGTTTGTTGGCGTGGCAAGCAGCGTTTTTATCGGATTTGGTTATTTTGTTGTCCAGCGATTCGGCGAGGCTGCCGGTATGGGCGGACATATCAGCCCCATCCTTGCAGGATGGTTTCCGAATCTGCTGTTTGCGTTAGTGGGTATTATGCTGACATTAAGAGCGCGATAAAAACAATGCCGTGAGCAAAACCAGAAAAAAAAGACCCAACACCAGCGCCAGGTATGAGCGTCTGAAGGCGCTCTACGATGTATTGAGCCTCATTCATTCAACCCTTGAACCTAAAAAGGCTCTAAACCTCATCGTAGAGGCGTCAGTCCGTTTAATGAATGCAACCAGCGGTTCGGTCATTCTTGTAAACCCAACCACCGGACTCCTTGAAATTGAAGCCGGTTGCGGCTTACCTCCTGCTGGTGAGCGGGTCCGCCTGCGCGTCGGCGAGGGAATTACCGGCTGGGTTGCAAAATATGGCAAATCCACACGGGTCGGCGACGTGAGCAAAGACCCCCGATATGTGGCGGTTCGCAAAAATGTTCGCTCCGAACTTGCAGTGCCGATATTTGTAAACGAGACAGTCCGCGGGGTGTTAAACGTTGATTCAGAAAAAATAAACGCCTTTACCGATGAAGACCAGCAGATGCTTGAATCGCTCGCCGTTGAAGCGGCAAGGGTAATTCAGAACACCTGGCTCTACGAACAATTGCGTCAAAAAGTAAATCTCTTTCAATCCCTCGCCGCGGCGATCCGCGTCATAAACTCCACTTTAAACATTGATGAGGTTTTGCCGCTTATAACACAACAGGCTCGCGCGCTTATGCGGGCGCGGATGAGCTCCCTTTTGCTGCTTGACGATACGGGCGAATGGCTTGAATTGCGTTCCTGCGACGGCGCCGGAAAACATTACCTTAACAAACCAAAACTAAATGTTGATGATAGCCTTCTGGGGGTTGTTGTAAAACGCCGAAAACCCATTCAGATTGAAAATGTTCAGCAATCAAGCCTTTATCAGGCTGTGGAAATCGCCCGACGCGAAGGGCTTGTCTCTCTGTTAAGCGTTCCCCTGCTATTCCAACAACAGGCGATCGGCGTATTGAATGTTTATACCAGCGAACCATATCAATTCTCTAACGAAGAAATTCAGATAATGACAACACTTGCCGAACTCTCGGCAATCGCAATTCAAAAAAGCCGGCTCTACCAACAGATGGTAGACTTTGAGGAACAGATAAGACGTAGCGAACGGCTATCCCTTCTGGGATTGATTTCCGCTGAACTCGCGCACGAGATAAGAAACCCATTAACCGTGATGAAATTGTTATATCATTCCTTAAATCTGCAATTCCCGGAAAACGACCCACGCTCAAAAGACGCCCAGATTATCTCCCAAAAAATGGAAGATTTGAACAGAATCGTGGAGCGAATCCTTGATTTTGCCCGCAAAGACAACCTCAATTTCTCAGAACTTAAAGTTAATAACCTTATTGAAGAACTCGCCCTGCTGGTCAGACATAGACTCAACTCTCAAAATATAAAACTTGTTTGCAACTTCTCACCAGACCTTCCACCAATCAAAGCCGATAGAGTCCAGATTGAGCAGGCGTTTCTAAACTTGATTCTAAACAGTGCCGAGGCGATGCCGCGCGGCGGAAAACTTGTCATCTCCACCACAATACCCAAAAACACCCAGAACTCGCAATACGTCTGTATTCAATTTAAAGACACCGGACACGGAATGTCCGAAGAGGCTATGAAACGCGCCTTTGACCCTCTGTTCAGCGCCTCAAAGCCAAAAGGAACAGGCCTCGGCCTCGCCATCGTAAAAAGGATAATTGAATTGCATAAGGGTAAAATCCAGGTCCAATCAAAAAAGGGAAAAGGAACAACAATCAGAATTCTATTACCTTTGAACTAATCAGAATCTAAACGATCCTTCAACCCGGCTATTGTGCCAGTTAATTGCTTTTTAGGTTTCATTTTATACGCGCGGAAATCCCGCTCTTTAATGACCGTCGCGCGTGCCGCCTTTATTTATTCCGTTTCAATAGATATTCCGCGATTGCCCGCAACGGTATCCCTTTGTTTTTAAACGGCTTTATTGCCTCAAAGGCTTTGTCCGTAAGTTGTTCGGCAATCCTGTATGACCTCTCCAGTCCAATTATTGATGGATAAGTGGCTTTGCCGCTTTTCTGGTCTTTGCCTGCGGTTTTGCCAAGCACTTCGCTCGTCTGGGTAACATCAAGAATATCGTCTATAACCTGAAACGCCAATCCAACATAATAGCCAAAATCAGAGAGAGCCTTTAATTGATGCGGGGCGCAATTGGCGCTCATACCGCCCAGCCGCAACGAACATTGAAGTAGCGCGGCAGTCTTGCATTCGTGAATATATTTAAGGTGTTCGGCGGAAACCTTTTTCCCTTCGGCTTCAATATCGGATACCTGACCGGCGATAAGTTTTTTTGACCCTGCGGCATACGCGAGCTCTTTTACCACAGTGTTCATTGAATACCGCTTCGTGGGGCGAAACTGCGCGGCGATTTCAAATGCTATCGTCAACAGAGCGTCGCCGGCGAGTATTGCAACAGCCTCTCCAAAAACTTTGTGGTTGGTCGGTCTGCCTCTGCGAAAGTCGTCATTATCCATCGCCGGCAGATCGTCGTGGATTAACGAATAAGTGTGTATGCACTCAACCGCGCAAGCAAGCGGCATCGCCTCCTCAATCCCCCCGCCGCACGCCTCGGCAGCCGCAAGACAAAGAATCGGACGCAGCCGTTTGCCGCCACTGAAAAGCGAATACCTCATTGCCTTGTGAATGGTCGGCGGTTTGGCTTTTGTAGCCGGAAGATACCTATCAAGAGCGCGGTTCACTATCTCCGTCCTCTCTTCAAGATACCGGTTCAAATCAAAATCCGCCGTATTATTACACCTTTTAGCTGCGCTCATACCATTTTTTTTATTTCATTGCCAAAACAGTTGCAAGACATTTGAAAACCTGAATAAATAAAAAACCGCGCCCATCGCCGATCTGGTAAAGAGGCTTGCCGATGTTTAATATAAAATGTAATGATTTATAAAATATAAATTAGTTTGCAAAAGCGTGGCGGTAAAAGATGTTTTCTGAAAATCTCAATCGGGTTGTAAGCGCGATTGCCGTATGCATTATTTTAGTATGCGGAACAGCGGTTGGGATTTATTTCTATTATTTTGCCCCCGAATATAGCCGCGTCGGTTATCAACCAATCCAGAGACTCTCTTTTTCTCACAAAACGCACGTCGGCGAATTGAAAATTGATTGCAGGTATTGCCATTATCTTGCCGAGCAAAGCTGGTATGCGGGTTTGCCTGAACCTTCCATCTGTATGAACTGTCATAATCAGGTTCTTACGCGCGACGCAAGGCTTGATTTAGCCCGATTAAGCGCCCTTGACCAAACGCCAATCTTTTATACCCGAATTCACAGATTGCCTGATTATGTCTGGTTCAGTCATTCGGTCCACACCCGTCGCGGAGTTGCCTGCGCCGCCTGCCACGGCGATGTCCAGAATATGCCTGCCACATTTCAAGCAAAATCACTGAGTATGAAGTTTTGCCTTGATTGCCATAGAAATCCTGCGCCATACATCGTGCCGCTGGAAGAGGTTGCAAATCCAATAAAAAAACAAAACCACACAAACCTTGTCAAACAATGGTACATAAAGACAGGCGACGAGTGTTCCCAGTGTCATCGCTGAACACCTGACATTTTTGATAAATTATGAAAATCTTTTTAAGTAAAATCAAATTTGCTTTAGAGAACCAAAGCTGATGAGCGAACTATCCAGAAGAGATTTTTTAAAGCTCGCCTCCGCGGCTGGAGTCCTGTTGCCGCTCGGTCTTTGCGGCTGCAGGCGTCCGGAAGAATTGGTTGCGCCTTTTTCAAAACCGGTAAGCGACGCAATGCCGGGCGAGCCGCTCTACTACGCAACGGCAATGCAATCGCGAATGAGCGCGCTGCCGCTGATTGTGAAAACCGTTGATTACCATCCGATAAAAATTGAACCAAATCCAAAATACCAGCCCGGCTGCGGCTCAAACAGGTTCGCTCAAGCGGCTATCTACAGCCTTTATGACCCGCTGCGAAGCGGCAGATTCTTGAAATACCACTCAAATACATCTTCCCAGATAAATGATTCCGACCTGCGCTCCATACTCTCTGAATTGCTTCAACGCGTTGAAAAAACCAGAGGCGAAAGCCTTTGCATTTTGACAGACCAGAGCGCGTCTCCGTCCCGCGAACGTCTGCTGGGCGAAATCCTCTCTAAATACCCCAGGACGCTCTGGTTTGAATACGAACCGATAGACCTTGACCTCCCCAACCGCGCCCTCTCCCAATTTTTTGGCGAAGATGTGACGGCGATTTACAATTTCAAGGACGCCAACGTGATATTGTCTCTGGACTGCGATTTTCTTGATTCCGAAGAGGATTCCGTCTTCAACGCGCGCCAATTTGCCGAAGGCAGAACCCCGCCGCAAATGAACCGCCTCTACTCTGTGGAAGCCTCTTTGAGCCTCACGGGAGCAAACGCAGACCACAGGCTCGCCGTTAAATCAACTTCAATACAGGCTATCGCTGCCGCAATAGCACTCATAATTTTTCAGAGTAAAAATTTTTCCGACAAAATTCTACTGGACAAATTGAAAGAATTATCCAGTTTGAACAGCAATTATATTCATTGGATTCAAGCCTGCGCAGACGACCTGCTCGCCGCGGCGCAAAACCAGAATAAAAAACCGCTTGTGGTCTGCGGCTATCGCCAGCCGGTTGTCGTCCATTTAATAGCCCTCGCAATCAATGCCGCCTTAAACAGCATCGGTAAAACCCTCCTCATCAAAAAACGAGAAAGACTATCAAAACCCCACGGCTCAATTGAAGAACTGGCTGCGCTCTTAAATCAAACCACGGTCAACACGCTCATAATCTGCGGCTGCAATCCCGCATACCACGCGCCATCAAAGATTGATTGGGATAATTTGCGACGCAATTCAGAAACAATTATAAGACTCGGTCTATACGAAGACGAAACCTCCACCCAGAGCAACTTCCATATCCCGTTAAAACATTTTCTTGAACATTGGGCTGACGCCCGCCACTCAAACGGCACCCTGTTTTGCGTCCAGCCAGTTATCCAACCCATCTGGCAGAGTCTCTCCGAATTAGAATTCTTCGCCTATCTTGCCGGATATACACAAACCTCCGATTACAATATCGTGCGCCAGACATTCAAATCCCTTACCGGCGGAAACGACGACGACTGGCAAACGTTCCTTCGCAACGGCTTTTCCACCGAATCAGAATGGAAAGATTTCAATAGACAATTTGATTTTATAAAATTCTCCGAGTTCATTAAAAATTCAAAACCTGCCGAACCTCAAACACCGTTAGAAATTAACTTCTATAGAAGCCCCGCGATTGACGATGGCAGATATTTTACAAATGCCTGGTTGCAGGAATCGCCTGACCCAATAACAAAAATCGTCTGGGACAACCCAGCCCTTATCTCGCCACAAACAGCCAGCAAACTCGGTTTGACCAGCAATTCTAACAAAACATTCCAGACCCGCACCTCAGTCAATTGCGCCCCCGTAAAAATTAAATTCAACGGACGCTCGCTTGAAATTCCCCTCTTAATTCAACCGGGCATTGCGGAAGATGTTATCGCATTAACGGTCGGTTACGGCAGACACCTTAATTCCGAGTTTGGCAAACTGAACTTCAATATAGGAACAAACGTTCTAACATTAAAAACAGATAGAGGCTACTTTGCCGGCGGTTGCGAACTGGTTTTAACCCCGCGCGCGCCCATAACACTCGCCCGCGCGCAGGGAAACGACACAAATCCCGACGAAGATATAATAATACAGTGCGATAACTCCCGGCTCCAAACAGAACCCGACTTTGTTAAAAAGGTAGTATTAAAAGGTACCGAAAAACATCGCCTCCAGAAAGAAAACCGACCGTTGTATAAATCGCCCGAACTGGCTGGCGAACACCAGTGGGGATTGATTATAGACCTGAACAGATGCATCGGCTGCGGCGCCTGCGTCATCGCCTGCCGCAGCGAGAACAATATCCCGATCGTCGGAAAAGAACAAATCCTGCGCGGCCGCGAAATGGACTGGCTGCGAATTGACAGATATTTTTATCAGGACGCCAATCTAAAAGTCAGGTTTCAGCCGCTAATGTGTATGCAATGCGAAACCGCCCCCTGCGAATATGTCTGTCCGGTTAACGCAACAGTCCACAACTCCGAAGGATTAAATTTAATGGTCTATAACCGATGTATCGGCGCCCGCTATTGTATGAACAATTGCCCATACAGAGTCAGACGCTTTAACTACTTTGATTACAACAGGAGAATGGTTGAAGAACTCTTTACATCCACCGACGCTGATAATCCAGTAACCGCATTTTTAAATAAATTCATCGGCAGAAAAAATCCAACCGCGCCACAGGAACTTTTCGCCCTTGCCCGGAACCCATCGGTTACTGTCCGAATGCGCGGCGTCGCAGAAAAATGCACCTATTGCATTCACAGAATCCAGGAACAGAGCGCCAATAAAAAGGTAATCGCCGGCGATTCACCACCGGGACAAATTGAAGACGGCGCCATAAAAACCGCCTGCCAGCAGGCTTGCCCCACAGACGCTATCGTTTTCGGAAATCTCGCCGACCCAAACAGCCGCGTATCGCAATTGTTAAAAAACAACCGAAATTATCCGCTGCTCGGATATTTAAACACAAAACCCAGAACAACCTATCTGGCAAAAATCACAAATCCAAACCCAATATTAAACTCAGACACCAATACATAACAGGATTTTTATGAATTGAACCGCTTATGCAGAGCGATAAAACAACATATTCAAAAATTATACCGAATAAATATGATTTCTCACCCCTGTCGCCAGCCGCTTACGACTGCGCTCAATTAAGCAGCCTGTCGGTTGCAAATGTGGAAACCAAACCGCAGCTCTGGTGGTGGATTTGTTTTTGCGCGGCGGTATTGATGTTGCTGTGTGGCGTTGTGTGCGTAATCGGTTTGCTCAAAAATGGGCTCGGTCTGTGGGGATTAAATTATCCTGTCGCCTGGGCATGGGACATAACCAATTTTGTCTTCTGGATCGGAATCGGACACGCCGGAACCCTTATCTCGGCTATCCTGTTTCTGTTACGCCAGCCCTGGCGCGCCTCAATTAACCGCGTCGCTGAGGCAATGACTCTATTTGCCGTCATCTGCGCCTTTATCTATCCGTTAATTCACACCGGCAGGGTATGGTATGCCTGGTGGCTCCTCCCTGTCTCTAACACAAGCGCCACCTATCCGCAATTCCGCTCGCCGTTAAGCTGGGATGTCTTCGCCTTAATCACCTATTTTACTGTCTCGTTCCTGTTTTTTTACACCGGCTTGCTCCCGGATTTCGCATTGCTCCGCGACAGGACAAATACGAAAATTAAAAAAACAATTTATCACCTCTTATCCCTGGGCTGGAGCGGTTCAGCAACACAATGGAAGTTTTATCAGAAAACTTATCTTCTTCTCGCCGCCTTGCTCACGCCGCTTGTAGTGTCGGTTCATTCAATCGTTTCATACGACTTCGCGGTGTCGCTCCTGCCCCTGTGGCATTCAACCCTCCTGCCACCTTACTTCGTCGCCGGCGCAATTTTTTCCGGTATAGCAATGATACTTACATTGCTCATACCATTAAGAAGCCTGTGCAGACTTGAAAACCTCATAACGCCAGCCCACATAGAACCGTTGTGCAAAATCGCCCTAACAACCTCTTTGTTCATCGCCTATTGCTACGGAATTGAATTCTTCGGCGCCTTCTTTTCTAACAACACCCGCGAAATCTCCGAACTGCACAGTAGAATCTTCGGACACTACAAAATCTTTTTCTGGGTTATGCTCCTCTGCAATGTGATTATCCCGCAACTGTTCTGGTCAAAAAAAATCAGACGCTCACTCCCGATTGTTTTCACAATCGCAATCCTGATAAATTTCGGAATGTGGAGCGAACGTTTCCTGCTTATCGTCTCCTCGTTGTCTAACGGATTCTTACAGTCAACTTCAGGATATTTTAAACCAACTCACGTTGACGTGTTAACCTTTGTCGGCTCGCTCGGACTATTTTCAACCTTATTTTTATTGTTCCTGAAATTTATTCCAGCAGTCGCTGCCGCAGAAATTAAAGGACTCGTCCCGCGCAATCCCGACATTTCACAACCATCGCCAGGCTCCTCGCCCAATTCAAATATCCCTCCTGCCCCGAAAACCCCACACTACCTCCTGGGCGAATTTAACTCGGTTCAGCAATTTATTGAGGCGCTGGAAAAAATCAAAAAAAGCGGAATCAATCTTTGCGAAGTCTATCTCCCATTTCCAATTAGCGAAGTGGAAAAAAGAATCGGCTACGACAACAAACGCTCCTTTTCAGGCAGATTCGCTTTCCTTGGCGGCGTGTTCGGAGCGCTGTTGGGCTTCTTTATTGTCTGGTATATGAACGGACCTGCCTACCCAACACTCGTCAGCGGCAAACCAATGTTCAACCCCTTCCTCGCAGCGCCGATCGCCTTTGAAATTTCAATCTTCTTCGCCGCTATAGGCGCAGTCGCCGGTATGTTCCTACCGAACAATAAACCCTCTTTTAACAACCCAATTTTTAAATCCAAACGTTTCTCCGCCTTCGCTTCCAATAACAAATTTTACATCGCCCTTGATAGCGCAGACCAACGGTATTCGCCAGACAGAGGACGCTCTTTGCTCTCTGCCTCCGGCGCCGTTTTCATTGAATTTGTAGAAAAATGAACACCAAAACCGTAATCATAGCATTTTTTGTTGTGCTGGCAATTTTAGCCGCAATAGCAGGCGCGCGCGGAATGAAATCGGCGCAACCACCGTTTGAAATTTTTTCAGATATGGTCAGACAACAAAAAATTCGTCCTCAGACGCGCCTTCTCCTGCCCGGCGGAAACGCGCTAAAACCCGTGCCAGGAACAATCCCGCAAGACCGGATTCTCAAAACCGATCCAATCGCAAGCGGAATCATCCCCGGTACCACAAATTATCTTGAATCTATCCCCATCCCCGTTGACATCACCCTCCTGCAGCGAGGAAAACAAAGATACGAAATCTTTTGTTCGCACTGTCACGGAACGCTCGGCGACGCAACCACCGTGTCCCGCAAAATCAGCGCTATGCCTGTCGTTGCAAGTTTGCACGAAAAACGCATTATCAGAATGTCCGACGGCGAAATCTTTAATGTCATCAGCAACGGTCGGAATTTAATGAACAGCCATAGCGCTCAAATTCAACCACGCGACAGATGGGCAATCGTCGCCTACGTCCGCGCCCTGCAACTTACGCGACTGGGAACACTGAACGATTTGCCCGAACAACTTAAAGCCGAGCTTTTAAATCAACCAATAAAACAGTCTCAAACAAAACAATGAACAGACGCAATGCGGAAATATTTAAATCAATGTTAGCCGAAAAAATCGGCATACTGCTGCTGGTTGCCTTCGTTAGCGGACCTGTCTTCTCATTGCTCGGCGCGCTCGGCAGTTTCAAAGATTTCATCCATTCTTATCTGGCTGCGTTTTATTTCTATTTCACAATCTCAACAGGCGCGCTCTTTATCCTGCTCATTCATCACATAATCGGTATCAAATGGACCATACCGCTGCGAAGAACTTTTGAAAATGTTGCGGCATCAATCACCTCTATGTCGCCCCTGTTCCTGCCAATACTTTTTTCAACCCCGACTCTGTATCCTCAACCGAACGCAAATCCGCTCTTCAATAAATACACTTTCATCGCAGTTTCAATCCTGGTTCTATGTAGTCTCACTACTTTAGCACTCCTGCTTAGATCATACTCTATAACCGCCGACTCGCGCCGCCCGACGGATTTATCAGGCAAGATGAAAAGACTCGCCCTCGCCGGCATCATTATTTACCCACTCTCTATAACAGCCGCAGCCTACTACTGGATAATGGGACTTGAATATCCCTGGTTTAGCGGAATATTCGGCGTGTATCATTTCAGCGCCTCCGTTCAAGCGGCGCTCGCCGTCATCGGATTAATTATGCTCGCCATAACTAAAAATCCTACACCGAACAATCCCATCGGCGATGGACAATGGCGAAACCTCTCGTTCCTTATCTTCGCCTTCACTTTGATTCACACCTACACAAGTTATTCCCAGTATATGCTGATATTAAGCCCCTCGCTACCACACGAAACAATATGGTACTCAAAACGAATTCAAAACGGCTGGTTACCTGTCTGGCTCGCCATATTCCTGCTCCGAATCGCGCTGCCATTCTCTCTGTTGCTCTGGAAAAGATTCAAATTAAACCGCCAGTTATTCGCTCTGGTCTGCTCATCAATCTTGCTCGGCAACCTTCTTGAAATTTACATCAATGTAATTCCCGCGCCCGAACCTGACATTCAACCGTTCAAAATGTTTTTTACAATGCTCGGTCCAACCCTGTTTTCAGGCTCCATCTTTGCCGCATCAATCTGGCGCTACTTTAAATTAAACTCCCCCTTTCCATTAACAGAATCAGAATCCGCTCTCCAGCCCGATATCTCGCCAATATCCGGCGGAGCAATTTACGAAAACCAACACCCCGATATATGAGCCAGAAAGAACATAATCGCGAAATTAAACAAACCCGATTAAAACCAGCGCTTGCCCTGATGGCAACGTTCCTTATTCTTGCCGCGATTATATCAATATTCGCATACATCCGATCCGATGTAATTTATGAAAAACCCATAAATTCCGAACGCGTTCAAGAACGACTCAAGGCGCAAGCGGAGGTGGAAGCCGCCACAAAAACTTTGATGGATTCTTACGTCTGGCAGGATAGAAACCTCACCGTTG
>JBAMMJ010000232.1:0-2372 GCA_039793825.1 Verrucomicrobiota bacterium | reverse complement strand
AAGCGGTGGCGTTGCCACCGCACTCCAAAGTGGTGCGGCTACCACGCAGCCTTACCATAGCACTCCAAAATCCTTTTTTTACAAAAAGACGATTTGTAAATTATTCTGTACAGGAGTAATTCTCATTATTTCCTATACATCAGCGATGGCACCTGACGCGCCGCCTCAATCATTTCTTTATACGGTGTGTCTGCAATATCAACAAGCCCAATCTGATAGTTTTCTCCATCAAGGACGCGTCCAATTGTAGGCTGGTCCTGGTATTGAAACCAGTGACAGCCAACAAAAGAAGGATGCTCAATAACGCTCTTCACATAATTCAAATACGCGGTTGCCCGTTCCTTTTGAGAAGCCGTCGGCACAAGCCCTGTGTGGAACATCCCCCGGTCAAGCGCCCCAAAGTGGAATTCCCCTATTATTAGGGGCACATCGGCTCCGCCGTTAAATTGAAAATCTTTTACATCGCGTTTATATATATTGTAACTGACCACATCGCAATATTTCGCAGCCGCCGCAGCCGCAAGCGGGTTTACCCACGCAAACCGACATCCAAGATACAACTGATTCGGCGCAATCTCCTTTATCACTTTTCTTACAGTCTTAAAATATTGCTCTGCTATCGTCGTGTAAAATGAGCGCAGGTCTCCTGCCGCCCGTGTTCTATCCGGCGCCATCTGGCTCTTCTGAACCGCCTCCCACGACTCATATTTTGTCCCCCACTCCTTGTTCAGGGCTTCAATAGAGTTGTATTTTGTTTTGAGTTTTTCAATGAAGACCTTCTTCACCGCCTGTTCAGGTGGCGATTTTAACGCAGCAATTGCCAGCGAATATTCATCCCCCCACGACATCTCGTTGTCTGAAAAATATCCTATGCACCACGGATCGTTTGCGCTCTTGCCTTTTTTAGACTCCATACTCCGCCTTACGTTTGCTTCAAATGAGGCATCAAACACGTCCGGAAACTTGCCCCAGTAACCTTCGCTTCCTTGAATTGGCGGCGTCCTTCCAGAACTGATAGAATCCGTGTAAGGCGTTTTCCTCATCAGCCGCACCCGTTCATCCGACCAGTTTCCAATCGTGTTAAATCCCCAGCTCCGCAGACGCTTCTGAATAATCTCAGGGTAAACCTCCTGCCAGTTCTCACCATATTTGCGATAAAAATTCGCCGCACCAAATGAAAAACACCTTACACTCCGATTGGCGTAATGTCCCATAATACAATTGCCGCGAGTGATAAATTTCTCAAACTCCGGCGAATTCCAGGGCGGTTGGTCAAACCATTCCTCCCGCTCCTCAATTGGAGTTGCATCCGTCATCCTCACACAATCAACACCGTGCGAAAAAAATAAATGCCCCTCCGGGTCAATAAGCCACCACTTTCCATTTATCTTCTGCGCCCTGAAAAAACCTGTCGCTTCAAGTTTCGGTCCCTTTGCCCATCCGCCATACTTATCCCACCCATCAGGTTCATTCATAGCCGCAAGCTCCTTTTCTTCTGCCTTCCGTTTTGCCTGCATATCTTCAAACGATACCGTCTTCCCCTCCCAATTCTTGTGTTTATATTGACCAAATGTGTCAATGAACGGAAAAAATGGATTGGCATCGCTCGTCCACGCCGTTGGCGCCACATACACCCCGCCGGCAACAATTGAATGAATTTCAAACCGATGAGTCCGCGACGGCTTATTCACAAAAAATAATACCTGGACAATATTTGAAGGCTCCACAGTCCTATCGCCCCCCGCCTTTTTGGGATAACCGCGCATACCGAAGAGTTTTCCCCCTAAATTATCATCTGTGTATCTTACAAGCCGAACCCGAAGCGAACGACTTTGCCCTGCAGGAATATTCACCGTCCCATTCACGCAATTTTTATTCCCGTCAGCGCCCGGATTATCCACCCTGCAATTTAGCGTCAGCGCCCCATCACCGACATTCTTCACCACCGCCTCCACATAATCGTATTCGGACAAATCCCAACTTTTCTGCGGCGCCCTGATTGTAACCCCCGGATAAGCGCTGCTATTGCCTGTAATCACCGACAGAACCGCGCCCCCGGCGACCCTCTTTATCTCAAACTTCGCATCCGTCGCGCTTATGAGCGATCCGTCAAAACCTCCACCAAAATTCACAAGCGGCCTCTGACCATACACGGCAAGACATAATAAAAATATAATAGCCAGCGCGGCAAAAAAGGTCTTATATCTGGTCTTCATATTGATCAAATTCTAATTTCTTCAAACAAATAGACGAGCGAAAATTTTAAAATATTTCTTCTTTTGAAAAAAATCCTAAATCATTAACATTGAACTCAACGATTGATTCCATAACCGGTTAAAATACAACCTCATTTTTGAAAGGGTTACGATACT
>JBAMMJ010000231.1:0-18307 GCA_039793825.1 Verrucomicrobiota bacterium | reverse complement strand
CCAAAGTGTTGCGGCTACCACGTAGCCTTAACACAGCACTCCAAAGCGGCGTCACAGCCGCCGCACTCCAAAAATTCGCTAAATACAACACCAATACCTTACACCAAATTCAATATATCCATAAAATATAAAAACCCCTTTTTCTTAACAATGACCCGGGTTTTTCAACCGTCAATCTATCCAGGAAATCTCCTCAACAAATAGGATTGAACAATCTTATTTTAACAACCCACTTCGCCTCCAGAATCTATTATAATTTTATCAGATTATTTACCTTTAATATTGACACACCTCTCCTGATGTTAAAAATATACTCCCGATTTTTATTTGAAGTTTGTAACTTCATCAAAAGTCCAAACGTCTTTAATTTTAATGGGGAATTAATTTTTGTTTTGTATATTAAGGGCATAGATTTTGCTCATTATCTTAATGTCTGGATAAAGATTTTGCGCAAGTCCGCAAAGAATGAGGACACTTAACAAAAAACGGACAAAAAATAACAGCGCCAACGCAAGCGGCAAACTTGATTGGCGTTATTTATTATTCTTTCTGGCAGGGGTAATTGTCACTCTCCTGTTCTATTCACTGCTCGGCAACAACATTTCAAGTTCAAAAACCTTATCAATTGTTCAAAATATTGGCGATACTTCTCAAAGGGACTGGCAAAAATGGGAATATACAACCATCAAACTTGAACGGCCTGAGGATACATTCCCACCAGTTGAAATTAAACCGCTGGATATTTACTGGTTTTTCCCTAACCACAACGAAAACGATGTGGAACAATTATTCAAAAATTGCAACCTTGACCCGGTCCTTGAAAAATCCTTGCTGGAAAAAACACGCTGGAAAAACCAACCAAATGGAGTCCTCGTCAGCCCAACCCCGGAATCCGTCAAAGACCTCCCGCTTGAAGCGCGCCGCAAAATCTATTCAATCCTCAAAAAAGACCAGTCTAATTTCTTTCATTTCAATCCATTCAGACTCCCGGCAAATGAACTGGACGAATGGCTCGCAAACAGCGGTCTTAGCCCGGAAAACCAACAACTATTCCGCAAAATATCCTGGCGCGAAGGTGATTACATTGTATTTTACGACTACCAGCTCTTTGAACACATTGTAAACAATCCCACAGAAAAAAGACAGGTCGCAAGGGCGCTTTCTCAAATTCCCGCTCTGATGATGAACCTCCGCGTAACACCCCAAACCGATGTGGACGCCGTCGTCAAATATTTTGAAAAAGGTCGCGGTCGCGAAATGAAATCTTTCCTTGAATCGCTTAAGAGATTGCCCGAGGGCAGGTCGGTTAACGTCGCCTTCTTCCTCCCGCCATTCGCGCGACTCAGACTCTACACCTACCCCAGACTTTCACCGGGCAAAAAACCTTACGATTGCTTTTATTCGGCTATGAACTTCTTCAATGACACCCCAGATGACCGATTCCTTGACCCGGATTACATTCAGGAGGTTCTTCACAGCCAATACTTCAACGCCGGCACAAACTACACCTTCGGCGACCTGCTGTTGCTACTTGAAGACGGCAACAAAGCAATCCATATGTGCGTCTATATCGCCGATAACGTCGTTTTCACAAAAAATGGCGCCCAGGACCTTCAGCCCTGGATATTAATGAAAATCCCCGATATGCTAAAAATCTATCAGACCGACAAACCGCTCCAGATAGTCGCATATAGACGTAAAAATTAAGCCCAACCCAAACTATCAGCCTCTTGACTCTCAATTAAATCCACCTTTATTATATATGTTGCAAGGTTTTGTTCCGAACCCGTTTGCGCAAATTTTAACAATAATTTGATTTAAGCATATGCCAATTTACGAGTTTGCCTGTCCTAAATGCAAAGTAATATTTAACTTTTTCTCAAAGCGGATTAACCCCGAGCGCTCCCCCGTTTGCCCAAAGTGCGGCAACAATGATATGGTAAAATTAATGAGCCGCTTCTCAACCCCAAAAGGATTAAAAGAACCTGCGGCAAATAATCAAGCCGAATCAAACGAACCGTCACTACCCGACTTTGACGACCCGCGCGTTGAACGCGTTATGCGCGAAATTGAGCGTGATATTGAACACCTTGACGAAAACAACCCACGCCACCTCGCCTATATGATGAAAAAACTCAAAGACGTTATGCCCCCCGACGCAATGCCAAAACAATTAGATACAGCAATTAGACGCCTTGAAGCCGGAGAAGACCCGGAAAAAATTGAAGAAGATATGGGCGAAGAACTCAGTCAATTGTTCGGCGACGACAAATCCGGCGACGATTACAGCGGCTACGCTCACGACAGCGGACTCTACGATTACTAAAAACCTAAATCCAGTTGCTCAATTCTTCCTTAATCTAAAAAATCGGCTCTCAATTTCAGGACTAACCGAAATCTCAACAAAATTATAAGTCCCGTCGCTTTGAATATTGTTTGTCAACGGATTCCAATCGCCGTTCAATCTATCGGCAAATATCGGCAAATATCCACTTTGAGCCTGCCAGCGAATCAGGAGATTATCCCCGCGCTTCAAAATTTCAATTGCCACCGACTGGTTCAACCCAACATATTGAGGTCGCCAGTACGAATCAGGTATCGGCGGCAGCCCGAGCAACATCAACGCAATGTTTGATGTATCGCCATTTCGCAAAGGCTGAATCGGCTGAGCCTGGTCCGGTCTCCCGTCTCCCGGATCAGCCCGATTGCCGAAATATAAATACAAATCCGTCCCGGGTTCAAAACCGGGTCCTTTTACAAAAATCGGAATAGTGTAATTTAACGGCTTTGACGCGTCAAAATGAGCCGTAGCGCTCTCCCCACCGCCACCGTGATCCGCAGTAAGCACTATCGCCGTATTGTTTGATAACGCAGGACTCTCATCAATAATCTTAAAAATCTGCCCAAGCCAACCATCAATTTGCGCAATAGCATTTCTCCACTCTGGCGAACCCCAGCCCGAACGGTGCCCCACGGTATCAGGCTCAACAAAATGGAAAAAAACATAATTCGGCGCATTAGTCTTAAGCAGATTGGTCAACACCCCGAGCAAAGGCGGCGTGGTATCTGCTATCATTGCTATATCATACTTTTTTCGTCCATTGTCCTCGCCAATAACATCCGGAGCCCCGTTTGCCTCGTTATAACTATTCGTCAACACAGATAACTTGGTTTTGCCCAGCAAAATTGCAACCTTCAAACCATTATCGTGAACAACATCCATTGAACTCGCCTTGTAAAACGTCGGCGCCGCATAATTGCTTATCGTTTTATCTACAAACGAAGACGTGGCACTATAGCCGTGTCTGACAAGATTGGTTATCCCGGGCGGTTGCAACACCGGACGAGCGGTGATTATCGTAACGTGGTCGGGCACTGTTTCAGAATAATCATAGTCGCAGCGCGCGTTAAATGTGTACGCGCCTTCGCTTTGAAGCCGTTTAAAATTCGGAAACGTCTCGCTGTTTGTGGCAAGATAACCGCTAATATAATAACCCCCAAGCCCATCCACAGTAAAATGTAAAAGGTGAGACACCGCGGCTCCTAATTTTAAGCAATGTAAAACCAGAAAAAATATCAGGATGACTTTTAGACTTCTCATTTCAATAAACATAGCACTTAACTTTTTCCAGACACAACAAAAATTAGTCGCGTATATGCCCAAAAAAATTCCCGTTTCTGAATTTTTTTTAAATAATCCCCAGCCAAATTTCGTCTACTCTGAATAACAAAATCAAAATTATGAAAGATAAATCTATCGCAAACATTATCTCACGAAGGCAATTTGTTAAAGGGGTTGCTGCGGCAGCGGCGGCGTTTCAAGTCGTCCCCGGCGCTGTTCTTGGCTTAAACGGCGCTACCTCTCCCAATGAAAAATTGAACATCGCGGGGATTGGCATCGGCGGACAGGGACGCAGCGACCTCAACAATATGAATACCGAAAACATAGTTGCGCTATGCGATGTCGACTGGTCGTATGCCGCCGGCACATTCAAGCAATATCCAAACGCAAAAAAATATAAAGATTATCGCAAGATGTTGGATGAACAAAAAGACATTGACGCCGTCGTAGTCGCAACACCTGACCATCATCATTTTTTTGCCTCAATGTGCGCAATACAACACGGCAAACACGTCTATTGCGAAAAACCGCTAACTCACTCGGTCTGGGAAGCGCGGGAACTTGCAAAAGCGGCGCGCGATAAAAAAGTTGCCACACAGATGGGAAATCAGGGGCAGGCATCAGAAGAGACGCGACGCCTGTGCGAATTTGTCTGGGACGGCGCTATCGGCAATGTCTATGAAGCCCATATCTGGACTGACCGCCCATCTAACGGGCTTTTCAAAGAATATTGGCCACAGGGCGTTGACCGTCCCAAAGATACTCCTCCGGTGCCCGAGACGCTTGACTGGGATTTATGGATCGGTCCAGCGCCGATGCGTCCTTACCACCCAATCTATGTGCCGTTCCGCTGGCGCGGCTGGTGGGACTTCGGCACAGGCGCCCTTGGCGACATCGGCTGCCACGCCTTTGACCCGGTCTTCAGAGCCCTAAAACTCGGACATCCACTCACCGTTGAAGCCTCATCTTCCCGCGTAAACGAAGAAACCTTCCCGCTCGCATCAATGGTTACTTATCATTTCCCGGCGCGCGGTTCATTGCCGCCTGTAAAACTGGTCTGGTATGACGGCGGTCTTCGTCCGCCACGACCAGAAGGCCTTCCCGACGGCGTCCAGATGGGAACAAACGGAAGGTTATTAATCGGCGACAAAGGATTCATCCTCGGCAACAAAATCTTTCCAGACAAACGTCGCAATGAATATAAAGAACCGCCAAAAACTATCCCACGCTCCCCGGGACATTACCAGGAATGGATCCTCGCCTGCAAAGGCGGCAAACCAGCAGGTTCAAATTTTGACTGGGCAGGCCCGCTCACTGAAGTCGTGTTGCTCGGCAATATCGCCTTGCGCGTCCAGCTGCGTGAAGAACTCACCTATCACAAAATTGAGTGGGACCCAGAAAAACTTCAGATTAAAAACCTCCCCGAGGCTAATAAATTCATCAAACGCGAATACCGCCAGGGCTGGAGCATTTAATACCCTCATATTTCGGCGTTAACCGCGTTCTATGCCTGAGCAAAATATTTGCTCAGGCTGTTTGTTTTACAATTCAATTATTATCAGTAAAGCAATCGCTAACATCGCAACAATCCCCTATTACACTTTAATGATTAGCTACCTACTGATAATTTCATCTACCTTTGAATTTTTAAATTCATTAATCTTGCCGTTCAACCACCTTAATAAAAATTATAAAAATCGCCCTCTTTATTAAATTCCCGCATAAACAATTTTCCCAATTAAGTTGAAAAAAACAAATATTGTGATATTTTTAAAAAAAAGGATATTAGATGAAAAATCCCATCGGCATTTTAGGAGTCTTAATTTGTCTTGGACAATTAATTGCCCATTCGCAAATTAATACTTTTCCCTATCAATCACCGACGAGTTCAAAAGCTACATTAAGCTTTTCCGAACTGCCTGTTGGGCGCACATTTTATTTCTCAAACGATCCTCAACGCCAATACCGCTGGCTGAAAGAAACCGATTCAAGAGCGCATAATCTGAAAAATGATTGCATTGCTTATATTGCCCCGGATATCCAGGTAATACCCGAAGTCTTTTTCACCGCCGCTCCTGCGTCCGCTTCACTTAATTACAACTACCAGAATCCTGCTATCAACACGAAACCATCAATCGGGCAATCTATAGATTCAAAATACATCCAGACCATTTCACCCGCAACTGATGCCATCACCACGCCTTTGAACCAGACCTCGCGGCAACGAAAAAGCCTTTTTCAAAATGAGTTTAACGCGCTTGACGAAGGCGTCAGCCGTTCATTCCAGAATTTTGGTGTTTTTAAACACCACGAAATATCTTTTAACAATGGATACACAATCCACGGAATGGAAAACAGACTTGGAAATAATACATTCTATGACCTCCAAGACAACAGAGGAAACAGCGTTAATATTACACGTTCAAAATTAGGAGGTTTAACGTTTGATGATTATAGATTCAGAGACGGCATAAAAGGGACCGGGATCGGGTCAAGATTGAATATGTTCAAATTTTACGATTATTCAGACAATCTCGGAAATAGAATGGAAATAATAGGCACCAGATTGGGCGGGGTAGAATTGTATGATATTAAGGTAAACAACGGCGTGCGGAAAACCTTTACCAGCTGGGATTTTATTAAATAAATCTGGTTCTGGATTTAACCTGTTTAAAACAATCTTCCCTGAGAATCAACCGGTTTAAGACCGAGTTTTTTCCTGCATAAGTCTGTGGCAACGCGTCCCTGCGGCGTTCGCTTAATGTAGCCCTCCATAATCAGATATGGCTCATAAACTTCTTCAATAGTATCCGGCTCTTCTCCAACAGCGACCGCAAGCGAATTTATACCCACCGGACCGCCGCCAAATTTAACAACTATAGTCTCAAGGATTCGTTTATCCATTTCGTCCAGCCCGTTTTCATCAATTTCAAGCATTGTAAGGGCGCGCCTTGCAATATCAGAGGTGATTTTGCCATCGCCTTTTACCTGAGCGTAATCGCGAACGCGTCGGAGCAGGTTGTTAGCAATTCGCGGCGTGCCGCGACTGCGCCGCGCTATCTCCATCGCCCCATCTTCGTCAATGGCAACGCCGAGAATTCTTGCCGAACGCAGCACAATTTTTTTCAAATCCTCGGCGCTATAATAATCAAGCCGTTCTTTTATTCCGAATCGCGATAGTAGCGGCGATGTTAACAGACCGCTGCGGGTTGTGGCGCCTATTAACGTAAATTTTGGCAGGTTTAATCTCACGCTTCGGGCGTTCGGTCCCTGGTCAATAATAATATCCAGTTTAAAATCTTCCATCGCCGGGTAAAGATACTCCTCTATTGTTTTCTGCAACCTGTGAATTTCATCAATGAAAAGCACATCGTGTTCGTCAAGGTTCGTAAGCAGACCGGCAAGGTCGCCTGCTTTTTCAATTGTCGGACCGCTGGCGCACTTGATATTTGAATTCATCGCCTTTGCAATAATATGGGCGAGCGTTGTCTTGCCCAATCCGGGCGGACCACTCAAAAGAATGTGGTCAAGCGCCTCACCGCGTTGACGCGCCGCCTGCACCGCAATCTCCAGCCGCTCCTTAACCTTCTGTTGCCCGGTGAATTCCGCAAACATCACCGGTCGCAACGTCATTTCAAGCGCCGCATCAGGCTTTGCCAGAACATCATTTATTAACCTCTGCGCCATTAAACCTTAATTTAAACTCATTTTGCCGAATTTATCTACCGATTCAATCTGTTTTCACCAATAAATCTTTGCTCAAATAGCAGGGGTTCGGCAAGGCTTAAAATCTATTCCGCAACGTCATAACAATAAAGAGACTCGTGATACCTCAAATACATTCGCTTTTTATAAATCACCGGATGAGCCCACACATCAGAGCGACGTCCTTCCACAAGTTTAAACCGGCTGATAATTTCAAGCGAATTCGGTTTCGGTTCAATCAATGTCATATCTCCCTCCTGACTCAAGCAATAGAGCCGTCCATCGGCGTATAACAGCGAGCCCATTGCTATCGTTGTCAGATGATAAAGAATAGAACCATCTTTGAGCGAGATAACGCCCCATCCCTTTTTATCACGATAAAAAGAGCCATACAGCGCATTGTTTATCGCAACTATGCCGCCGTGACAGGTGTCAAGCGGAGTTGTCCAGATTTTATTCAAAATAACTCCATCCTGATATGGCTCTATCCTATAGAGAGAACCACCGCCGGCATCGGGCGCGGTAAAAAATATTAAATCTTTAATCAAAACCGGCATAGAGGCAATCACCTGATAGCGGGTTGGCATTGGACGGGTGCAAACTAATTTTCCAGTTTTGGCGTTTATTATAAAGATATGCCGCAGCGAACAACCTGCTATATAACGCGTTGCATTAAATTCAAACATAATCGGCGAGCTGTAGCTTGCGCTGTCAACTTCCCCGGCAGGTTCGCTCACACGTTGGTGTTGTGGCGGTATGGATTCTCCGAGTTTCAACGGACCGCTTATCCAGACAGGCGCGCCGTTTGTCTTGTTGAATGCAGCCATCAATCCGCGCGCGCCCCCGATGACAGCGTAGACAAAATTTTCATCCACAATCGGACATTCCCCAAGCCCCCACGTTATCTCTTTGCCGTCAAATTTCTCCAATAAATCTACAGACCAGACCTCCTGACCGTTTCCCGCGTTAAAACAGCCGAGCCTTCCGTGCGCGTTAATATTATAAAGTCGCTCTCCATCAACCACACAACTTGCCCGCGAGCCCGGGTAAGGTCCTTTCCATGCGGCGCCGTTGGTGGTTTTCCAGAGAAATTTCCCATTTAAATCAAAGGCGAAAATAACAAGGCCCTCGCCAACATCGCCGGTTATAAATAATTTCTGATTGTCAAACACAGGAGAGGAATAACCGCGCCCGAGATTTGTTATAGAAAAAATAACCTTCGGTTTGCCGTCTTCCCACCGTTTTAACAACCCTGATTCATCGCAAATACCATCCCGTCGCGGTCCACGAAATTGGCACCACCCGCCTTTTGAAAATTCAACAATCCGAACGTCCACTCCGCCAAAAAGCGAGTCAATATTGGTAAAACAGAGCGCAACCATTATAATTGCGCGGCTATATAAACCCAATAAACTAATTATTTTCTCCATCGTCTTCCAGAACATCCCTTTTCTCATCACGTTGGTCAGAAAACCTTTTTTCTGGCGGCAACAATAAATTCAGTTTTTCGCTTAACGCAACCAGACCGTACGGCTTTTGTAAAAATCCTGCAAGCCCTTTTCCAAGAAACCGCGCCATTGCCTGTTCCTCACTATACCCGCTACAGAGCACTACTTTAACATCCGGCTTCATTAACCGGAACTCTCTGAACACATCCTCCGAAGGCATACCTGGCATTGTAAAATCAAGAAAAACAAGGTCAATCTCCTCCTTGTGTTTGGAAAACAATTCAATGGCTTCGCTGCCCTCTGCGGCGGTTATGACTTTATATCCAAAACGTTCCAGACACTTCTTCACAAAATTTCTCACCCCTTCTTCATCGTCAACAATAAGGAGCGTGGCAAGTTGTGGTTTTCTTCCCTTTTCTTTCCTGCCATTCCGCACCGATATAGCCTTACCGTTTTCGCTTGTCGGAAAAAGTATCTTAAATGTGGTGCCTTTTCCCGGCTCACTATATACTTTTATACCCCCGCTATGCGAACGCATTATCCCAAGCACCGCAGCAAGTCCAAGCCCTCTGCCAAAAAATTTCGTTGTAAAAAACGGATCAAATATTCGCTTTTGAAGATCAGCATCCATTCCGCAGCCGGAATCCGAGACCTCAAGAAAGACATAATTACCCTGTTTCATCGGTTTATCAAGCCCAACCCTGCACGCCGGCACAGTTGTTTCAAGATAAGATTTATCGCACCGCATCCAGCCGGTGGTAATCGTAATAACGCCGGGTTTATCGCCCATCGCCTCTGACGCATTAACAACAAGACTCATTATGACTTGCTTAACCTGACCCGGGTCTGCTTCAATAAAAGGCAATGGCTGGGTAAAACGATATTGAATATATATCCTGCGCGAAATAGCGGCCTGGAGAAGTTTGTTCATATCCTGAATTATAGAATTCAGGTTAACCAGTTGACGATTGAATGGCGTTCTGCCTGTAAACAAAAGCATCTGCCTGCATAAATCCGCCGCTTTTAAACAGGTTGCCCGAGCTTCGCGCAAATAATCAACCGCCGCGTATTCACTCGGGATATCGCTTAATGCAAGGTCAACATTCCCCAATATCACTGTGAGCATATTATTAAAATCGTGAGCCACACCCCCTGCAAGCAGCGCAAGACTCTCTAATCGTTGCGCCTGCTGTGCCTCCTGCAACGCCCTTAATTTATTTTCTTCATCCTGTTTTAAAATAGTAACATCCATTAATATCACGATCATCCCCGCTGTTTCACCTCGCTGGTCGGGATATACCGCTTTTGTCAACAAAACCTGATGCGTCTGTTTGTTCGCGTCAACAATTTCAACCTGTTTTGTTTCGCGCGCGTTGTTCTTTATGAGCTCAAGGTCTTTTATATAATATTCTCTGGATTTCTCCCCCGGAAATATCTGTTCTACGGTCTTGCCATATATCTGTTCCTGTTTAAGATGAAAAAATTCTTCAAATGCCCGGTTGCAACCTATATAACGCGCCTCTCTATCGGTGTAAAAAATTGGTGTTGGTATCAACGATAACAAGGCATCCATAAACTTCTTGTCTTCGTCGCCAATCGCAATTGTTTCCCGCCGTCTCTTTCTGGAAGCCTCCGACATCTCCTTGCAGAAACAAACGCACACCTCCACCCTTCCGCTCTTATGAATCATCGGCACTATTACGCTCTCAAACCAAACCTCAACTCTATCCTTCCTCAAAAACGGTATATAATGCGTTTGAAATCCTGCTTCCTTGCTAAAACTCTCATTCAAAATCTTCTTTATTTCTTCTGGATTTCTAACAAATTCTTCTAAATGCTTCCCCTTTACTTCCTCGCTCCTAAATAAAAGAAAATCTTCAACTGCGGAATTTGTCCATTTAATTTCTCCTTTATTATCAATTTGAAAAACCCACAAAACAGACTCACCCGTTAATTGACTTAATTGGTTACTGCTTGTCATTGAATAATCTATAACAATTTAAGAAAAACAGTTCAATAGAAATTTAAGGTCATAACCCGAGTTATCGGCAATAAAAGAAGAATGTTTGTTTATTTGTTGGATAGTTTCAATTTGTTAATCGGAAAATATTCGCTTTAACTCTGCCTTTTCACTGAGATTGAGCGCTGATGATTCAAGAATTCACAATTAACACTTATCTCTCTTTAAAACAGGTGTCGGATGTTATTGAATTATTCAGAATACCCGACTGCATATAGTTTTGTCATTGTTGCTATATAAACGGTTCGGTTTGCGGCAATGGCTGAACTACTAATCGGAGCGCCGAGGTCTATCGTGTATAAAACTCGTTTCTCGCGCGAGGCTGACATCACCCAGAAATCGCCTGACCTCGTCCCAATATAAACCTTGCCGTCGGCAACAAGCGGTGAAGCCCAGATCGCCCCCTTTGTCTCCTGAGTCCAGATTATTTCTCCGCTCTCAGCGTCAATGCAATTTATATGTCGCCCGGAGTCGCCCACAAACACCAGACCGTCATAAATCGCCGGCGTAGACATACAGTGGTTTGACAGCGGCGCGCTCCAGAGCCTTCCGCTAAATGTAATATCGCCGCTTTTTGTGGCGTCAATACAAAATAAAAACGCCTTATTTTTGCCCCACCATTCGTCTCCTCCAGCGGTAACATAAACGCGGTTTTTATAAACAACCGGCATACTTTTTATGTTCATCGGACTCTCTCTGCGGTTTCCGATAAACCTGTGCACATCCTCTTTTGGACCTTCAGGGTCGCAATCAAATTTCCACACCCGTTTAAGTTTTAATACATCCCCTTCTTTCGGAATCTCTCTTAATGCCTCAAACGCATAAACTACGCCGTCACCGCCGCAAAAGATTATCAATTCTTTTCCGTTCACCACCGCAAGCGAAGGCGACGACCAGGTAGAATGAAAAATCCGCGGTCCGATCCTCTCCTCATCCATAGCCACGAGTCTGCCGCTCTGCTTTTCTAGAACTATAAGACTTGGCGCGTCAGGCGCCCGAATCCTCCGATGCGTATTATCAACCCCATTCCCGGTATTTATATAGATAAAGTCGCGGTGAATCAAAAAGGAAGAATGAGCCGAATCGTGCGGATAGGTCTTTACCGTTCCGTGTATGTTAAATGTCCAGATTATGTCCGCGTCCAGCTCACCTATATCTATTTTTTCTGTACCCGCCGGAGCCAGCAATTTTGATTCATCTATAAACGGTCCATCATTGCCGTTTTTCATACCATAGATATCAAGACACATCGCCTCGCCGCGGTTGCTCAGGATATAAACCCTATCCCCCTCAACGGTTGCAGGCGAGCAAATCCCCGCCTTTGGCCAATCCTGATAAATATCATCGCTATATTTCGGCACCACAAGCTGCCATAAAAACTCTCCGCTCTTTTCGTCAAAACACATCAACACGCCGCGATCGCCAGTCTTTTTGGGGTCGCGCGGTCTGTCATTGTTTGTTCCAATAAAAACACGTCCGGAAGCGACCACAGGCGTTGAATGCGTCTGACTACCAAGCTCGGCAATCCACTTTATATTCTTTCGGCTCGCAGGGTCAAAAACAGCAGGCAAGTTCGTTTCAGTAGAAACCATATTCCGCGTGTACCGTTCCCCCCATTGCGGAGAATCCTTTGCAATCAAATCCAGGCCAGCCGCAACAACGGCAACAATCCCAAATAACAATCTCGCCCTGATTCCCACTGGCATTTCAAATAATTTTGACGCATCGGCTGAAAAATTCAATCAGATAAATTTAAAGGTGAAAAATAATAGAGATAAGCAAAATACGCAAAAGGGGAAATGGTTGTATTAAATTAAATTTTAGCGGATATCTAACTTTTTAACCGAGACCACCTGATTGGGCGCGCTATTATTGATTTGACCCTTTATTTGCGCGCCGCAACATTCATCCACGCTACTTCCAGATTGTTGATTTACCGTCGTCGGTTTATAAAAATAAAATTCGTTCGGATTTGATTTTACATCTGCAGACCTACCCGGATTATTTGCAGGCGCATTTATTTTGTCGTTGGCGTGGTTTGCTATTCCTTCCACCTGAGAAGGGTTTTTAGGATAATCAGCCAACGCCTGTTCAAGGGCTGTCTTTCTTTGTTTAATTGCCGCGCAATCCTGAAACTTTGGCAACACAAAATTCGGTCTCTCAAAAACCGGCTTTACAAAAGGGTCTTGAACAACGATCGGTTTCTCAATCGGCGGCGGTATCTCCATCTTTGGCTTTTCAAATTGAGCCTTTGCAAATTCAGGCAATGCAAATTTTGGATTTAAAAATTGAGGACGCTCAATGCAAGGGTTATACGCCGAATACGCGCTCGCACATACAAAAAGCAGAACTGCGCAGATTGAACCAGCGTAAAAATTATATTTCCCTTGCAAATTCATTGATTCAACAATATCAATTTTTAAAAATATTGCAACAATTTTTTTTAAAAATTAAAGAGCCGGGCATTTCTGCCCGGCCCTTTGATTAATCAATATAGATTATTGTTTAACCGCGCGCAGTCTGTAGAACTTGCGTCCACCGACGACATTATCTTCAAGCGTCTTCACCGTGCCGTCGCCCTGCACGCTTGTCACAGCGGTCCAGTTCAGGTTCTGAACTTCAAGCCCGGGCGTCGCTTCAAGGTAATACGTCCAGCCGCTCTCGGTAGCAAACGAGAAACGAATCTTGTTGTTTACAAGAATTGGCGGAGTTACCCTAACAGGCGGCGGTGTTACTCCTCCAAATGGAGGCACCACAGCCGTCAGAATCATTCCGAATGTATGATCTGAACTGCCCGTTCCGGCGCTTTGATGAACTTCAACTGCCATCAAGTTGTCGCCAATCTTCAAATTCGCGTTTGTAATCAGGTATGCTGGTTGCACAACTGCATTCTGAGCCACTGGCGGCTCATAGGTTGCATCACCAACTGCTGCAAGCGCTGAGTTATTATAAGTAATCGGTCTATTTGTCGGCATATTCACCGCAAATATCTCTTTGCCGTTCAAATAGAATACAGCGCCATCGTCCACAATGTGCCGCAGATATACCTGCGCTGCGTTAACATTTACTCCATCAGGAACCGTGAAGTGCGTCCTGTAGTAATATACATGGACAAACAGATTGGAGTCATTGATCGGCGCTGGCAATAAGGTCATTATAGGTTCAGGCAACGCCGGAATCGTGCCGCGTTTTGCCTCAAACAGCGCCAACCCGTTCGTCCAGCCGCTGTCATCAAAATCAATTGCCATCCAGTTCGTCCCCCAATCAGTGCGCGAGATGTCGTACTTCCAGTAGTGGTTTGTATCCGCAATGTAAATCAATGGCAATTCCTGATAGATGGTAAAGTCTGTCGGAACAATCGGATTCGCCTGCACCGACGCATCCTTCACATTCGTCACCCTCACAATATAGTTTGCCATTGCCTCGCGCGGCGTGGCTGTTTGAATTAGTACATTGGTCATATTGACAAGGACAGCGTTGACAACCTGTAACTGGCCACCACCTTGTTTGGTGACCGTATAATTAGCCACATTCTGCGCCGAGACCGGATCAAGCGGCTCGGAGAAGGTTAACAAAATGTCTGTGTATGACGGCATCTGGGTCGGCGGATAATTCGTTGCCCTCAAAATACCAACAGCCATCAGCAATGTCGGCGGAACTGTATCCTGCGGCAGCGTTAATGTTGCAACCTGGCTTGTAACTGACCCACCAAGGTTAGACACCACCACAAAATAACTGCCACCGTGATAAGACTGAACATTGGTTATAATTAATGTGGCTGAATTTGCGCCCGAAAGCGGTAGATTGTTATGATACCACTGATAATTGAGAGGTATCACGCCACTGGCTTCCACAGAGAATTCCACTGTAGCGCCAAAGTTGGTTGTTACCGATTGCGGATGTGTTACGATTTGCGGCGGACGCGCCGGAACCCCAATCGGCGGCACAACCGCTGTCAATATCATACCAAATGTAATGTCGGAACTTGAGGTTCCGTTTTGATGAACTTCAACCGCAATCACGTTGTCGCCGTTTGTGAGATATGCGTTCGTTACAACATAATATGGCTGTATAAGCGCGTTCGCATCGGTTGCGGGGTTATAAGTGGCATCTCCAACGGTTGCATTCGCCTGCGTATTCCAGGTCATCGGTCTCGGCGTAGCCGGCATCCTTATTGAATAGAACTCATTGCCATTCATATAAAATATTGCGCCATCATCAATTACGTGACGCAACCTCAACTCGGCAAGCCTCGGATCAATTCCAAATGGGAAGTAGAAATGTTTCCGGTAGTAATACGTATAAATGTAATTTGCGGTATCAACCCCCGGCAACAACGTGCCAATAGGTTCGGGCAGCGCCGGCACCGTTCCACGTTTGCCTTCCACTAACATCCAGCAATTTGTCCAGGCGCTGTCGTCAAATCCAACCTGATAGAACTGCCCGCTGTAATCTGTCCCCGAATAATCAAACTTCCAGGCATACGAAATGTCATTTGTAGGTCCGTAATACACAAGCGGCAATTCAAGGTAAATATCAAACTTGGTATTCGGAACAATCGGGTTTCTGTTTGGACTCAAGTCGGTCACGTTATTTACAGTTAATGTGTAGTTTGTATAAAGCGTGCGCGGAACAGTGGTTGTCAGCAACACATTTGTCGCATTGATCAATAACGCCCGCGCTATCGGCAGGTTTTGCCCACCGTCATAACGGTCTACCCGGTAATTTGCTATGTTTGTAGCCGTTGCAGGGTCAACCGGCTCTGAGAATGTAATCAAAATGTCGGTTAATGATGGAGGCTGGGTTGGCGGATAATTTGTTGCCCTCAACAGACCAAGCGCCATTAGAATCGTCGGTCTGATTGTATCAGGCGGCAAAATCAATTGCGCCACCTGGCTTGTCGTAGAACCGCCAGCATCGCTCACAACCACATAGTACGGTCCAGCCTGATATGCCTGCACATTCTGAAGAGTCAAAACCATTGAATTTGCGCCAGAAATCGGCAAATTATTCCAGTACCATTGATAACTTAGCGGCGGAATGCCTGTTGCCGTGACCGTGAATGTTACATTTGCGCCAACATTTGTCGTAACTGACTGCGGCTGAGTTGTAATCACCGGTGGCGGCACCACTGTCAGAAACGCCGGAGTGCTTGTGACAGCGCCAACCGCATTTGCAGCCACAGCATAGTATGCGCCATTATTGTTCGTAGTAATATTATTAATTGTCAAAGTCGGCGTGTTCTGACCCGGTATTAATGTCCAGGTTGTAGTGTTGGTCTTCACAAAATACCAGCTATAATAAATCGGCTCTGTTCCAACAGCTTCAACTGTAAGTACAAAGTTCGTTCCAGTTCTGGTAACCGTGTTTGTTGGAGTCGGACCAAGAACAAATCTCGGTTTGACCGCCTGACCGATTGGCGGAACAATAGCGGTCAACACAACACCTAAATACATATCTGAACTCGTATCACTGGACTGATGCACTTCAACAGCCAGCTCATTTAATCCGCGCTGGAGATAATCGTTCGGCAAGACAAAATATGGCTGTATAATAGCCGTGGCGTTGGTTGTTGGTTCATATACTGGAGCGTCGTCAGGTCCTGCTGGAGCAGCACTTGCTAAGTTAGTAAAGTAAATCGGGCGATTTGTGGGCATTCTTATTGAGTATACTTCATGTTTATTCAAATAAAATACAGCCCCGTCGTCAACGATGTGTCGTAGTCTCAACTCAGCTACCTTCGGGTCAGCCCCGGCAGGAAAGTCAAATGTCCGCCAGAAATAATAAGTCCGGACGCGATTTACATCAGGCGGAGTAAGCTGTGACCTCACAAGTTCAGGAATATAGGTCGGCATACCTCCGCTCTTAGCCGCAAATAGTTCCCAACCATCCATCCACCCGGCAAAGAAATCCGCTGAATTCGTATACCAATACGGACCGTGATCGGTGCCAGATTCGTCATATTTCCAGTTATTTGTCGGCGCAAAAATGTCATCGTCAGTAAAGGTCATTAGATTCAATTCATGCCATATATCAAAAGTGCTGTTAGGCAAAATTGTGTTTGGATGCGATGGCGAACGGTCAACAATATTGTTTACGCGCAATGTGTAGTTCTGCAGATAAACGCGTGGCGATGTGGTCAGTAATACATTGCTCGGGCTCACCATCTGAGCCGAATACACCGTAAGCTGATTGGCAGGATTGCCCATTGTATAAACCTCGTAATTACCGGGAACCGTGGCGCTCTCAGGAGTTACGCCCTCGGAAAATGTCACCAGAATATGCGTTAAGGTATATGGTTGTTGCGGTGGAAGGTTTGTGGCAAGAAGCAAGCCAAGCGCCCCGGTAATCGTCGGACGCACTGTATCCTGAATAACCGTCACATTCACAATACTGCTGTTTGTCTGACCATACTGGTTCGCAACATAGAGATAATAATTACCGGCGTCGTTAATTGAAACGTTCGTAATTACAAGCGTTGCGTTGGTTGCGGTAGGATTAAGCGCCGGGTTCATTGGAGTTGTCCCGTGATACCACTGAAATGTTACACCACCCGAAACCCCAACTGAAATAGTCAATGTCTCGGCTTCATTAATTGTAATAGTCGCCGGCGGTTGCGCGGTGATTTGCGGCGGTCCTACAACCACATTAATTTCTTCAAGACTGAACGCCGAAAAGGCATATCCATATTGCCCAGCAGTAGATTGACCATTCGGAACAGTGCCATGATAAGTCGCAACTGTGATTGAAAACGTGCCATCCGGACCCGGGTCAATATCGGTAAATACAATCATTGCGCCAGTGGCGCGGTTTTCGCCTGAATTCCACGCAGCCTGATTGGCGGCTAATGAGGTAGTGTCGCTGGCAGTTAAAACACCGTAATTCGGCGCCGGTCCCGGAGCTTGCGACCAGGTCGGTTGATGAGAATGAGTGAAAGAATTTGCCCCGTCAATAGTTGCTACCGTCCATCTGTCGTAATAATTATTTCCGCGAGCTGCAGTGCCTTTAAATATATACTTCTTTACTGGGTCAAGTCCGGTAAATGTGTACGTAATTGTGGAAGTGCCAGAGAGCTGAATCGCGTCGCGGTTGCCACTGCCAAAATTAACATAAGGAAGGAACCAATTACCTGCAGGCGTCCCTGCTGCTGGCGCACCCATTGCCCCTGCCTGCGAAGACGCCCCGTTAGTCGTAATATTAATTGACGCAGGTGTCCTCGCCCCCTGTGGCAATACAGCGTATGCCACAGTGTTTGTAAGCGGACCGCTCAATCCGGCATCGTTGAGCAACGGATTGTAGAAGTTCGCGTAAGGCGATGACGTCGTCCCCCTATGATGGTCGTTTATCGCCACCCAGTTCGTCGTCTGAGAAAACGCCGATGTTACAACAGTAATCCCTACTACAGCCATTATGGCATAAACCGCGCGGTAAATATTTGTAGTCTTCATAATTTATCAACTCATTCTATTACTCCGGTTTTATAATTCAATACTAATTTAAAAAAAAAATTTA
>JBAMMJ010000230.1:0-2393 GCA_039793825.1 Verrucomicrobiota bacterium | reverse complement strand
CCTCTGTGGTGAAAAATAAATAAACCACAGAGAACACAGAGAAACACAGAGAAAAAACATTTTGTTTACCCCTATCAGAGTCATATTGATTTTTCCATTTTTCTACCCACCTAATTATGAGTGATTGCCAGTGTATGACACTTTCGGGGTCGGTTCAGCCAATTACTAAATAATTTTTATCTAATTTTACCTAAAAGTTCCTTTTTCCTGGAATGCTAATGATTCAGGTCTCCCTTAAAACCTCTTTAAAGTTGTTTTATATTTTTTTATAATTTAAGAAAATGAAGGGTCTGACGATAACTTTTTCGCTCGCGGAGCAGTGCTTTGACGCCACTCGCTCCATAGGCTTGCTGAATCTGTCAGTCGGTATGCTTGAATCGCTCTGCCGCAGACCCGAAGTTGAACGGTTCACTCTTTTCAGCAACGATTCATTCAAAAATCTTAATCTACCTCCGTTTGTAAAGATAGAAATCCACAACGAAGCCAACGGACGCGGCTTACGCAGGATAATCTGGGACCAATTCGGCGTTTACCGCGCCGCTGTCCGCGCCGGGAACGATTGGCTTTTTATGCCAAAAGGTTTTGTATCGTTTTTAAAAAAATGTCCGCTAAAACTTGCTGCATACGTTCCGGATGTCATACACGATTTTTACGAGCGGGTATATCCGGGCGAATTCAATCGGCTTGAATGCAAATACCTCAAATTAATGTTGCGCGCCACGTTGCTTCAGGCAAAGGTGATTTTCACCTGCAGCGAGTTTACCTCTTCAGAACTTGCGGCGCTCTCAAAAAGATGGGGTATCACGCCGCCTCCGCTAATCGCCATCGGCACCGGATTTGAACCGAGAGAAAAATATCAGGGCGAAAAACCAAATCGGTTGCTGGTTTTAGTCAGTCCCTGGAAACATAAACGCACCGACCTCGCTATTGACTACTTAAAACGATGGGCTGACAAAACCGGTTTTGACGGCGAGATCGATCTCGTTGGCGGACTCCCGAAAGGCTTTGACCTCCCTGAAGGCAAATGGGTCCTCCACCAGCGCGTTCCCGAACCCCAATACCGCAAAATGATGGCGCGCTCGCGCGCTGTGATCATCTTCTCCGAATACGAAGGATTCGGTATGCCGACTGTGGAGGCTGTCCTGAGTGGGAGCTGCCCGGTTTATTCAGACATCCCGGCATCGCGCGAGGTTATGGCTGGAATGGGGGCTGCCTTTGACAATAACTCTTACGAGAGTTTTGCGCGCGCAATGAAGTTTGCCCTCAATGTCTCTCAACAACAACTCTGTCAATGGGAAAAGGCGCTGCTTGAAAAACATAACTGGAAAAAAGGCGCCGAAAAAATCGTCAACGCTATGCTCAATTCGCAATCCTCGTCAACGCAAACCAATCCAGCAAAGACCGCGAATTCAACCTCCTCATCCGCGCGCTCAATTCAATGAACCAGTTAAACACCATATACAGCCAGATAATGGCAAAAAATAGGTTCATTCATTCGCTAATCTGCGGCTTTTTATGGGCGCTCGCATTTCCCGATTTTGAAATCGCCGGCCTCGCCTATATCGTCCCGGCATACCTGTTTTTTATCTCAAAAAACCAGACTCCTTTTACGGCATTCAGACTCGGCTATCTTGCCGGATTGGTTCATTTCTGTGTTTCTTTGCATTGGCTTCTGTATATCCCGGTAAAAATAGCCCCGATTGCCGGCTGGCTCGCTCTCTGCGCCTATCTGGCGGTTTACCCGGCGTTATGGTGCTGGTTTTGCAATATAATCTATACCGATTTTGAAAAGAAAAAATCAAAGCCATACCTCGCCCTCTACGGTTTCCCGTTATTATCGGCAATAGTCTGGGTTGGACTGGAAATTCTCCGAGCCCATTTGCTTACCGGCTTCCCCTGGAACTTTCTTGGAGTCTCTCAATACAGAGTTCTGCCAGCAATCCAGATATGCGCAATCGCAGGCGTCTACGGAGTTTCATTCTTGATTGTCTGGATTTCTGTGGCTCTGGCGATTGCCGCAGACCTGCTAATCAAAAGTCCATTACACAGATGGTCGTGGCTAAAACCTGTTATACTCCCGCTAATATATTTTTCGCTCGTGTTAATTTACGGAATCTATTCCCTCTTCAATTACCAGACCGTCCGCAAACCGCAGCAGGTTAAAATGGCGCTCGTCCAGCCGTCAATCCCACAAACAATTATCTGGGATAAAAACGAAAATACGCGCCGATTTCAAAAATTGCTTGAACTATGCCGACTTGCGCTCTCCGCAAAACCCGACATCCTTATCCTCCCCGAAGCCGCCGTGCCAGACCTGTTTAGATATAATGAGGAGATTTACCGTTCCATTACCGATCTGGCTCAACAGCACGGCGTCTGGATGATTATTGGAG
>JBAMMJ010000229.1:0-18437 GCA_039793825.1 Verrucomicrobiota bacterium | reverse complement strand
TTATGCTGGTTTGCGTTCGCATTGATGTCGGTTGGGTTTGGAATCGTGCCAATGAGAATCGGACTACAACGGTTGATTAATTTGGAAATTTAGTTTTAAATCTATTATCGGTATTTTATGAACATCAACCCGGCTGAATACAATAACTATATAGACGGCGTCTTTGTAAAATCTGCGCATCCGGTTCAGATCAGAGCGCCCCATAATAATGAGGTTATCGCAACCGCGTATAATTGCTCTCCTGAAGACGCAGAAAACGCAATCCAATCGGCTCAACGAGCGTTCTTGAAGTTTAGCGGATTTCCATCTTATAAACGCGCTGAACTTATTTCAAATGTTATAGAAGGAATAAAAAGTCAAAAAGACGATTTTGCAAGGTTAATCTCACTTGAAGCCGGAAAGCCGATAAAATATTCACGATTAGAGGTGGAAAGGGCAATTTTGACCTTTACCGAAGCCCTTGAAGAAGCAAAAAGGATACGCGGCGAATGGTTGCCACTTGATTATGACCAATCCCTGAAAGGAAGAGCCGCAATTGTTCGCAGATTTCCAGTCGGTCCGATTCTCGGCATTACACCGTTTAATTTTCCTCTCAATCTTGTGGCGCATAAGATAGCGCCGGCGCTTGCCTGCGGAGCAACCATTGTGTTAAAGCCTTCTCCACAGGCTCCGTTGACTGCTTTGAAACTCGCCCAGACAATAAATAACGCTGGCAGTGAACCGGGCATCGTAAATATTTTATTGTCTGATAATGACCTTGCAGAACGGATGGTTTCAGACGACCGTTTAAAGATTTTAACCTTTACAGGAAGCGCGGCTACTGGATGGAAATTAAAATCTAAAGCCGGCAAGAAACGGGTGATACTTGAACTTGGAGGCAGTGCGGGCGCTATTGTGCATTCAGATGCCGACATTGCATACGCGGCGCAGCGCTGCGTTGTTGGCGCTTTTGCTTATTCAGGTCAAATCTGCATTTCTCTTCAAAGAATATACGTTCATACCGATATCTTTGATAAATTTGTTGAATCTTTGACTGAGTTTACAAGCAAGTTGAAAACAGGAAATCCACTTGATGAAAGTACCGATCTTGGACCGATGATTTCTCCTGCTGCAGCCCGCAGGGCTGTGGATATTTTGAACGAAGCAGTTGATTCAGGTGCAAAGATACTCATCGGCGGGCATTGCGATTCCGTCTGGTTTGAACCGACAATACTTACCCATACAGTACCGCAGATGCGCGTTTGTTCTGAAGAGATTTTCGCGCCAATTGTGGTTGTTGAAAAATACAATAACTTTGATGAAGCGTTGAGTCATTTAAACAACTCGCATTTTGGACTTCAGGCAGGAATTTTTACAAACAATATCTCCTACATCTTCAAGGCATTTGAGCAATTACAGGTCGGCGGGATAATTGTTAATGATATCCCGACGTTTCGCGCAGACGCAATGCCTTATGGCGGATGGAAAGATTCAGGCATTGGAAGAGAAGGGGTTCGTTATGCGATTAATGAATATACAGACATAAAGACCCTTGTAATAAAGGTTTAAACTTTTGTAAGCCCGAATGATTAACTAATAAACCTCCACTCTCAAGTCGGTAATTTCTCTTACAGTTTTTGCGATTTTTGATAAGACTTTTAGCGGCAGATGCCCGCATTCTGGATTAGTCACCGGCCGGCGCGCCGAGTGAATTTGAACATACGATATTTGCACCCCGCTCAATTTTAAATCCAACAACCGCCGTGCGTAGTGTTCAATTTCTTCGTCAGGCGGATATTCATCGCGAATTGAAGGGAACAAACTCTGAATTACAATCGGTCGTTTTCGCCCCACTAATTTTATATTGGACAGAATTTTTTCAATAGAAACCTTTGGACGATTTATCCTATTCATAAATTCCTGAGTTCCTGCGTCCAATTTTGCCCAGACCTCGTCGTTATCCGTCAGGAGTTTTAAGCCAGTCTGAACCCAGGGAAGATCAAGCCCGCTTGAATTTGTTACCAACGTGATTTTAAAAAATGGGAATTGTCCCAGCGCGCGCAGGTGGACTATGCTTTCAACAATTTCGGCAAATTGTGGACAAAGCGTTGGTTCACCATCTCCGCTTAAGGCAACGTGTTTAAGTTCAAGAAGTTCTTCCGGCAAATCCTTAAACGTAGGTAGTTGTCGCAGCTCTCCATCGTAAATGCTTTGCAGGGTTTGATTCAGTTCGTATATGAGCGTTTCAATATTTATAACGCTCCTTCCACCCTTTACACGCCTGTCCACTTCGCAATATACACAATCAAAATTGCAAAGTTTGTCAGGATTGACATTTACCCCTACCGCCAGACCGCGCGCCCGATATGACATTATGAGGTAAACATATTCATTTTGCAAATATTGACGCGGCTGGTCAAAGGGAGATTTCGCCCGTGGTACCTGTAACACAGGTGACGCATCCTTACATTCTCGCTCTTCTTTTGAATCTGTTTCTCCCACAGCGGTTCTCTAATTGCTTTAAATATTTAAACCACAGCGTTTATACTTTGTTTTCAGCCAAAATACCGGTTAGAAAAATGACTAAATTACATATTAGAACCAAATAGATTTTATTCTACACAACATTTGGCAATACCTGAACATTTTTTGCCAATTTATTCATATTTCTAATTATAGTTTAACTTATTCAAAGCATAAGATTTATTGAAACATATTGAAATCTAAATTCAATTACGCTTTATAAGCGCATTTTTACTATCAGTTAAATGCGTCGCGGCAATTAATTACAAAATAATATTTTAAATATTTCTAATGGTTAATCGTTCTCATTCAGCGGATACAGTTGCTTTTTGCTGTCATCCGCGTCTCACATTAATTGAAAGTAAGGAACTAATCTCCTCAATTGCCAGATGATTTAAATTTAGTTTAAAATCGGTTTGCAAGATAAAATCAAAAATGTTGATTCACTGATTGACTTTTTCATATAAATACAGTTTAGATTTACAACTACTATTAAAGCAACGCGCCCGATTTGATTATGAAGAAATTTATTTTAGTTGTTGATGATGAAGCGCCGACTCGTGAACTACTTAATCTTTTTTTGAGAAAGCGTGGATACGAGGTTACTTCTGTTGCAACAGCAGAAGAAGCAATGCAATGCGTCGGCGAGTCTGTTTTTCATCTGGTAATACTTGACATAGACCTCGGCACAAGCAATGGTCTTGACCTCATCAAGCCCCTTAAAACCGCTATTCCAGAGGCGCCAATTATCATTTTTACAGGTTTAGGACGGGACGATTCTCTTGTTTCAAGGGCTTATGCCGAAGGCGCGGCTGGTTATATCACCAAAACTCAACCGCTTGACGAAATGCTTGCCGAAATTAGACATCATTTAAATGAGTGTTAATTTATCTTAATAGTAAATGTTTAGCTTACTTTTTAAAAATGTTAGAATACCAACCTTAATTTTTATAGCAGGTTGGTTAAGCCTTAATCTCGCCTTTTATTCCGTTGCTTCTGGAGGCGACGGAACGCCGCCAAATTGCGATAAAATTGAATTCATAACCGGAGACATTTTGCAGGGGAAACTGCAAAAGATTAATAGTTCGTCCGCTGTAGAGTTTTACTCCGCACTCCTTGACACAAATGTCACTATAAAACCGGAGGGAATTTTTAAACTATATCTGGATTCAATTAATAGAACTACAAACACACAATCTGGCAATTCTATAGTAAGATTGGCAAACGAAGATTCTTTCTCGGCTAATTTTATAGGATTTGACAACGATGAATTGACGGTTGATACCTGGTTTTGCGGGAGGATTAAAATTCCGCGCGCCAAACTTAAATCTTTTACTCCCTCTGCCGGGGCAGCCTTAATATTTGACGGACCACGTTCTGTAGATGGATGGACTGTGCATAATCCGGGTTTTTTTGTTAACGTTATCGTAGCCGGCGGACGGCAAGGTGTGATTCCAGCCCAGCCGCAACCGCAACTACCCTGGTATTATACGAACAATGCCTTTTATAATAATGGGCAGGGGGCGATAGGCAGATATTTTCAACTTCCAGAGAAAGCAAGCATAGATTTTGACCTTGAATGGCGTGGAAATCTTGCCTTCACGGTTTTCTTTTATTCAGACACTCTTGCCCCTTATACGGGTCGTTCTTATATGATGCTTTTTACCTACAGGGCCGCCTATCTTCACCGCAGGTCTCCCACAGGAATAACGGTCTTAGGACAGGTGGAGATTCCTGAATTCGCAAAAAATACAAAAGCGAGCATTTCAATTAAGGTGGATAAAGAACAAAGAGATATTGCGCTTTTCGTGAATGGAAAATTCTTAAAGTTATGGAAAGACGAAAGCGACTTTCTCGGTGAGGGCAACGGCATCCTGTTTAATCAACAAAGTTCTTCCAGAATAAAGATAAGCAAAATCAGGATAACCAGATGGCACGGTAGAATTGATGATGCAGATTCTGTTACAAATAGGTATTCAAACGACATTGTAAGACTGGCAAATAAAGATTTGATTGAAGGGAAAATATTATTGGTCTCAAACCAGTTGCTAAAGATTCAGACTGATTTTGGAAAACTTGATATTCCTCTGGAAAGGATAGTCAGCATAGATTTTGCGCAACAAAATAAGGAAATTAACAATCAAAGCGAAAACCTTGTTCGCGGCTTTCTTTCAGATTTTGGGACCTTCAGTTTCAAGATTGAAGAAATGTCCCGCGACAAAATTATCGGTGTCTCCCCTGGTATCGGCAAACTTGTATTTTTATCATCAAGTTTTACTCTTTTGCAATTTGCGACAGAAAATAGCCTGAAATCAGAAGAAACTAAGAACGTTTTTGACGATTTTGGGGATACTTTTGAATAGTTTGGAGACATTTTAAATTAAGGTCTGTGGAAAAAAATGGGTTTAGGTGTAATAATATATAGTTAAATTAACTTGATTATTTTGCTAATGTTAATAATAAATAAACTATGGGCAAAATCTATAATAACATAGTGGAAACAGTTGGCAGAACGCCTCTTGTTCGGTTAAATAAGGTAACTGCTGGCTTGGAAGCTACAATACTTTTGAAGTGCGAATTTTTCAATCCCCTTGGGAGCGTCAAGGACAGGATTGGTATGGCGATGATAGAAGCCGCAGAGCGCCAAGGAATTATCAACAAGGATACGGTAATAATTGAGCCTACGAGTGGAAATACCGGGATAGCGCTCGCATTTGTAGCGGCGGCAAAAGGATATAAGGTCATTTTGACTATGCCTGAGACGATGTCGCTTGAACGGAGAGTTTTGTTGGCGATGCTGGGGGCTAAGCTTGTTTTGACACCGGGCGCAGAAGGTATGAAAGGGGCAATTGCGAGGGCTGAACAACTGGCAAAAGAGATTCCCAACGCCTGGATTCCTCAACAATTTAATAATCCTGCTAATCCTGAAATTCATAGGCTCACAACCGGTAAAGAAATATGGGAAGACACCGATGGGAAGGTTGATATTCTTGTTGCCGGTGTTGGCACCGGCGGAACGATATCTGGCGTGTATGAATACATAAAGCCATTGAAACCGTCATTTAAGGCAATTGCTGTTGAACCAAAAGATTCACCGGTAATTTCGCAAACATTGGCTGGTCAGCCGCAAAAACCCGGCGCGCACAAGATTCAGGGAATTGGGGCTGGATTTATTCCTAAGAATCTTCACCTTAAAGATGAGAATGGCAATCCGCAGATTACCGAGTGCATTCAGGTGAGCAATGAAGACGCTTTTACAATGGCGCGCCGCCTTGCGAAAGAAGAGGGTATACTTGTCGGTATTTCATCCGGCGCAAATGTTTGGGCGGCTATTGAAGTTGCGAAAAGACCTGAAAATAAGGGAAAATTGATAGTAACGATTGCCCCTTCCACAGGTGAACGCTATTTAAGCACGCCGCTGGCTGCCGAAGCCAGAGCGGAGGTGGGTGGATAATCACTGAAATAAATTTTGCGCCGATTAGCAATTAGCAAATCGGCTTATGTTCATCGTTTTGGTTAATTTTTAATCTAACAATTATATAAATACGCTTGTTTGTTGTTATTTAGTGGCTTCGGCAAGTTTTTCAGGCAATGGAAGAACCTGAGATTGCAGTCCCATCTTCGCGCACAGGAAATACACGACTGCACCAACGATAAAGGCAAGGACAGGCGCCGCTGGAATTGCCACGCCGAGATTTGGAAGGATACCGACAATAAATCCAAGCGCCCACGAAATCCAGCCTGCCGGGTTAAATCCAGCCCGCGGTCCTGTCCATTTACCACCAGCAAGCAGATAGTCAACCATCATAGCCCCGCAGATTGGACCGAATGAAGCGCCGATGATGACGAAAACCGGAACAACCTTCCCGGCAAGACCGGTTAGTGCAAGAATGATACTGACCGCTGCCCCAATTCCAACTGATACAAATGGATTGACATTTGGCAGTGTTGTCTTGAAGCTATTCGCGGCGATGAAGGAAGAGAAGCAAGCAGGCGGAAATGAAGCCAGCGCCAATAAAAACATCATCCATTTACCGACGTTATCACCCATAACAACTGGAATTAAATTAGTTGACCTCAATATACCGCCGTCTGCGCCGGAGGCTGCCTTGACTGCTTTAGTTGCAATATCCGCGTTGCCGTAGGCGCCGGCTACTATCAGGGCTGAAATTCCAGCCGTGACAAGAATTGCAAGAGCAATCCCTATCAATCCACCCCATTGAACATCCTTTTTATCCCTGCTGTTGAGTCCGAAATCAACGCCTGCAGCCCCTGCAGTGGCAAAGAATCCTACAATGTAGGTCATTATTAAGGCGATTACGCCAGTTGTGCCCAGAGCGGCTGGCGCTTGCGGTACGGCAGATTTATGAAGTTCTATTAATTTATCCGGAGAGAAACTGCCGATTCCGCTTATTGTTTTGAAAAACATTATCAGGAGAATTGCCAGCGGAATTAATGGAAGATAGGTAGCGACGCGAGCCACATATTGGATGCCTTTTAACCCGACAAATGCTGCCAGAACGCCCCAGATTATCATTATTATTTTAGCAGGGATTGGAATCATTGCAGCCAGGGCTAAAGAAGAGAAGTAAATATTTACGCCCAACCATCCAAATTGTAGAACTCCCATTAAAAAGCCCGGCATAATAAAACCGCCTTGAGCCCCAAATGTTGATGTGCCGACGATATAAAGCGGCAATCCTGTCTTCATACCAAACATACCCGGCACAAGGTAAAACAAAAAATGGCACACAAGCGCCGCAAGTAGTATTCCAAACAGGGCTAATCCTATCCCTTGTGATAAGGTGCCGCCGAGCGTACCTCCATTTGCGGCATCCTGCCAGAATACGAACCATAGGAATATTCCGGCATATGTCGGCGCTGTGTTTTTATACCACGGAGCGCGTTTGTCTTTTGGATTTGGCGCTGCGCTTGTTATATAACCCGGTAGTGAAGACTGTTGCTGATTCTGGTTGCTCATTGTATATCTAATTGGTTAATTTTATATCTGTTACTGCGCTGACACACCCGTGCCGGCAGATTTAAAAGTTCCCAACACAAACCCATTAGACCGCTACCTTAGGCTCAATAATTAAGTAAATAACATTCGCAGTCGTAATGGATTACAATATATTTACTGAAATCAAATAATTTTTTTAATATTATGTCAATCTGTTTTTAAAGTTTTTAACAATAAATGTTATCAAGGTAAAACTAACTAATATAACTATTTTTTTATTTTGTTCCTGATTTCGCTTGAAAGCCGCTCAGATTGATGAGACCCGATGAGAATCTTTTTGCCATTCTTTAAGTGGAGTCTCACCCCACAATCGCCAGAGACTGTATATGCTGTTTCCCCAGAACGGTATCTTATTCCCCAGCCTCCGAATTCCCTGATTGGTTTGTATTGTACAGCCTCGCAGGATTGAATAGCTTCATATTCTATGAGTTTTTTGATGAACGGTCTAAAATATATCAATAAGGCATTTTCGCCTACAACGACTATAAGCCGCATATACACAAAGAGATAAAATACCCCCCATACGAAGGCTATTATCAATGGTCCAACGATTTTCAAAGCAGAGTTTGACATTGGATGATTTCCCCAGGGAATGCCTTGCACCAATTGTTTATACATTCCATCAACTACAAGATATGTAACAAATAGGGTGATGAGGAGCATTGGGATAACAAATACTGGAACTGAAAATCGTTGCTCTTCTTTAAAAATTGACGCGCCGATTTTATTTTCTGGAGCCATACGATTAGAATAAATATTTAAACCAGATTACTCAATATAAGAATTAATGAAAAATCTCTTTTGAAAAAGACTAATAGAACCATTTGTAACCGGTTGCGAATTAAAAGTTATTCAATGTCTTCGCCTAATTCAACATTCCAATAAGCGATATCTATGAAATGCTTCCAGCTGTCATGCTGCGGTATGTTGAAATTGATCTGAACAAATGGGCGCCATTTCGGCTTTTTAGGTTTGCGGATTAATTTCATCCCGGCTTCCTGAGGCGTGCGGTTTGCCTTTTTCGTGTTGCATTCAATACAGGAACAGACAATGTTTTCCCATGTTGTCGGACCGCCCCTGTCTTTTGGAATCACATGGTCAAGGTTTAAATCTTTTCTATCAAAAACCCTTCCGCAATACTGACAGGTATTCTTGTCCCGTTCAAAGATGTTGTGTCGGGTAAATTTGACCTCTTTTTTGGGAAGTTTGTCAAAAAACAAAAGCATAATGACGCGCGGGATTCTTATTTTAAACGAGACAGTGGAAATGCTTTCGTTTGGGGCTGGTTCGCGTTGAGAAAAGTCGTGCCACTCAAGAAAATTAAAAGTCTGGAATGAACCGTCAGAGGTTTTGAATACAACTTCGGCGTGCCCCGTGAAAAGCAAAGTAAGGGCTCTTCGCACCGAGCAAACATTTACAGCCTGCCACAGCCGATTTAGCACCAGAACATGCTGGTCTAACAACGAGCCCATATCTTTTCAACCATTAACAAAAATATTAGCACAATCAATTGAAATATGTCAATGAGTAGTATTGCATTAAAATTAAATTATTATTAAATTTAGACGGTATGAATTTAAAGATTTGCTTAATCATCGCATTGTTGATTATTAGCGTCGCGCACGTAAAATCAGAAGACGCCGACGATATATATGTAAAAATTTACGAAAAAATCCAGCAGGCTGATAGTTTGAATCAATCAGGGGATAGTAAACTTGCGGTTGAGAAGTATTTAGAGGCAAAATCCGAATTAGAAAAGTTTCAGCAGAATTTTCCATCCTGGAATCCAAACGTTGTTAAATATAGATTGAATTATCTTTCTGAAAAAATTTCATCGCTCGGAGGCGCCCAACAAATTCAAATAAAAGCAGACCAACAACCATCAAAGGTAGCTGAACAACCGCAGCAACAGCCACAGGGACAGATAAAAACAAAAGAGATACCGGAAGAAGTTAAAAATCAGATCCAAATCCTCCAGCAGCAACTTTCGCAGTTAAAAGCCGAGCGCGACCAGCTGCAAGTAAAATTAAAAGAAGCCTTATCGGTTCAACCTGTCGCTGTGGACCCGGGCGAGCTGCAGAGGGCAAATGAAAAAATAAGGAACCTTGAAAAACAGGTTGAACTTTTGCAGGTATCTATAAATCATGAGAAGGATAGAAGTTCAAAATTGATAGAGCCGGCCGCTTTTGCGGCTGTTCAAAAAGCCCTTGCCGAAACATCAGAGAAACTTGACCGCCAAACCAGAGAGTTATCGCTCCTTGCGAAACAAAAAGAAGAGTTGGAAAAATCTCTCAAGGAAGAGCAGGCAAGATTCGCTTCAAAATCAGAACAGAAGGAGATTAAAAGGCTCCAGAATAAAATTGAAGATTTGAACAAAGCCATAGAAAGCCAGAATAGAACAATAGCCTCTTTGAAAAAGGAGAAAGAAGACCTGACCAAACGACTAAGGTCCAAATCTCCGGTGTCCTCAGATATTGAAAATTTAACCGCGGAAAACCAGCTGCTTAAACAACAAATTGAACAACTGAAGAATCAATCTCTCTCGGATAAAACAAAGTCTATGAAGGAACAGCTTGATGCCACAAAAGAGGAGTTGAGTGTTTTAAAAGGCAAATACGAGGCTTTAAAGATAGAGAAAGAATTGCTTGAGGCGCGACTCAAAAATTCTAATACAAACCCTTTAAGCGCCGAAATGGATGCAAGGATTAAAGACCTTGAAACTCGCCTGACTGCAAGAGCAAGCGAAAACGTTATTAAAGACAAGAAAATAAAGGGGTTGATGGCTGAAAAAGAGGCTTTAGAAAAGTCTTTAAACGATGCCGCAAAACAGATTGATGATTATAAACAGAGCGTTGAAAGAATTAAAAATCTTGAAAAAGAGCTTGCCCTTGCAAATATAAAAGCGGAAGAAGCCGGTAAAAAACTAAATTCTTTGATAAAGGAAAAGAGTGAACTTGAAAAACAGATTGCGAGTATTGCTTCCGAAAATAAGGCTTTAAATGAAAGCCGCTTAAAGAACGAAAAACGGGTCCGGGAACTTGAAAAAGAAAACGAGGATTTGCAGAAGAAACTAAACTCGTTGACAAAAGAATTTTATAATGTTCAGAAAAAATCACAGGTTGCCAAAGTTTCTGAGCTGGAATCTCAAGTAAATGCGCTTAGAGCAAGGCTTGACGTCTATGAGTCAAAATCAATTCCTTTCACAAAAGAGGAACTTGAAATAATGAAGACTGCTGAACTTTCAAAGGTCCAGTCTGATGTTGGTCAGCCCAGGAAGGTTAAAGAATTGCCGCCAGATGCGAGTAAACTTGTGATTGAGGCTCAAGGAGATATTGAATCAGGTAGGCTCAAGCAAGCTGAGACCAAGCTGCAGGAGGTTTTGAAATACGATAGCACGCATCTATCAACGTTGTTCAGATTGGCAAGTGTTCAAATTGAACAGAACAATCTTGACGAAGCCGAAAAGACAATAAACAAAGCCCTGTCCATTGACCCTCAGGATGCGGGCGCACTATTTCTGCTCGGTGTATTGAACGAACAGCGCGGCAAACTTGATGAAGCGATAGAAGCCTTTGGAAAATCTATCAAAAGCAATCCTAACAACCCTGATACGCAGATTTATTTAGGATTGGCATTAAGCAAAAAAGGTTTGAGGGCACAGGCAGAAACCGCATTTAGAAAGGCGCTGCAACTTCAACCGGGAAATCCGATGGCTCATTTAAATCTCGCAGTGATATACGCTTCTCAAAATCCACCGTTTCTTGAGCTTGCCCGATGGCACTATCAGAAGGCGCTGGCTAACGGAGCTAAAAAAGACCCTGAACTTGAGAAGAAGTTAAATAACGCCTCTTCTTCGCAATAAATTAGAAAAGATAAAATGTTTAAACAACATTTTCACGAAATTGTCATCAGAACTAAAGGTCGCGGATTATATGAATTTACACATTATTTGCGAGAGTGCATTCGGCAAAGCGGAATAAAAAACGGTCTTGTTACCTTAAACATTCAGCATACTTCGGCATCTCTTGTGATTCAGGAAAACGCAGACCCGGATGTCCGTCGTGACCTTGAGAGATTCTTTGAAAAGCTTATTCCAGACGCAGACCCGGTTTATACTCACACTATTGAAGGGGACGACGATATGTCGGCTCATATTAGAACGGCAATCACGCAAACATCAATTTCATTAATTTTAAAAGATGGCGAGCTCGCATTAGGAACCTGGCAGGGGATTTATCTATGGGAACATCGCGCTACCGCTCATACCCGCCGCGTTGCAATTCATATTCTCGGTGAATAAAGATTTAATAAAGCGCTTTTTATTTCATTGAACCAGTCTTGACCTATAAAACTTTTTCGGTGAATTGGTTGTTGAATCTGTTATTGATATCGTTGTATCGGTATTTGTGATTATCATTATAGAGACCCAGTCTACAAGCGAGGTTGATACATCAATTGAATAAACCTGACCGGGAGTTCCCTTCAAAGTCAATTTTATAGTGTTGTTTGACTGAAGAATTGGCATAGCGAATTCTGGTTTTACTGAGGTAGATACGGTCAATGTTGCCACGGCGCTGGTTACTGATGAAAGTTCATTGGTTACCACGACCCAATAACTGCCAGTATGGTTTGTCGTCGCATTCTGGATTGTCAAAACAGGATTTGTCGCGTTTATTAATAACGCGCCATTAAAAAACCACTGATATCTTGGCGCTGTTCCACTTGCGCTGACGGAAAATGTTGCCGTTTCTCCAACGGAGACGGTTTGACTTGAGGGCTGGGCAATAATCACCGGGGGCAGGAAATCTGAACCGGGCGTTGGCGGACCGCTAAACCAGTTTGTTACATCATTGGCATAACCGGTGTAGCTAAATCTGTGAAGAGAATAACCGCCGCCATCGGCATTTGTAGGCCAGGGGTTCCTGTCTTCGTACTTAACCTTTTCCACAAATATATAAGGCACATACCCGGCATCAGGATGCGGTGGCATTTGCACAGGGTCTGGTTTGTACAATTCAATCGTTCCTGTTCTATTGCTTAATTTGCCTTTATAAGGACCGAACATAGGTGTGTTTGTGGCGATGCCGTATTTTTGGCAGAACGATATTAATTGGGCTGTATTTGTGGCAGGATCAAAATTTACAACGAGCACCTTTCCGTTTGGAGGCAATACAATCCCCTGTGGGAAATCAAAATCAACCTCACCGCGAATGTGCCACGTATTTGTGTACTGGGCTGGGGCGTTTGTCGCAGTACTGTATAATGGGAAGGAGTTTGTTGTGATATTGCAAAGCTCAATATATTCGTCATAGGGATTGTCATTTGTACCAATATCAGGTGGATGATACATTATTTCGCTTATTATAATTGGACCAACAAGTGGATAGGGATTCGGCGCTCCTGTGCCAAGTCTAAATATACCGATATAACTCGGCGGGTCATCTTTTGACACATAATATAGCGGGTTTGTAGTGAAAGATAATTTTGACATTGGTACAAAATCTGTTCCACCGGTGCTTTTAACATATCTCCCGAGCGAAACGCCATTCTCTGTGGCTACAAAATCCTTAACAATCCTGTAACCAGTCAGACTCCCGTCAGCGGCTGCAGAAAACAAACAGACCTCTCCGCCGTGAGCAGAATTGAAAGTGAATGCGTTTTGGCCAACGTTAAATTGATACTCATAAAACACTTTATATCCAAAAGGAGGAACAATAGTATTTGCCGGGATTCGATATTTTTGAGGAAAATCCTCATCGTCGCTTAACCAATAACCACTTATATCAACAGGGTCTGGGGTTGGGTTATAGAATTCAACCGCGTCTTCAAGAGGTGGGTCTGTATGCGCAAGCAATTCGTTTACAACAAGGTTCGTTATAGGCAAGAAGTTGCTTGCCTCCGGTGTTGAACGTCCTGCCGGGAAATAGACGATATTTGTTGAGCCATCTGGCAATCTGCCCATAGAAATATCACGAATTTGTGGTCCAAAGACAACTCGGTCAACGAGGGTGACGCGATTTGAGAGATACATACTCGTGGTTTCTCCATAAGTGCTACTAAGGGCTAAATCTAAGTGATTAGCGCCTTTTTCTGGCGCTTTGTCGCACCATAAGAGCAAAAAGGCGTTGGAGTTTATAAATGAAAGAGGCGGTATTACTGAAGTTGCAAGATTGGAAGTGCCGTCCATCTTGGTGCTGGTAAAATACATCAGGCTCATATCCACAGGACCATTTGTACGCGGATTATAAATCTCAATCCAGTCAGAACCTTTTGAATTTGTAGCCATCCACTCATTTATTTTTAAATAGATAGGATTACCCAATGAGACAGCAACGTTTTCAGTATAAGGTGTTGGCATACCAAGCTTCCATATCCCGGTTCCATTGGGAATACGGCAAATTGGCTTATCTGCAATCTGAAATCCGAATTTTACATAATCAACTCTTACACCATACCGATATAGTGCGACTTCTTCGCCTTCGGATGCGTTTAGATTAAAGGTGGCGTGAAAATCAATCGGATTATTTGTATCCGAGTCAAGCCACACAATTACGTAGCCATTTGGAGGGATAACAGCCCCTTGCGGGAAGACAAATTTATTTGGCGAATTAGTATTATCTGTCAATGTATATCCAAAAAGATTTACCGGACTGCTGGATGTATTATAAAGCTCAATATAATCAGGATTATCACCATTTGGTGAGAAGACCGAGCCATTATTTAAAGCCATTATCTCATTGATGACAACCTGGCTATGAGTTTTGCCTGCGCAAATCACCAACGCTAAAACTAATAGAATTCGCTTTAATCCCATAAAACTAATTCATATATTATTAAGTCTTGCAAACTATATGCAATGTCTATTTTTATTTCCAGAAATTTATCAAATACAAATAAAAATTCCTCATTACATTTGGTTTAATAGCAATATATATGCCATATTTTTTATTTCAATAATATTGATAATGGATAGGTTCTTTAGTTTTTGACATAAACGAGAGGTGTTTTTCCTGAAACCGATATTATTTGAGGTAGCAGAAGACCAAAAAGGATTCTGCGGAAAGGATTTGAAAGCGAAATATAAATAATTATAGCGGTTTGGCTTAGCTCGTTTCTTCAGCGAGTTTTAATCTATTGTTTACGTACAGCCAAACCGCCTATTTAAATTACCAACACCACATTACGTCATTGAATTAGTTCAAAATTTATAGATCAAATTTAAAGCCACGGAAAAAGCGTTTCTATCGTCGTTTCCAAACGGACCGATATTGACATCTCCCGGTCCAGAATAATGTTGACCGGTGAGGTCGTGGTCCCATCTAAATTCAAGTCTTGTTATGACATTTGCCCAGATGGAATAATCAATCGTTGTGGTTAAGCCCAAAAATTTGTTTTGTGGGTTTGTCTCCGGAAATGGATTTGGTGGGGTGTTGAGCGGGAACCATACACCTGCGCTCCCTTTGGCGTACTCAATACGGATATTAAGTTTGAGCTTTTCTATTGGTGTATAAAGCAGATAAACGCCAGCCGCATAAGCATAAGAAGAAGGGGCGGCGTCTGTTGTTTTTGTTCCCCGATAGTCGTAGGCGTATCCGAGAGTCAAATTCTTTAATGGCGTTGGTAAATTTCCGCCGATGTAGAATGAAGTTGTGTCGCTTGCGCCTCCGGCAAGCCCATCAATCACTCCCAGATTTAACGTAGCCCCTTTGAGAAATCCGAAACTTTCCGGCGCTGTTAACGTTAATACGGCGCAATAGGTTTTTTCCCACTCGCTCGCAGGAAGTCCATTTCTAATTGCTCGCGCATTAACCCCAGGTAACCAGGAATTTTCCACTCCGAATATTATGCCTACAATATCATTGAATTTATATGTGCCGAGCACACCTGTCAAAGCGGTTGGTTCAATACCATAACCATAAGAACGGCTATAGTTCGGGTTATTATAGCTTTCAAAAACCTCATATCCTATTGGTTCGGTAAACGTGCCAATCTTGAAATTCAAGCCATTTCCTACCGGCACATTGAGCTCTACGTATGCGTCTTTTAGTGAAAAATCCGAGACGCCGATGCCTGGCGTAGTATTATATCCAGCTGCGTCCGGTCCGAACAAAAGTGTAACATTATATCCTGCCGACCATCCTTCGCTCCCGGCAGGTTTATTAAACGTTATACCAACAACATTAAGGTTTATTCCGTCTTGCTTTGACGTCCCGTCATAAGAACGTCCCGGCAGCACTCCGCCCGGCGCAGTTCCGCCGTTGCCTTTGCCAATTTTCCAGATAACCGATGTATCAACGTAACCGCTGATTGTTGTTTCTGAAAGCGCGGTTTTTAGCGGATGTGTGGTTTTCTCTTCGCCCTTTAGAGGTAAGAGATATGAGATGGTTATAATCAAACCTATCCCGATATATCTAATTGATTTTATTCTAATATTTTTCATAGGCGGGATCGTTTATTGCAAAAAAGGTGCCATCTTTTAGAATGATTCCGGATTAAAAGAGCAATACATTGATTATTAATGTGTTATAAATATGAAAATTTTTAGCTAATAGAAATTGTTTCCTAATATGTGATTAAAAATATACAACGTGATTAAATTGATTCATCATTCCGAACTTATAAGAACAATTAGCAACACCGATTTATATTCTTAAACCTGTGTTCGGTTGCGGCTATGAAAGCTCTCTGTTTAATGTTATTGGGATGAATTTGATTGTTAAGGAAGTTTCCAGACGTTGGCTCGTGGCAACAGGTTTTCACATTATGATGAGAGTTGTTTGAGGCTATCATTTTTTCTGCTCTGTCAACGGCAGACTGTCCAGAAATTTCTTTTACTGCCAGCAACAACAGAGTAAGCCACCCGAGCCATTTAATTGGTCTTCCTTCAATAACAGCATACTCGGGCAACCAGACTGGCTCTGTTTCGTGGAGTTTGGGTTTGCGTTTTTGGGTAATTAACAGTATCCATTCTCGGGCGCTCAAAACCAGTATAATAGAAACAAGAATCAGGAACACAGACGCGACAAGCGCATCTAATTTATTGTTAAATATCAGCGCGTGGTTTGTCTTTAACGCCTTTTCTGCTGAAGCGATTCGCGCAGGGTCGCCGGCTTTTGTCGCATCTTGAAGTTGGGATACAAGATCGGGGATTTTGGCTTCAAGCTGGCGAGCCTGAGCGATGAATCCGATCTTTGGGTCTTCATTGAATATTTTTTGATAGCCTGCAGTAAACGTCACGCTCAAAAGCCAGAGCATTGGGATAAAGGTTATCAAGGCTGGTTTAGACTTTTTCAAAACAGTTACTAATAGTAGACCTGAGGACTGTTTTAGTGTAATAAGGCAGGACTTCAAGATGATTGTTGTTGCCAGGGAAAGCGCTATTGCGGCGAGCATTTGATTTGCGATTCCGAATAATGGCCAGAGCGAATTCACGCCGCCTAGTGGGTCGCGAACGCCTTGAATCAAAAAATATCCCCATAACGAGACCATTATTGAACTTGCGAGTATATTGCCTTTTATATTTTTTATGTCGCCGAGCGGTTTCCAGATATGCCCCAGAGCGTCTTGTAATATGTAACGTCCCACACGTGTGCCTGCGTCAAGAGTGGTGAGAATAAATAGGGCTTCAAACATAATTGCAAAGTGGTACCACAAATCTAACCAACGATTATGTGTAAAAGCGCTGAAAACCTGAGCCATTCCAACAGCAAGCGTGGCTGCGCCACCTGTTCTTCCGAACAGACTGTGTTCGCCAAGTTCTTCTGCGAGTTTTTCCATTTTGTCCGTTGTTATCTGGAATCCGGCGGCGTTAACCTTTGCGACTGTATCTGCGGCTATTTCTGCGTAATTATTGCCAACGCCTTTTACGTTCATACTCAAATAAACTCCCGGCTCAAGGGTGCAGGCAGCAATCATAGCCATTATTGCCACAAGCGATTCAAGGCACATTGCGCCGTAACCAATTGTCCGCGCATAGGACTCGCGAGTTATTATTTTTGGCGTTACACCGCTTGAAATAAGGGTATGAAATCCAGAGATTGCGCCGCAGGCAATTGTTATGAAACAAAATGGAAACAATTTTCCGGCAACAACAAGACCGGAGCCGTCAATGAATTTGCTGACGGCTGGGAATTTCAGATCAGGCAGGACAAAAAAACATCCGATTGCGAGGATAAAAACTGTCCCTAATTTCATAAAGGTGCTGAGGTAATCGCGAGGAGCCAGAAGCAACCAGACGGGCAACACGCTTGCTGCAAGACCATATAAAATAATTGCCCATGCCAGCGGTTCTGCGCCGATAGTAAACATCTTTGATAATTCTTTATCTGCATAAACGAATTTTCCTCCATAAACTGCAAGCAACAAAAGAACAACGCCAATTATTGAGGCTTCAAGGACTTTTCCGATTCTAATAAATCGCATATAACTACCCATAAACATTGCGATTGGGATAGTTGCGCCAACGGTGAATATCCCCCACGGGCTTTCAGCCAGCGCCTTGACAACCACAAGGGCAAGAACCGCAAGCAGGATTGTCATAATTGCCAGTATTCCAATTAGCGAGATTATGCCGGCTGGTGTGCTTATTTCATCTTTAACCATCTGCCCAAGTGAGCGACCGTCCCGCCGCATTGAAAATGCCAGAATCACAAAATCCTGAACCGCGCCTCCGAGCACAGCGCCAATCAATATCCATAACGTGCCGGGCAGGTATCCAAATTGCGCGGCAAGGACTGGACCAACAAGTGGACCCGGTCCTGAGATTGCGGCAAAATGATGTCCGAAGACAATCCACTTGTTTGTGCGGACATAATCCTTACCATCTTCATGAACTTCGCAAGGTGTAGCGCGTCTATCATCTAAAGCAAGAACTTTTGCAGCAATCCATTTTGAATAAAATCTATAGCCGATAACG
>JBAMMJ010000228.1:5279-18483 GCA_039793825.1 Verrucomicrobiota bacterium | reverse complement strand
TATATCATTCGCAGCGCTATCTGAAACTAATATCAATTCGGTTCCATTAGACTGACCCACCGATATGTAATTTGGCAAAAGAAACTCTCCATTACCTGATCCAAGTTTTCCAATGGCATTGAAATTTGTGTCAAAGATGGTAACGCTACCGGACGATTGCTCTCCAACATAAATTCTTCCCACTCCGTCAACAGCAATTCCAAGTGGCGTCCCCAATCCTTCTTTTTTCTGTATAAGTTCTAAAAATCCATCGTATTTGGCGACTTCACCACGTAGCGAATCGGTTACATAGATATGCCCGAGTTTGTCAATCGTCATTCGCGTCGGGGTTGATGAAATATTCTGGTATGACGCAACTGAGACAGATTGCGGAGGCGCCGCCCCGTTTAACTGGAATACTAAATGGATGAATAAAAAGGACACAACCAGAGTGATTAACCTTGAAAACATTTTAATTTTATCGCGCATAATTTAATGAATTGTAGGTTATTGAACCGTGACAGGTCGGGGCACAGGTGCCGCCGCTTGCTGTCATAGTATAACTGTTTAATCCCGGGTTTCTTCCGGTAACTATCAAAAATTTGTTGGCAGCCGAGCCGTGGGTATCGTGGCAGGCATAACAGGGATAACGCCGATTTCCAACATGGTAAGTATGCCCGCGATTGTACGCAGGCGGGTTGAATCGGCTATACGCCTTTACAGTGTTACTGGCGCCATCATTGGCATAAGTGTCATAATTATGACAATCAAAACAGATTTCATTGTTTGACATCGTCCTTGACGCGCTGCTTCGGGTGTACGGTTTTTTAAGAATATACTGGTATGCCGAGCCGTGCGGACTGTCGGTTAAACCTGAGTCGCTTGAATGACAATCAGTGCAATAAAGCATTGAATCGCCCCGCCAGTTATTCACAAACGCATTTACATTTATATTGGTATTTTTGCCTACCCCTTCAACAGGATGATAAGATGCATTCATTGTATTAAACTTTAACGCCATATCGCTTTGCCCGGACGGCTGGGTTGTAAAAGACGAATGACACACAAAACATACCTCATATTGTTTCACAGGCGTTGAATCTGATGGCAAACGGAAGACATAATTTACCGTGTTGGTGGTCACATTAACTACTGAAACCCGCGCCACGCCTTTAAGTTTAGCCGAGCCGTACGGCGCCTTCACAATGTTTGTATCCTTGCCGACATAATGCGGATTATGGCAATCCACACACTCGGAATGACGGTTCGTAACACCATATCTTGTCGGGTCCGAATACTCCGCTGTTGAATGCCTACCTGTATAAGATGTAACCGGATGACGATAAAGTTTACTAAATTCAGTCCTTATATCCAGTTGAACAGGTGACCCATCATGGCAGGTAATACACAACAGTTCCTCTTTTTCAATAGTAAGATTTGCGTAAACCTTTGTTGGTGTCGTCGCAATCGGAAAACCGTGAACCCTATGACAATTCACACATTGCCCCCTCAATAACTCATCCTTAATGGCAGGAGCCACCGAACCGTATTGTCCGCCAGGGAATAATACTCCATTAGTGCTGTTAAGATGCGCAGTATTCTGGCTATTGTCCCCTTTTAAATGACAGTCTCTGCATAAATTATTAACATTCGTTCGTAACAAACTGCCATCCGCAATCGGACTATTATGAACTTGATGACAGGTCAAACATCTTATTTTATCTTCAGTTTTATCAAATGGTAAAAAATCGGGGTGTTTGAATTCAGCCGAATTTGTAATTGCAATTCCAACAGGATGAGAACCTTTTGCCGCATCATCCACATTATATGCCTGATGACACTCAACACATAACTGGCAAACATTGTTGCTTATCCTCATATAATGTCTGCCATTGCCAGCACCTGCCTGATAAGGCGGGGCAGATTTGTCAAACGGTTCGTACGCCTGACTATGCTGATTATGACAGGTGGAGCATTTCATTTTTCCCCCATCAAGATATGAGAGCAAAATTGTGTTGGTTGGGACGTTTATGTTCGGTCTTATTACGAGATACCACCTGTCATTTGCACGAAAAGAAGGAGATTTAGCCCCATTTTGAAAGGTAATTGAAATGCCGTCGGACAAAACAATATTTGTTCCTGTTAACACATTTGTCCCCCCTTTTGGAGATGGTGGTGTAGAAAACCAGGTAAAAAACGCGCTGCCACTATCGCCATCAGAAGTAATCACTATTGTGAATGTTTTCGGAATACGATTTGTTAAAGCCCCCTGCGAAACAATTCTGCCTGTTGAAGAGCCGAAATTTGAACCGCCAACAAATATCGTATGTCCAGAGATGCTTGAATCCCATCTATGCGAAATGCCCGATGGACTTAACTCCTCCGGCAATCCAAACGTCGGAAGCGCCTGCTGCGCATTCAGCATCGGATGTCTATACGCCATACCACCCATCGTATGACAACTCTGGCAAAGTTTTGCATTTCCAACAGAATTGGAAATTGAATTCTCTAAACCAGTAGCTGTTATATGGCAGTGGAAGCAATTGATCGCGTTCTCAAAATTGTGCGGGGCATCGGTTTGAGAATATACTTTCAGAAAACCAGAAAAAAAGAGTAAGACTTCTATAACTATAAATATAAATAAATGTTTTCTCATTTTAGTAGTATTATTAGAATTAAAAATAAACACGACATTAATGTAAAGAATAAATATTGAATTGACTCTATTCTTTTTCCTCAAATAAATTATACCTATGAAAAATAAAATTTCCCGACGCACATTTTTAAAAAACAGCATTGCCACTACAACGTTTCTGGCTGCAATTCCCACAATTGTTCCCCGAAGCGTATTAGGGGCATCTGGAGTCTCTCCAAATAGCAAGGTGAACGTCGGCTGCATAGGCGTTGGACCGCAAGGACGAGGTGTAATGGGCGGTTTTTTAGGACTTGAAGACGCGCGGGTGGTGGCACTATGCGATGTGGCTAAAATAAACCTTGATGCCGCAGTCAATATGGTTAAACAGAAATACCAGACGAATGATGTTGCCACCTATCACGATTTCAGAGAGCTGCTTGAACGAAAAGACATTGACGCAGTCTTAATTGCCACACCCGATCACTGGCACGTTCCAGTAGCGCTCGCAGCCGCAAAGGCAGGAAAAGATATGTATGTTGAAAAACCGCTCGGTCTATCGCTTGAAGAAGACAAAATATTACGAAAAATAATTCAGAAAAAGAAATTAATATTTCAGTTTGGCACACAACAGCGGTCAAGCCGGGAATTCCGACAAGCCTGCGAATTGGTAAGAAACGGATATATCGGAGAATTAAAACAGATCAACGTCTGGTGCGCTGCAAGCCGTCCTGGCGGTTCAACCAAACCCACTCAACCGCCAGAAGGATTGGATTACGACTTCTGGCTCGGTCCGGCGCCTTTTACACCATACACCGACGGCAAATGCTTTGACAACATACCGCCCGGAACCTGGAAAACCTGGTGGTTTAACTACGACTACGCGCTCGGATTTATCGCCGGCTGGGGTGTCCACCCGCTTGATATAGCTTATTGGGGATATCCAGATATGATGAAACAACAGTTTCAGGTCTACGGCAGAGGTATCTTCCCCAAAGAAGGCGCCTGCAATACCGCAGTCGCATGGGATGTTAACTTTGAATTCCCCGGCGGCGTGAAGATGAAATTCAAAGGAACTCCAAATGGATATAACGAAAAGAATGAATTAACCGATTTTAGCGAGTGGCAGAATTTATATGGAAAGATTGCCGACCACGGCACCGGGTTCAACGGAACAAAAGGCTGGATAATGGTCAGACGCGGCGAAATTAGAACATCGCCAGAATCGCTCGCAACCCAACAGATCAGCTCTAACGAAATCCAACTTATAAAAAGTTCTCATCATTCAAAAAACTTTATTGATTCCGTAAAATCGCGCAAACCCACTATTTGCCCTATTGAAGATGCTGTGATTGCCGATACACTCTGCCACCTGAGCGATATAGCCACGCGACTCCAGCGGCAATTGACTTTTGATCCCAAAAAGGAGCAATTTATAAAAGATAAAGAGGCAAACAAAAAACTTGAACTTCGTCCGATGAGAAAACCCTGGAAGATTTGAACCTTCCGTATAAAGCGGTAAAATCATAGTAATCCGACTCGGACTTTAAAAACGTAGGGCAACTATATTTCGCCTAACTAACCCTGGGGAATCGTCTTTTTGCTCTCCAACAATATAATTGAAATTATCAACATATCAGGATATTATTATATCATTGTATAACAAAAATTAACCGATTTTTATAAAATGGATGAAAAAGAAAAATCTATGCTTGAAGGCGACCTTCAGGACAGCGTGATAAGCAAATATCACTCTGACCTCGGAGTTACCCACACCCAGAAGGTCAAACTTCCCGGATTCACAACCCAGAGCGGTTATGAATTAAAGGAACTGGAAATATCCTATCAAACTCTTGGAACACTAAACCCGGCAAAAGATAATGTGGTGCTCGTCTGCCACGCATTATCCGGAGACGCTCACGTAGCCGGCATAAACCCAAAGACAGGACGCCCCGGCTGGTGGGACTTTCACGTCGGTCCAGGAAAATCTATAGATACAAACAAATTTTATGTTATCTGTTCAAATGTTCTTGGAGGTTGCAGCGGCACAACAGGACCCAGTTCAATAAACCCCGATACAGGCAAACCGTACGCCACTGAATTTCCGCCAGTTACGATTCGCGATATGGTCAGGGCGCAGGTTATGCTGCTTGATTATCTTGGAATCAAAAAAATCTTTGCCGTGATTGGCGGCAGTATGGGAGGAATGCAGGCGCTTGTGTGGGCAGTGGATTATCCCGACCGTGTTCACACCTGCATCCCAATAGCCACCTGTATGGCTCACTCGGCTATGCAAATCGCTTTCAATGAAATCGGACGTCAGGCAATTATGACAGACCCGAACTGGCACGGCGGTTATTATTATGACAAAAACTGCCGCCCCGAGCACGGGCTTGCCGTCGCCCGAATGATCGGACACGTTACCTATTTGAGCGAATACGCTATGCACAAAAAATTCGGCCGCAAAATTCAACGCCCGCCGCAACCCGAAGACCTGTTCCCGGAATTCTTCTCGGTTGAAAGTTATTTGCAACATCAGGGAGAGAGTTTCGTAAAACGATTTGACCCCAATTCCTATCTCTATATCACTAAGGCTCTTGACCGATTTGACCTGCTCGAAAATCGCCACCCACGCGATGTCTTTAAAAATGTGAAGGCGAGATTTTTGGTTGTCTCGTTTGAGTCAGACTGGCTGTATCCACCATCACAATCAAAGGAATTGGTAAAGCACCTCAAACGTTGCAATATACCAACAACCTACATCAACCTTGACACCCCTTACGGACACGATTCTTTCCTGATAAAAAACCCTGAATTTTCAAAAGCGTTAAGCAACTTTCTAAACGCCGAATACCGAAATATTTCCCAAAACCCTAATAACAACAATCATCGTTAAAATTGAAGTAAATGCACAAAAACCTTTACGATATTGTTATTGATTGGATCCCCGAAGGTTCAACGGTTCTTGACCTCGGAACAGGTGATGGCGAATTCCTTGAGCGGCTGATAAAAATCCGCAACGTAAAAGGCGAAGGAGTTGAAATCAACCCAAACCTCGTCACTAAATGTATTGAGAGGGGATTGGTTGTTCATCAAGGCGATGTGCTGGATGGGCTTGACCAATACGGCAACGGCGTCTTTGATTACATTCTTCTTTTAGGAACAATGCAGGAGTTGTTAGACCCGCAAAAAGTTGTCAATGAGGCATTCAGAGTCGGCAAACGAGTGATTGTCTCTTACAGCAATTTTGCCCATCTAAAGGCGCGGCTGCAGATGATGTTTTGCGGTAAAGCGCCAGTAACCTCATCCCTTCCATCCCCCTGGTATAAAACCCCTAACCTCCATTTTTGTTCAATCTTAGATTTTCAAGATTTTTGCAAAGATATTGGTGCAAAAATTGTTAAAAGCGCCTATATTAATAAGGCAGGTCAGGTAAAGTTCCTTCCTAATCTTTTCGCCGAATACGCAGTTTCTATGCTGGAAAAATCCTCTGAAACGCCATCAAGAAAAACCGAAATCAGTTACGACCCGGCAATCTAATCCAGATGTCTGAACATAGCTGCAGTTTCAACCTTTCTTTTTAAGAGCCTTGAACCGCTCGTAATATTCTCTGAAATATTTATCCGCAGCCGACGAATCTATTACCGCATCCTCCCACGGAAAAGAACTAAAAGTCGCCTTTGGTCTGGCAAAATTTGCGGAAGATAAATCTTTGCCAATTTTTTCAAAGACCCTCCCCCACTCTTTAATTTCGCCATTAGATTTAAACAGCCCGATATGCCTTGTTACATCTGTGGCTGTAGGATGGTCATACAAACCCCAATGAATCCAGCCACATACCCATCCGCGCGTTGTCTGAACAAGGTTCTCGCACCAACGTGCTTGCTGCTCCTCGCTCGCGGCAGGCGCCTTAGAACCCGGCAATGTTCCCCCGCCATACCAACCATATTCAGCCAATACAACCGGTTTGTCACATCTGGACATCTCTGAAACTAAAACCTCGCTATAGGCAAGATTCCGCAACTCATCCTCCTCGCTCTTATACGTATAAGCCCCACCGGCAAGCGGATAAAAATGAATCTCCATAAAATCAAGATACGGCGATATCTTTGACGGTCTGAAAGCCGCATACATTGACGGGTTTGAAATAAACAACGGAATTGACCACTGAATCAGCCCAACCGTTACGAGCGCCTGATTGTCAGCCCTTTTAATCGCCGCAGCCTGACGTCTCACCCAGTTCACCGCGACTTCTTCCCGAAATTCTTGAAAGTCCTTCAGCCATTTTGAGCCTTTTAAATCCCGCGGAGGAACAAATGAATTGGTTATCGTAGAAATGTCAACTCCCCACACCTCACTTGCCTTTTTAAAATCGCCGTATTTAATACTAATCCAGTCTTTCCATTTCAATATAAGTTGCGGCGAGTTCCACGGCACCGACGGTTCATTCAATAAATCGTATGCAAATAACACATTTCTGCCTTTATACCTCTCGGCAATCGTCTGCCAGAACAGTTCAAGAGCCCGTAAAACCTTATCATCGCAAATCCTGTCTCCCCTCGCCCAGTCCGGCAACCCTTCCCAGTGGTCTGGTCCGGTCGGGTGAACATATATTCCCGTTTCTTCTGCTATTTTTAAAAATTCATCCAATTTCTTAAGACCGCTTTCATTTACTTTATCCGGCAATGTCAAAAACTCGTTATAAGTTAAAAAAACCCTGACGCAATTTCCGCCCATCTTTTTAATCCGCTGAAAATCCATTCGTGTCGTTTCAGGATCAAACATACGCCAGATTTTAGGCGCCCATCCCATTTCAGGTCTAAAATAGTTGATTCCCCACGGAACGAACGGCTTGCCGTCTGATGTCTCAAGCCTGCTTCCATCTTTTGATACCACAATTTTCTTTAGCCCTTCTTCGGCTTTTAAAAGCGCGGTCGCAACAATTATTAAAACAAAAATAAATACAGGATACTTTAGCTCTCTCATAAATCTTTTCTATCGCTTAGTTGAACTGCTGTTTTTTTAATATTAGATATAATCTTTGAAAACCTGTCAGAATTTGTATAGTCGCATTTTATCATAATTATCGCCTCTGATAATTTCTTTTTATATAAAACATTCAAAAGACTTTCCAGAGCGGATAAATTATCCGATTTATTATCATCAATGATTAATCCGATTGAAAAACCTGCCAGCGAGCCTGCCATCCGGGTCAACGTTTTATATGAATTGCCGTCACCTGTTAATAACGGAAGCACGCCATTGCCATATTTTTCAAGTGCGGAATTAATAGTTTTCGCCTCCCTTTTATTTGAGAAATCCAGCGCGATATTTATACCGATTTTGCGACAAAATTCTTTGAGTTTATCGTTCACCTTTTCAGAAGCGGGAATAACCACTGTTTCAATTCCCATCGCATCCAGGAACTCAAACAAATTGTATAATTCCTGTTCAGAATCTGGTAAATGGTCTAATCGGCAGGTTATCATCCGAACTCCATATCTATCGGACATTAACCGGAAACGCTCAATATCTTTTTGCGTCATCTTTGTATCAAACGTTGTCTCTGAACCCTTAAAAATCCTCTGTCCGTAGGCAATCCCGGTAAATAAAAGATCATTCGCGCGAGCCATCTGGCATTCTTCCTCAATTGATGACTCAGCGCTTTGGCTGATGATTCCAATTTTCCAGTGTAGTTTTTCAAATGCCAGGTTTCCTGGATTGAGCCGCGCGCTTGGGATCGCAGAGGCCTGTAAATCGCCAGAAACAAATTGAACCGCATTTAAATAAAATTTGAGTATTAACGGGTCATAAAACACATAAGGGTTATGGGCAATAGTTGAGTAAAACACCCTTCCTTTGCCGTAATTTCTAACCCAGGCAATCGCGTAATCGTTGTCGGGTCTGGCGGTGTTTCCATACTTTTTGTCCTGCGAAAATTCCGTCCTGTTGGTATCAATGCTCAACAACACACGAACCCGTTCTCTTGAATAAACCTGATGAAACCTGAAAAACTCGTCTCTATATTGAAACGGTTTGCCCTCAAAAACCCCTGTTAACGGATGCGATGGGTCTTCAATCTTCATTACCACAAGTTCAGTGCTTTCACGATGATATGCGCCCCGAGCTCCGAGCATTATCCCGAACTCCTCCCAATCTTCAATTGCCCCGGGCCATTTTGTAAAAGCGACAGATGTGCCATGAACTCCCATCAGTCCGCCGCCACCATAAACAAATTCAACAATATTTTCCCGCAAATCAGAGTCTTCAAATAAATTCCCAACGTTGTTATTGAAAAAAATTGCGTCAAATTGTTTTAAACTCTCTTTTCTAAAAACATTTTTATCGTGACTTATCACGGTCTCATAGGCGCCGGTTTTCTCACCCATCAATTTAAAAGCCACATTTGCATAAGCGGCTGAACGATGCCCGCCATAATTCACATTCAAATCAAAAATCAGCAATCGGCGCGGCTTCAACGGCTGCGCCTGCGCCACCGATGGCAAAGCCGCTCTAATCTTTTCTAAATCCTCAGGCGGCAGATTTGTCCCCATAATATAAACTTTATTTGTGTCTAACACCCCCTGTTGCGCTGGCGCAGGCATTAAAACACCTAACAATACGACTGTAATTATCGGGATTTTCATCTCTATCTTTCTTTATTGGTTTTTATTAACACACTTCAATTCTCAAAATCTATATGGCTCTCTTAGCGCTCTAAAAAGAAGCCTGTTTGCCTCCGCATCTCCAATAAACTCTTCTTTTTCAGGACTCCATCTCAACGAACGTCCAAGTTTATATGAAATCATAGCAAGATGCCCAACCGCAGCAGAACGATGCCCAATTTCTTCGTCTGAACTCGGCGAATTTCTCGTCTTGATGCACTCAAGCCAGTTGCTGTGGTGATTGTTTGTTCCGACATTAACCTCTCTCGTTTTGAGTTTAATCCGTTCAAAAACCGATGGCGGTCCGCCTTCAATCGGTCCACCGATTGACATAGAGGTTATCCAGCCATCCCTGCCAACAAACACTCCTCCAAAGTTTCCTGCAAGCCGCGCATCTTTTGGAACCGCGTTATAAAGGTCTTTAACCATTCCCCAGTGGTCAACAAAATGTAAAATACTTCCATTCGCATAGCGGAATGTCAAAGTGGGATATAAACCGTCTACCGGGTGAATTATCTCCACCGGACCGCTCTTCTCAACCCCAAGTGCGTATTGGATTACATCCGCGCTATGAGAAAGATACCAGGTGTTTGCCGCAGCCCCAAAGGCTTCGCAAAAAGACCACGGCACAACTCCCGGTGAAGGGTTTATATGATAAAGCCTATTATACGGATGCCAATCCGCAGGTCCAACCCACAAATCCCAATCTAATCCATCAGGCGCTTCTTCAGCAGGAAGCGCAAATTCAGTCGGATAATAAAACCGCCCTTTTACATCACGATCCAGATATTTTTCGTAGGGTTTGAACCTCTCCGCCCCCAAGGATCCCATCAATTTGTCAAGCACAGTAAATGCGCGCACTTTTTCCCCAAGTCCACCGTTGCGCACAAACTCGCATACCTGTCTTATGACTGGCGTTGACCTATATTGTGTGCCAGTTTGAAAAACCCTGCTGTGTCGCTTAACCGCGTCAGCCATTATCCTGCCTTCTCTAACCGTAAGAGAGACCGGTTTCTCGCAATAAATATCTTTTCCAGCCTTTGCAGCTTCAATTGACATCAGCGAATGCCAGTGGTCGGGCGTAACAATCACAACTGCGTCAATATCGCTTCTAATAAGAATTTCTCTGTAATCGTTGTAAGCCTTGCATCCAGTATTAGAATTCTTTGCGCGCCTTGAAGAGTAAATCGCATTCACGATATCCAGCGCCTCTTCTCTTCTCACCTTATCAACATCGCACACAGCAAGAAGCTCAAAGGCGCTATCGCCAGCAAGCCGCCTTAAATGTCCCTTCCCCATCAGACCGCAACCAATTAACGCAACGCAAACCCGCTCATTTGGCGAAACTATGCCCCCCATCCCATACGAATTCACCGAAACAATTAATTGTGCGCCAACAACCGCCCCGGTGTATCCTATTCTCTTCAAAAATAATCGCCGCGAGAATGATTTGCAGTCTTTCATTTAATCTATTTGATGTTATAAAATAAAATAAATTCAAACCTAATATTTTATTACCTTTCAATAAATCCCAGATATAACAACTTCATACAAATTATTCTATTTAATGGACAGATTGTTGAATAATAATACATTTAAACTCCATTAAAATTAATTAGAAAAATTTTTTTTGAATAAAATAATTCCCCACTATTGACATACTTAATCGCCGCCTTTTATAGTTCAGAAACAACCTTATTTGTTATTTTAATGATGGGGTTCGCGGGTTATCACAGGTCATAAAATGAATGATAAACTTAATATTTTAATAGCGGGGAATCAACAGGCAGAAGTTGACGTCATTGCCTCCTTGCTAACATCTCTAAACGAAAATATCATTCATTGCATCGGGGCTCAAAAGATAACGGAATATATTGAATCTTATGAAATTGCCCTGATAATCCTTGATAAATCATTTATATCCCAGGAGGGAATAAAGCTTATTGAAACTATTCGTCAAAATAAAAACTCTCAATCTACCCCGCTTTTGATACTTGGCGGAGAAATTATGGATGACGATTTTATTTTGAGCTTAAATGGATTTCATAATATAGACGTATTGCCTGCAACAATTAATCCATCAATACTTCGTTCTAAAGTCTTAACCTATCTTGAAATTATAAGATACAATAAACAATTGCAGGAGCAGTTAGTTTCATTTCCTAAACAAGATAATATTCTGGTCTTATACGGCGCCCCGGATATCTTACTCTCGCTTCAACGAGCCACTGAACAAGAAAACATTGTTGTCGTTGGCGCAAACACGCCACAGGCTGCCATTGAACTCCTATCTAAATATGATTTTTCTGTTATTTTTCTTGATGCAAGGTTACCTGAATTTGATGTAATCGGATTCTATCGTTTCTTGAAAACTCAAGAAAAGTATCACCATATCCAGATAATTCTTCTTAGCGATATAAGATATTTTAAAGAAGATTCCTTAATAGCATCTGAAATCGGAGCCGCCGATATCATTATGATGCCGACACCGGCTGAAATTTTAAAAACCAAAATATTGCTCTATCTCACCCACGCCAGAGATTTAAGGATACTGGCAGAAAAATTATCCGAAATACAGAAACTTAACGACGAACTAATCCATTCGCGGAGCGAGTTAAAAGAACTAAATTTAACGTTGCAGGACAGAGTCAATGAAAAAACAAGCCTGTTACAAAAAGCCGTCGAAGAATTGCGCCGTCAAAATGAGCAACTCCTTTTAAGCGAAGAACGATTTCGCCTGATCGTTGAAGGCACAAATCTTGGAATTTTCCTGACCGATCCGCTTGATAATATTGTATTCTGTAATACTCGCCTGAAACAAATGCTGAATTGTTCACAAGAAACTATTAATAACAAAAACCCGATTGAACTATTTGGGGAGAATAATAAAGACGACTTATTAGAAATTTTAGCCGACAGGTCAAAAGATGTTTTTAGAAATAAAGAAATTCAAGTAATTAAAAATGACGGTCAAATCCTCTGGTTTAGCGTTACAATTTCATCAATTTACGATTTAAATGGAAATTTTTATGGGCATTGCGGTATCCTGTCAGACATCACAGAAAGAAAACTTTACGAAGAAAAAATTAGAAATCAAGCCGAACTACTTGATTCTGCTTCAGACGCTATTCTGCTCATCAGCCTTGACGGTTCAATCAAGTATTGCAATAGAAGCGTTGAAAATATCTTAAACATAAACCCTGTTGACTCCGTTGGGAAAATACTTACCGAAATTGCCCCAATAATTCCAATAACGGAGTTTAATTCAATCGTCGCCTCATTGTTGAAAACTGGCGAATACGATAAAGAATTCACTTATAAGCTGCCCGACGGAAAAGACGCTACAATCTTTTCCCGATGGAAGATTATTGAACGACAAGAAGGCAAATCAATTCTGATAATTGCTACCGATATAACCGATAAAAAGGAATATGAAAAACAACTATTTCATACCGCCCGCTTAGAAAGCATAGGCGCGCTCGCAGCCGGTATGGCTCACGATCTAAATAATATCCTCGCCCCAATCGTTATGTCAGCCTCAATGTTATTAGAAGATGAAAAAGACCCCGTCCGCAGAAAATTACTTGATTCCATTGAAAAAAGCGCAACGCGCGGCGCAAACGTAGTGAAACAGGTTCTAACATTCGCCAAAAAATTGCCCGGCAACAGAATAACCATAAATCCAAAACATATATTGCGCGAAATCTTGAGTATCGCCCAGGAAACGTTTCCTAAAAATATTTCCATTGAAAGCAGTATTCCAACAAACCTATGGGTAATTAATGCCGACCCAACACAGATACACCAGGTATTCCTGAACCTGATAATCAATGCCCGCGATGCAATGCCTGATGGCGGAAAACTTTCAATTGTGGCAAAAAATGTATTGATTGATGAAATGATGTCGGCAACTATGCCAGATTCCAAA
>JBAMMJ010000228.1:0-5269 GCA_039793825.1 Verrucomicrobiota bacterium | reverse complement strand
CGGGAAATTATGTGCAGGTCTCAGTCATAGACACCGGCGTGGGTATCCCGGAGTCAATTATGGACAAAATATTTGAACCGTTTTTCACAACAAAACCTAAAGAAATTGGAACTGGTCTGGGGTTATCAACCGCATTAGGTATTGTAAAATCGCATAACGGCTTTATAAGGGTAAAAAGCAAAGAGGGAAAAGGAAGCACATTTGAAGTCTGGTTGCCTGCAACTCCCGAAGCGACAGAAATAAAATTGGAATCAAAAGAAATTTATGATGGAAACGGCGAAACTATTCTGGTGGTTGATGATGAAGAAAAAGTGTTGGAAATAACAAAGTCCGTCCTTGAACGTCACGGTTACAAGGTCATTGCAGCACCTAATGGTCAAGTTGCCATTGAAGAAATGATTAAAAAACGTTCGCTCATTAAAGCGGTGTTATGCGACCTGTCAATGCCATCAATGGACGGTCCGGCAGTTATGCGCGCCTTGCGAGTCTATGAACCTAACGTTCCAATCATCGCTATGACCGGACTGGCGTCTCCATCGCTTGGAAATAAATTATTACAACAAAATCTTAACGCATTAATATTAAAACCATTTTCAACACCAGACCTTCTGGAAATTTTGTATAAAGTTATAAGAGGCGAGAGGTTTAAAATTGGAGTTGAATAGGTAATCCCGATCATTATCAAGCCGGTGATAATTTTATTTTTAATATTTGCCATACCCGTCCAGAATAATGATTGAAAAAAGAGTCTATTGCCCAAATGGGTCAAGATGCCGATTTAAATTTTTCTCCGGGCACACTTAAGAATTCAGACAATTATTAATCGTCTCCAATAGTTTCTCCTGACTATACGGTTTTTGAATAAAGTTAATACTTTCTTTCAGGTTCAATTCTTTGTCCTGCCAATAAACATTATAACCGCTTGAAAAAATCACTTTTAAATTAGGTTTGAGCGCTTTAAGTTGTCGGGCGAGTTCCATCCCATTTACACCATCGGGCATAACTATGTCGGTAAACAATAGATCAATCTTTCCACCGTATGCGTTCCAGATTTTCATTGCGTCTGTCCCGTTGACGGCTTCAAGCACAGTGAAACCTTTGCGCTCCAATAAATGACGTATCAAGAAACGCAAATTATGTTCATCTTCAACAACCAGAACCGTAAACTTGCGATGCGGCAAGATTACTGTAGACGCTTTTATCGGAGATTTTTGAATCTCTTCATACACCTGTTTTTCAATTGCCGGGAAATAAATTTTAAATGTTGTCCCAACTCCGACTGCGCTCTCAACCTCAATCCAACCTTTATGTTGTTCAACTATTCCGTATACGGTTGCCAGACCGAGCCCGCTTCCTTTTCCAAACTCTTTAGTTGTAAAGAACGGTTCAAAAATTCTGCTTTTAACACTTTCATCCATCCCGCAACCGGTGTCCTTTACCTCAAGCGCAACAAATCTGCCAGATTTAATATCAGGCTTCTCTTCCTTTTTAGAATCCTTAAATTCAATATCAAAAGTGGTAATAGTTAATGTTCCGCCGTCGGGCATTGCATCGCGGGCGTTTGCCGCAAGGTTTATCAATATTTGTTCAATCATTGATGGGTCTGCCTGAATAAACGGCGAATGAGAGTTAAGATTCAATTTAAGCTGGATATGCTCGCCGATTAATTTGCCGATCATCTCAATATTATCATTCAATAATTTATTGAGATTAATCGGTTTAAATTCAACAATTTGCTGGCGCGAAAACGCTAATAACTTTTTAACAAGTCTGGATGCGCGGTCTGCGACTGTGTCAATTTGATTAATTGAGGCTTTAATCTCTTCGGGAAGCGTCGGTTCAGCAGACATCAGGCTTGTATGCCCTTTAATTACGGTGAGTATATTGTTGAAATCGTGGGCAATCCCCGCTGTAAGTTGCCCGATTGCCTGCATCTTTTGAGCCTGCCTTAATTGTCTTTCCAGTTCCATTACCCGGGTTAAATCATTAAATATCGCAAGCGCGCATTTCTTTTCTTTTATCGTGATTGGCTCGCAAAAAAGGAGTATTTCGCGTTTTGCATTGTCTTTTGAAGTCATCTGAATTTTAAAATTCTCTATATATTCGCCAGAGTTCAATTTTTGCAATAATTCTTCCATCTCTCTCTTTGAATTAAATAATTTTAGTTGACTCATTGAACTGCCAATTAGTTACTTTTTAGAAAAACCTGTTAGTTCGCAAAATGTATTATTAACATCTATGATGGTATTCTGATCATCCAGAGAGATAATTGCTTCGGCAACCGGGCTGAGGTGAAAAGCCTTTGAAAATCGTTCTTCAGATTCCTTTAATTTCTCCTCTGCCAGTTTTCGTTCTGTAATATCTCTGAATATTCCATGAATCGCGCTAATCTTCCCGTCTTTAAATTGAGATGCGCAACTTCCTTCAACAATGATTGAACGCCCATCTTTGGTTAATAGTATTGTTTCAATTTTTATTGTTGCAGCCTCAATTGTTAGCTTCTCAAATAAAACCAGACAATGTTTTTTATAATCAGGATGAATTAAATCAAAGAAACTTATCTTTTTAACCTCATCAACGCTTTTGTATCCGAAAGTCTTTAGCCATGCCGGGTTGGCATATATAATTGAACCGTCCGGCGCAAGGCAATGGATTAAATCGCTCGCTCCCTCAAATATTCTCCGATATCTTTCTTCACTCTCGCGCAAAGATTTTTCTATATTTAGCCGTTCTTGTATCTCATTCTTCAACTTTTCCGTGAGTTGAATTAACTCGTTGGTCTGCAGCTCAAGTTGCCGGGTCCGATTCTTTATAATTGATGTCTGCTTTGATACCTGCCACTTCAAAAAAACAATCCACAAAATAGCCAATGCAAAAACAATTGAAACGATTCTTACTACTTTATAAATATTTTCCTCGGTAAACCAGGGAGCGTGTTTGATTATTTTAATATCGGCTGGCGTCCTTAAAAGTATGGAAAATCCTTGCGGCTCGCTGTGCCTATCCGTCTGCACCACGCATATTCCGTTGACCTCAAGAACATCCCCGAACGAAAAAGAATCCAGCCATCTAAAATCTGATATATCATTAAGTTCAGCGTGAAAAACATACCGTCCATTTTGTAACACGATAGATGCGGAGTTTTTTTGTGTTATTACATCAACAAGTTTGCCGTTTAGCTTCACCAATCTGCTATCCATTATCTCACGCTCAAAATTGCTGCTCAATGCAACCTCGGGCGTGGCATATCGCGGTTTAATCGGCGTCCCCTCTCTCAGCTTAATAATCTCGCAATTCTCCAATCTGGGTGTGTATCCCTCCTGGAGAACAAACCCTAAAACAGTTACCAAGTCCCCGATTTTAAAATTGTTTGTTGAAGATGTATACGCGATCACGCCGGCTGAATCATCTTCAATTACAGCCATCTTTCCTTTCCTATAATAGCTAAGAATTCCCTCAATTCTAATCCTTCTATCATAAGATATTCCGGGTTGGTACCGCGCCAGTTGACTGATCTTTAAAACCGGCGTATTCATAGGATTTTCAGGTGCAGCCTCTATAATTTCAACCTTATCGGTGTTCTGAATGAATATTCTTACCCCGATTATTTGTCTGTTCTGATTAAAAATCGTGCCACAAGCACCTGATACCCTTACTTTTGCGTCCACAAGATTTGTTGGCGCAGGTTTTTGCCAGAACCCCGGTGAAATAACCCTTAGATGTTTATTTTCTGATACTAATTCAATATAGAGATGACCTGCCTCTATTGAGGTGGACCTGACAATTCCTTCAACCTGCACATATTGACTGTCCTGTTCGCCGCTCATTAGATAACTCACTGAAAACCTTGAAGGAACAGGCAAAAAGGATTTTCCAAGACTTTTAATAACTGGTTCTCTTATCACCGGCATAAAGTTCCCAAGACCGCTATATCCCAGGATTTCAACATACTCGCCATCATCAAATTGATAATAATGTCCTTGCAGGTTTACATAGATTCCGAGTTGACCATCATGAATAAACATTGAATGCCACTCCCCATCGCAAAAAGTTATTGTGGCTTTTATCCAAACAGGGTAACCGCGCGCGGCATCTTCCGGCGAAAGAGACCGAACTTGCTCAACCTTTGTCAGAAGCGGTAAATATGTAGGGTTTTTATCCACACCAGCGCCAGATTCATTCTGAGCTCCTATTTTTTGTGGATTGGATGGAAGCAGTAAATATACGTTCTCAATCATTGGTTTCTCACCCCTGCGGACAAAATATCCACACACTCGCACAATATTTGTGATTTGAGGCAAACTATCGTATTCAAATTCAACCTCTATTTCTCCAGTTGAATCCATAATCCGATATCTCTTTTGCTCATCAAAAAACAACCTCCCTTCCACTACAATCCTGTGGCGGTTCGTATAGTAGAACTCCTCTGAAAGTAATCGGGAAATTTGAATTGGTTTGATTTTTGCAATCGGTAAATCTGATTTCTTAATAACTATTATATTTGTTATATTCTGGATATGTATTTCCGCAGTTTTTTCGCCAACTTTTAAATTATAAGGAATTCCACACACACCTTCAGCTACAACCTCCGCATCCTCAAGCGAATTAACGGTCGTTGAACTCACCGGCGTATGTACAACAAGAATAGCGCGCTCGCTGTTTGTGGAAGAAATAACAAATCTTCCCCGATTTTCTTTTATAACACCAGTCCTTATAACTCCGCGCACCTGTATAAAATTGCTATCTTCTCTACCCTCAAACAAATCCTGGTATTTTGCCTCTCGCCCAGGTTTTTTGGAAATTCCTCCTTGCTTTGTGATTTGCGCCTGCTTCACATAAGGAAGGTGGAGACCGCTGTCGGTAATTCCAACTACTCTAACATTCTCAAATTGTTTTAACGGAATTAAAACGTCAGGCGGACTCACAAATATTCCCCCCGTTTCATCCTCAATAAATAACATCTTTGCCGCATAATCAATAAGCGTCACCGAGCCAGTTATATCAACCCTGTATCCTCTTTGAGCTTCTTCAGGAGACAATTCCCTTATTTCTTTTATTGTCTTTATTACATAAGTCGGCGCGCCTCTTCTAAATATTGCGTCGGATAGCGCTATGTCGTTTTCTCTTAAATCGGCAAATCCGGCGACCTCAACCTCTTCACCTAAACGAATATTTACTGGATTCCTTGAATATACCCTGATTTCACCCGACTTGTCCTGAATTAAAATCCCGCCATCTTCAAGCGATTTAATATACTTTCCTGAAATTT
>JBAMMJ010000227.1:0-2435 GCA_039793825.1 Verrucomicrobiota bacterium | reverse complement strand
TACGGGCTATTTGCGTGGTAGAAGTGTTGAAGATGTTGCCCGCCAGCTTTGCGAAGGGGGTTCTGATATAATTCAATTAAGGGCAAAGTCCGAGCCCGAACTTTTATTACTCAAGATGGCGGAGTCAATCCTGCGGGTGACTGAAGCGGCTGGCATTCCTCTGGTCATTAATGATTATCCAAAAATCGCTATAAAAGTTGGCGCTCAATATTGCCACTTAGGGCAGGAAGATTTTTTTGACGCCGGTTTTAGAACGGCGGCGCAGGTTACAGGTTGCCCCAAAGTAATTGGATTAGGTTTAAGTTCTCATTCGGAACAACAAGCGTTAAGAGCTCTGAAAGCCGAACCTGACTACATTGCGGTTGGTCCGGTCTTCAAGACAGGAACCAAGCCTTTTGCGGAACCAGTTACCCTTCAATTGATTAAGTGGGCAGATAAAAATGTGCGGACGATACCCTGGTTTGCCATTGGTGGCATAAACCTCAATAATATAGACGAGGTTCTTGGCGCAGGGGCAAGGAGAATCTGCGTGGTCTCGGCGATTTTAAACGAATTAGACATTGCAGAAGCCTGCAGGAAATTTAAAGATAAATTGGAACAGTATCCACTGGAATCAAACTAAACCATAACTCATTAACCAAAGGTGAATAAGATGAGCCCGATAGTAATAGTGGGGTCAACCGCGTTAGATTCAATAAAGACGCCAAAGGCTGAAAATCCTAAGCTGCTCGGCGGTTCGGCAAGTTATGCCTCTGTTGCGGCGAGTTTTTTTGCCCCGGTAAATATGGTCGGTGTCGTTGGCAATGATTTTCCGAAAAAATATATCGCTCTATACAAAAAACATAATATCAACATTGAAGGTTTGCGGATAGAAACCGGAAAAACATTTCATTGGGTCGGAGAATACGAAGAAAATATGAATAATCGCCGCACAATATCAACCGAGCTGGGTGTGTTTGAACATTTTAATCCGATATTGCCGGAAAACTATAAGCAAAGCGATTACGTGGTTTTGGCAAACATCTCCCCGGTTTTGCAACACAACGTCCTTAATCAGGTTAAAAATCCTAAATTTGTTGCGGCTGACACTATGGATTTGTGGTTGAACATCGCGTTGAATGATTTGTTGGCATTGCTAAAAAGAATTGATTTGTTTGTGCTTAACGACAGCGAAGCAAGAGCGCTAACGAAATCTGACAACATTGTCTCTGCGTTAAAGGCGATCCATAGTTTGGGACCCAAATATGTGATAATAAAAAAAGGCGAGCATGGTTCAATTCTTTCAATAAAGAATTCCGGGTTAGATTTGTTTGTTGCCCCTGCATACCCGCTGGCTAAAGTAGTGGACCCAACAGGGGCTGGGGATTCATTTCTCGGCGGTTTGATGGGATATCTTGCAAGCAAAGGAGGCGACCCCCAAAAAAACATACGTAAAGCAATCATATACGGCTCAGTTATCGCCTCGTTTTGTTGCGAAGGATTCGGTTTAACGAAATTGGTCAAAGTAAACCGTCAAATGATTGAGAACCGATTTGCCGATTTGAAAAAAATGACCGCGTTTTAACTTATTTTTGAATCTGTTTCAACACAAACGGTTCAAACATTCCATACGCAATTGTTGAATAACTTGTCCCTGGCGGTGGACCGGGATCAGGTCCTTGTTGAAACATCGCTGGCCAGGCGCTTCCTGTTGGCGGATTTCCGTGATGTGGTCCGAGCGTATTCTTTAATGTTCCAATAACAACAACCTCTATCAAGTTCTCTCCGTTTTTGATAAACGGCGTTACGTTGCATTCCCAGGGCGCGAATCCCATATAACCGGCTCGTTTCTTGTTCACTATTACCTCAGCCACGCTCCCATACCAGTTGTTAAGACAGACAACGAATTCACCCTGCGGTTTATTGATAATAAACTTTTGAGAATAAGAGACGCCTGCTGAATAAAATGGATGTCCCTGACGATTCCATCCTTTAGTTTCCGAATCCAATCCGCTGTTGTCTATAAGATGTTTCACAATGCGGCGTTGCGATGCCAGTTGCGATGAGAAACTATGTATCCTGACGCCTTTGATTTGGGTTGAATCCTTTGAAAGGAACTTTACTTCTGCCAGTCCCACGAACCCATTGTCAGGCGGGTTATCATCACAGGGATAGACTGTTCCGGCATAGTTTTCTACTATAACAAATTTCACATATCTTACACTGGAACAATTTAGTTGCAAAAACTGTGGCGGTTCCTGCGCGCCGGCTGCCTTTTTTAATGTGAATTCACCGAGGTCGTATTCTAATCCGCCTTTTACCAGATTCCCTGCGTAGATGCGTAATCTTTTAGCGCCGCGCGAGGTCAAATCCTTTACATTGTTTTCATTATAATTCCATATCTTTACGCCTGCTAAATCAGTTATTCTTCCAAGGTCAAAAATGATGAACGGCGA
>JBAMMJ010000226.1:18001-18737 GCA_039793825.1 Verrucomicrobiota bacterium | reverse complement strand
AATTAAACCCTGGATTTTCGCAGGGTGGGAAAAACCTGTTGAAGTAGATTATCGCCAGGTCTGGCAAAAGCTGTTTTCATATATCAAAGAAGATTTTGAAGCAACAGTGGCGTTGAGTCGGATAAAGATGTTTACAAAATATTACTCTGCAAATTTTTTGTTTGGAAATGTGTTCAGGAATAGAATTGCGAATGTGAAATCCCTTGAGGAGGCGCAAAGAGTTGCTGACGAATTTTTTGGGAGCAATCCCAAGATTGTTTTAAATCCGGTGGTGGCAAATTTGTGAGTTGATTAGAATACAAAATTTTGGGTTCTGTTGACGGATTCCAGGCGAAAAAGAAAGGGACATTTTTTGATAATTAAAACATAATTCTTGAAATAATTTAACTATTGATTAGGATTGCGAGATAATTGATAGAGATAAAAAACCTTAATTGAGGCGAAATATAAATATGAGCAGAATTAATAATATACTGGCGCGGGAAATTCTTGATTCACGCGGAAATCCAACTGTTGAAGTTGATGTAATACTTGATTGCGGCGTTGTCGGGCGCGCAGCGGTTCCGTCTGGCGCTAGCACCGGGGAGAATGAAGCCATTGAATTGCGTGATGGCGACAAAAAACGTTACAATGGGAAGGGTGTTAAGAAAGCCGTTGACAATGTAGTAAAGAAGATACTCCCGGCGCTGCAGGGAATTGATTCGCTTGACCAGCTTACTGTTGACAAAACAATGCT
>JBAMMJ010000226.1:13459-17991 GCA_039793825.1 Verrucomicrobiota bacterium | reverse complement strand
TGCTTGAGCTGGACGGAACTGATACGAAGTCCAAACTTGGTGCAAACGCCATTTTGGCTGTTTCATTAGCAAACGCCAAAGCGGCAGCGGCTTATGTTGGCGAGCCATTGTTCAAATATATCGGTGGCACAAACGCGAAGGTGCTTCCGGTGCCGATGGCAAATGTTATCAACGGCGGTGCGCATTCAGATGCTCCGATTGATTTTCAGGAGTTTATGATAATGCCGAAGGGGTTTGACACCTATTCTGAGGCGCTAAGAGCCATTGTGGAAACTTTTCATTCGTTAAAGGCGGTTTTGAAAAAGAAGGGATTGAGCACTGCTGTTGGCGACGAGGGCGGATTTGCGCCAAACCTTGAAAGCACCGAAGCCGCAATTGAGGCTATTTTGCAGGCAATCAAGGACGCAGGTTATAAGGCTGGCAAACAAATTTATGTGGCGCTTGATGTCGCCTCATCTGAATTCTATAACGGCAATGGAACATACACTTACAAGAAGAGCACGGGAAAAACCGTCAAAGGCGAAGACCTGATCAGTTATTACGAGGAGCTGTGCAACAAATATCCGATAATTTCCATTGAAGACGGATGTGCCGAGAATGATTGGGATAACTGGAAGAAACTCACCGACAAACTCGGTTCAAAGATTCAGCTGGTCGGCGATGATATATTTGTCACAAATGTAAAGTTCTTGAAGAAAGGGATAGAAAACGGCGTGGCAAATTCAATTCTTGTGAAGGTAAATCAGATTGGTTCTCTTACCGAGACGTTGGACTGCATTAAACTTGCAAAAGAAAACAAATATACAACTGTAATCAGCCATCGCTCAGGTGAGACAGAAGATGCAACGATTGCGGATATTGCGGTTGCGACAAACGCCGGCCAGATCAAGACAGGTTCGCTGAGCAGAAGCGATCGGCTTGCGAAATACAATCAATTATTGAGGATTGAAGAGATGCTCGGTAAAAACGCAGTCTATGCCGGGACATTGATGTAATCGGAATTCCAAAAACCGCTAAAGGTGGAATCCAGCCGCTGTAAAAGGCGGCTGGATTTTTATTTATTCAACGAATGATTTTGTTTGTTGTTATATTTGGTCTGGGAGGCGCTTTCATACCTTCGCCAAGATAGAATCCTGGTTGGGTTGGCTGGTTGTAGCCAACATTTTGCCAGGCTACGCTAAGCCGATATTGCGGGTCGTGCATAAGTGTGTAAATACGGTGAGTGGTGGGAATAGTGGTTGTGTATATGCGGAGTTCTTTATTATCAATTGTTCTCCAGATTACCTCCTCGCGCCAGTCTCCGAGGATATCGGCGCAGAGAACAGGGGTTGACTTTGTACTATTATTAGCCGAACAACCTTCGGCTAAAAGGAGTGTGGTTTCGGTTGAATTTGTCCAGTTCCATTTTGAGATGTAATTTCTGTCAAGAAGTTCTCTGAGCAAATCGCCATCCCACCATACCGCGAAGTTGCAGGAACGGGGTCGCCTATTTGATATGGTGTCGCCTTTTGTGTTCCAGATACCGTATAAACCTTCGCCGAACGCCCACATTTCGTAGCCGGGATAACGAGGATCAATATCTGCTGCCAGGCCACGGACGACGTCATAGGATTGTTTTCCCCAGATAATTTTTCCCGTGGCGGCTTCGTAAAATGAGACGCCGTTAGTATGTCGTGGGCGTTCGTGGATAGAAAAGACTTCAAGACCGGGTCTATTTGGGTCAATATCAGAAAGGTGCATAGCGTCGCCGTGGCCTAATCCGGTTGAGTAAAGTCCTTTTCCATTGTCGTCTATAGCGCAGGCGCCATAAAGAATCTCGTCTTTGCCGTCGGCATCAACATCGCCAACGCTCAAATTATGGTTTCCCTGTCCACGATAAGCGTTATATTGGGGCGAACTGTCGGTATCAAAAACCCAGCGGAGGTTAAGTTTTTTATCAGAAAAATCAAATGCGGCAATAACGGTGCGGGTGTAATATCCGCGGCACATAATCAGGCTGGGATGTTTGCCATCAAGATAAGCGACAGCCGCTAAAAATCTATCTACGCGATTTCCTGTTGTATCGCCCCAGGCGGCAACATTTCCACGCGGAGGAATATAATTTGTTGTAAAGATTGCCGCGCCGGTAAGTCCATCAAAAACGGTAAGATACTCGGGTCCTTTTAAAATTCGTCCGTTCTGGTCTCGCCAGTCTGCCGCAGGGTCTCCAATGATATTACCTTTGCCGTCAATTGTTCCGTCTGCAGTTTTGCAGGCAACTTCGGCTTTGCCGTCGACATCAAGGTCGTAAACGATAAACTGCGTATAATGGGCGCCTTCGCGGATATTTTTTCCCAGATTAATTCTCCATAAAAACGTTCCATCCAACTTATAAGCTTCAAGGATTGGTTCGGTTGTGAAGCCGTTTTGCGAGTTGTCGCGACCGCGTCCAACCTGATGAATTATTATTTCATACTCTCCATCGCCATCCAGATCACCGACCGAGCCATCGTTTGGAGAATAGCCCGGCGGGGTTTGCAATTTTATTGATAGATATGGAGGCGCATTTGGTTTCAGGCAAAAAGGCGCGCTTGAGTCAAGTTCGCGCCCGTTGATGAGAGGTTTTACAAAGTAGATATTTGATTTTGATAGATCAGCGGTTGTATCAACATAACAGGTTGACTCTGATATTGGTTGCGGATTTAATTTTACAGGTTGTTGATTTTCTGTTGCCCGGTAGATATTGAATGCGATTGAATCAGGGTCGGTTCCTAAAAGTCGCCAGCTTAAAAACACCTCGCCATTTGTTCTGTTGATTGCAACCAGTCCCCTGCCCAACGCCTCCATCTGTCGTTGAGAAAATGCCGATGATTGGGAAATAAAAAGAAATATCAAACAGACAAAAAACAGTATATTTTCGGCTTTTACGGTCTTTTTAAGATCGTTATTCATAATTGTTTATAAAGTAAAAGACGGTCAAAGGCGGACAATAGTTAAATTTTTTAAAAAATTTAACAAAGCGGTTCTAATTTTGCTTAAAACTCTGATGCAATTTTTTGATTGATAGATTAATATATGGATTGGTTTTTCTGTGGCTGAATTGGCGCTAAAAAAAATTTTCGCTAATGTTGGGCGCCGATCAAGATGCCTGCCGCAAGGACGATTGCGCCACCAAGCACGACTTGAATCATTGAACGCCAGAATGGCATTTCCATATATTTTCTGCGGATGTAAGAGATAGCCAGCAGCTCGCATGCTGTTACGGCGACCGCGAGCCAGAAGGCAAGTTTTATATTGGGAATAAGGAACGGGAGGGCGTGTCCGATGCCGCCGGCAAAGGTCATCAGACCGGTAATTGTTCCGCGAAGCAGCGGGCTGCCTCTGCCAGTTAGCGCGCCGTCGTCGCTCATTGCCTCGGCGATTCCCATACTGATTGCCGCTCCAACGGATGCGGCTAAACCGACGAGGAATGCGTCAATAGATTTGCCTGTGGCGCCTGCTGCGGCAAAAACCGGGGCAAGGGTTGAAACCGAGCCATCCATAAGTCCAACCAATCCGGGTTGCACGATCTGAAGGAGAAATAATTCTTTTTTGGTGCGGACTTCTCCGATTTCGTGGTCTTGAACACCGCTTGCGCCGAGAGCCTGACTTTCGTGCTGGCGTTCAACTTCGGCAAGTTCGGTTAGTAACATTCGTACATCAGGGTCGTCTGCTCGGGCGGCGGCGCGCAGGTAAAACATTTCAGTTTCAAGTTCCATTCGTAAAGCCTCTCGTTCGTACCAGGCGATTGGTTTTTCGCCGGGTGCAGGAAGCGGTCTACGTTCCACAAACCCCATAACGTCGTCACGTCGGATAAATGGCGGTGTTTTCACCCGCGATAGCAGCATCTCGGTCAGACGCCGTTTATGGTCTTCCTCGTCGCTTTGCATCTTGCGAAATCGTTCAGCCGCCTGTTTGTCGCGGCTTTCAAGGTGGCGGGCGAACTCGCCGAAAATTCGCGCGTCTTCTTCCTCAAGCGATATTGCAAGAGCGAGTATCTCTGGCACTGTCAAACTGTTAAACGAGCGTTTTGACATAGATTAAAATTAGCATTAGATCAAAAATCTTCAACAAATAGCAATTTAATTGATAGGGTTTGATTTATGAAATTTAATTTTTAAACCCAATATAGAGTTGAGATATAGGAATAAATTGCAATTTTTGCATTTTTTTGAATTTTAGACTTTAAATATAATTCGTTTAAGACTATAAAGTTTTGAAAGTTATGACAGTCTGGATTATTGCGGTTGCATTAATAATTTTGCTCATAATATTTGGTTATACGCACGGTGTGATTAAGATGGTAATCACCGGCATTGGGCTGTTAGTGGGGTGTATGTTTGCGATGCCGTTTTCGTCCTTGTTGTATCCGATTTTCAGCCTTGCAAAGATTTATAATCCGATAATTCTGTGGACTGTCTCGCCTTTGATAATAATATTAGGTTTTTCTGTGGTTTCTGCGACGGTAGCGACCGTTGTGAGCAACAAGGTTGAGGCTCATTTTAGATATCACG
>JBAMMJ010000226.1:0-13449 GCA_039793825.1 Verrucomicrobiota bacterium | reverse complement strand
TTTTAAAAAGGTATTATGGGATAGGTTAAACCAGCGGCTGGGCATATTTGCGTCAATGATAAACGCATTTATTTATTTTATACTAATCTGTGTGGTGGGTTATGTTCTCGGGTATCCGGCATATCAACTCTCTTCTGGGGATCAAGATAGGACGATGTTTAGAATGCTTGTCGGCTTTTATGAAGACCTTGCGAAGACAAAGATGAACGTTGTTGCAGCGGCATTTGATCCTGCGCCGCCAAAATATTACGCCTGGAGCGATATGCTCGGAATTTTATATCATAATCCACACCTGTGGGAACGCGCCGGGAAATACCCGCCGATTATGGCATTGAGTGAAAAGCCGGAGTTTCAGGATATTTTGAAAGACGAGGCGCTTGTGGCAAAGTTCAAAAACAGGGAGCCGATTCAATCTTTATTTTCCGAACCAAAGGTGCAGGCGATCATAACAAATTCAACCTTCACCGCGGAGTTGTTAAAAATTGATCTTAAAGATTTCACTAATTATCTACATACCGGTCAAACAGATAAGTTTCCGGAGTTAATACTTGGCAACTGGGTGTTTGATTTAAAGGCAACGCTTGTTAAGTTGAGGCAGTCCAAGCCAAAGATGTCGCGGATTGAGGCAATTTTGCTTGAACGTTCTTATTCTACCAATATTCAAAGCGCCAGGCTTACGGCTTTGATTGACAAAAATATTATCCTGCGGATAACCGACACCAGGAACAACCTCCAGATTTTTAAAGGGACGTGGGAAAAGTCAGGTGCTGGAACCTATCGCGTAACCTGGCAGGGCGGCAATATTAGCAGAGAAATTGAGATTGAGCCTGACCGCCTTATTTTGCGCAAAGACAATAAGTTAATGATATTTGAGGCGGAATATTGAACCGCTTGTTTTAGAGAAAGCAAATGAATAAGAGTCAATCGGCGTAATGACTACGCGGAAGACCAAATACGAAAGTAATTAGGGAGAAATGCTATGGTAGCAAACTGCGGCAGGACGGTGTGGATAAGAGGAGGGAATGAATGCGAGAATATGCCACAGGCGCGGGGAAGGGTTTGGAGGTTTGTGTTGCTTGGTGCGCCGGGGGTTGGAAAAGGGTCGCAGGCAGAGTTATTGTCTGAAAAACTCGGGATATGCCAGCTCAGCACCGGTGATATTTTTCGGGCGATAAAATATCTGCCTGCGGAAGAGGTAACGCCTGCGTTAAAAACCGCATACGAATATATGGCGAGAGGGGAGCTTGTGCCTGATGAGATTGTTATCAACATAGTCAGGGAGCGGCTTGAATGCTTGAAATGTCCAAACGGCTTTGCTCTTGATGGATTTCCACGCACTGTTCCGCAGGCGGAGGCGCTTGATCAGATATTGAAAGAGTTAAATGTAAAGCTGGATGCGGTTATCAATCTGACAATGCCGATTGACGCGATAATTGAACGGCTTTCGGCGCGTCGGATTTGTTCTAAGTGCGGGGCGATTTACAATTTAAGGAACAAACCGCCAAAGGTTGAAGGCAGGTGCGATTTATGCGGCTCGGATTTGTATCAGCGCGAGGATGATAAACCTGAATCAATCAAGGTAAGAATGGAAATTTATCAAAAAAGCACTGCACCGCTTATAGAATATTATTCAAAGAAAGGCGAATTGTTTACAATTGATGGCAGCGGGACGGTTCACGACACCTATAAGAGGATTAAAGCCGCTCTGGATAAGAACAACGAAATGCCAGATTGAGGTCTATTTAAAAACCTGACCAACTTTTAGTTTGTGTCCTGCGAGGTATTCGCTTGTTTTCATCAGCTTGCCATTTTCCGGTTGAATCGCGAGGACTTTTAGCGCGTCTTTTCCACAGCAAACTGTGAATGAATCTTTTTTAACCTCTATAATGGCGCCGGGCTGGTTTCCTGATTTATTTTCAATTGCTGCCTCCCAGATTTTTAACATCTGTTTTTTGCCGCCATCTTCTAAAAAGGTATAAGCGCCGGGCCAGGGAATAAATGCCCTGATACGGTTTAAAATTGCTGACGCCGGGAGACTCCAGTCTATATGACCGTGTTCTTTTGTAATCTTTGGGGCATAGGTTGCGTGGGTGTGGTCCTGCGGCGTTGGTTTAATTTTGCCATTTATGTAAGGAGGTATAGTTTCAATCAGCAATTCGCTTCCTATCTGGGCAAGTCTGTTATGAAGTGTCTCGGCGGTGTCTTCTGGGGTTATTGGCGTTGACCGCTGGGCAACGATATCGCCCGAATCCATACCCTCGTCAATCTTCATTATAGTGACGCCGGTTTCGGTTTCGCCATTAATGATTGCCCATTGAATTGGCGCCGCGCCTCTATATTTAGGCAGCAGAGAGGCGTGGACGTTGAGACAACCATACGCCGGCAGGTCAAGGATTGATTTAGGAAGAATCTGACCGTATGCGGCAACGATAATCAAATTCGGCTGGAGTTCGCCCAGTTGATTGATAAAATTTTCGTCTCGGGCTTTTTCGGGTTGCAGGATTGGTATGTTATAGCTTAATGCAACCTGCTTTACAGCGGATGGCTGGATTTTAAGGTTGCGGCCGGCGGCTTTATCAGGCTGCGTAACCAGCGCGACAAGGTCTATAAAATGACAATTGATTAAAGCCTCAAGACTTGGAACGGCAAATGCAGCCGTCCCCATAAAGATTGTTCTAATTGCCATTGAAGGGAACGTCTTTGTGTTTAATATGAACTTCTTTTATTTCAACAAAAGGTATCATTATCTCCTCAGAGGCGTTGCCTTTTTTGACGAGTAAAAATACCTCGTTTGGGGAGATTTTTGTGAAACGTTGACCGATGTAGGTTCCTCTTAAAGTGACAAGGACAAGTTCCTTATCTTTTTCCTCATCGCCGGGCACAGGTTTAAAGAATCCGGAGAATTTGGTTTCAAAGAATCTGCGGTTGAAGGTGTATTGACCGCGAAGGAAACTGATTGTTTGGGGCAAAGTCTGTTCCTGCTGTTCTGGCTGTTGCTGTGGCTGTGAAGCCTGCTGGACTGCTGTAATCTCAGCGGTCTGTTCAGTAGCTTCGCCTTCAACAGCCGCTTTTTCTTCAACGAGTTCTTCAGCAGGTTTAACAGGCGCAGGAGGCATAACTATAAAGAGGATTAACCCTAAAATGGGCAAAACTGCCGCTGCCGCGCAGACAATCGGCGCTTTTCTGTTTTTATATATGGCGACTTCATACCCGGCATAGATATTTGCCAGATAGATCAATAGTAAAAACGCTGTTGAGACCGGCGATTGAAACAAAGCGCCGAAAGTTGATTTTGGTTGTGGCCGTTCAATCTTTGGCGGTTGTTTAATTTCAAGTTTTTTAGGGGCAGGACGTTCCTTTGGTTTGTCTTCTGGCATCCATTCAATCAGCGGCTCAACATATTTTTGAGCAAGAGGATGTTCTGCAAGTTTTTTTAAAGATTCTTGAGAAATTTTATTCCATTGGACTCTTTTGCCGTAAATCCCGTTTTGCATAAGCGCAACGCCATCGTTGTTAAAAGAAGATTTGCCGACCTCTCCTGCGATTGTCGTGCCATCGGTAAGTTTCAGGGTAATCTGTTCGGCGGCAGAAATGATAAACAGCGAACAGAGCAAAACGTTAAGAATCGCAAATAATTTTCCCATAGAAATATTTTTAACAAACTTTCCCCAGCTTTTAAAGTATTTTTAATTTTATAACACAATTTCTTTTTCAGTTAATGGCAGGTTAAGGATAGGTATCAAATCTTCAATTGCCCAATTACCGGGGTTGTTTTTTTGGAGGTAATCTGCGGCGAGTCCGTGTCGCCAGACGGCATATCTGAGTGTGGTCAGGATATCTTTTTGCAAAGTCGGTTGGGCAATAAGACCACCGATAAATCCGGCGAGCACATCGCCTGCGCCGCCCTGAGCCAGATAAGGATTTCCCGTAGAATTAAAATATAAAATGCCGTCGCTTTTCCCGATAATAGTTTGGTGACCTTTCAAAACGACGTAACAGTTGCCGTATAATTTAGAGATTTTTCTGACCGATTCAATTCTATCGGATAAAACCTCTTCGGTTGTTGTTTTTAGCATTCTTGCCGCTTCGCCCGGGTGAGGCGTTACAATTCTTGGAGCTTGTGAGTTTATCCTTCCCTTTGGTAACCAGTCCAGAGCGCTTGCGTCAACACATATAGGGACAGGCGATTCGTTCCACAATTTAATGGAATGATCAATAAGCTCAGGCGGTAACTCCGATGAAGCAAGACCGCAACCGATGAGAATTGCCGTTATTTTTTCTGGAAATTCCATTGATGGCTTCCAGGGGTGAACCATTACCTGAGCCAGCTGTGACGCAACGGGAATATATGAGCCTTGAGCGCTTACAAGGGTAATCAACCCCGGCTGAGCCCTCTGCGCGGATTTTGCCGCCAATACAGCCGCGCCGTGATAACCGGGGCTGCCGGCTAAGATTAAGAGGTGTCCATAAGTACCTTTGTGTGTGGCTAAATTGCGTTTTGGGGGAAAGGCTGCAAAATCGGCGGCTTCAGTCCAGTAGAGGTCTGTTTTAAAATCTATTTTTTTAAGTCCGATCTGCGGCGCCACATATAATCTTCCGGTGTATTGAGCGGCTGTCGGTTTAATCATTCCGATTTTTACAGCCCCTAATGTGACGGTCGCTGATGCGGTAATAGCAGCGCCCATAACTTCGCCGGTCTGCGCGTTTAAACCAGATGGCACATCAACCGATAGGACAGGCGCTTTTGCTTGATTTATCAACTCAATCACGGCACGATATTTATCATCCAGTTCGCGGTTTAATCCTATGCCGAAAAGTCCATCAATGATAAGCGAATACTCCTCGTTCAACGCGGATTTTAGGTTGGCAATATCAGTCGCTGGATCGGTTATCCGAAGAACTCTTACATTCCTTTGAGCGATTTGTTCGCCGGCTTGGATTGCATCATCTCCGTTATGGCCCTTGCCCGCGATAATCATAATTTTATCGGCGGGGCGGGTCATTTTTTCGGCATAAACGGCAACTGACTTTCCCGCGTTGCGAATGACTTCTTCTTGAGATATTCCAGCCGCCCAGCTTGCCGATTCCCATTCCCGCACCTGTTCAACTGTCAAAATAGGTATTGCCATAGCCTGGTTAATTCAAATACGGTCTTATCACATTTTTCCAGATTTCATAACCTTTTTTATTCATATGAAGTTTATCTTCAACAAAAATATCCGACTTTGGGGTTCCGTCATTGTTTAGCATATGCGAAAACGTGTCTATAAAAAATAGACGCGGATCGCGCAATGTGAACTCTCGTATAAGTTTGTTTCCCTGTTTTACCTTTTCAACCTGATTCCAGCGCGCCGGATTGGTTGACATTGCTATAAACCCAATCCTTGTTGAAGGTAAATGGGAATGCACTTTGCGGACAAATGTTTTAAAATCATTAAATACCTCTTCTGGCGATTTCCCCGCCGCAATATCATTTACTCCGGCATACATAATTATCAAGCGCGGCTTGTATGGAAAAACTATTCTCTCCGCAAAATATACCGAATCAGCTATCTGCGAGCCGCCAAAACCGCGATTTACGACCGGCAATTGCGGAAAATCTTCCTTTAAGGTCTTCCACAATCTTATGCTTGAACTGCCGATAAACAAGATGCAGTTTTCGGGCGGCTTATTGGTTAAATCGCAAAGTTCAAACGCGCGGATTTCGTTTTCCCAACGGTTGGTTGTTTCTGAAAATCCGGCATACACAGCCAGAAAGAAAATTAAAACAACCTGAACGATTAAAAACCTGAACGTTTTATCTATCAATTTCATAGTTTGAACTGTATTGAATAAAAATTTAGCGGTTTTAGAAACAAAATATTTTAAAATTTGATAGGTTGCTGCGGCAATTAAAAATTTACTGGGTTTTTACCAATCTGAAAAATAATTTTCCTGCTATTGGCGGGATAGACATCTGATACATAGATTGAGGATTGCCCGGGACATCAAGCCAATTAAGTAAATCGGCGCTTTGCTGCAACTTGAAACCGGTTTTATCCCACGACATAAGTAATGAGTTTCTGTTTTTACTGTATCTGATAATGGGTCTGAGACTTATTGTTGCGGCCCTGAATGCGGTATCTTTTGCAAGAGCCGGTATTCCCGTGGCGCCGCTATAACTGGTATCGGGATTTCCCGGTCTTGCAACTATTAGATGTCCTTCCAATTCTGTGGCTTCCGGTAGTGTGTTGGCGGGGATGGTGATGCTTCTTGAAGTGCCGTTCAATGCCCCATTTTGCAGCGGCGCCGGCGACATAAATACTATGTTGCTCACTGAATCTACTATCAATACTTGAACGATATCAAGCGTGCTTCCGCCAAGGTCATTCCATTGCAAGGTGAAATCGGAGCTCGGGTCAATTGCTTGAGCCTCATCAAAGTTTTGAATTTGCGCTGTAACAGGCATTGATATTGGAGATAACAACAGAAAAAACCGAAGGGTTGATGTTTTAATCCCATCGTTGAGTGTATACATTGTGATTGTATAGTTTATCGGGCTAAAAATTGTTCCGACAGGATAGGCGCTATCCAGCGCGCTTTGAGTATTGAAAAACTCTGTAAATCTCCAGGTTGTATTGTCGGATTCCGGCAACAACCAGCGCAATGGTGTTTGGTTTGAGGGTTTAACGCTTGCGTTGGTGACAAGACCGACGTTTGAAGCCACCACAAACGCGTTGAATCCATAACCGTTTGTTGGCAGGACTGTTACTGTGGTTGCTGATGTCTGACGAAAGTGCTGCGACTTAATAACTCCAAAATAGCTCACATCCCCACTAAATACGCAATAATTAACAAATATTAAAAAAAGCAGAAGAGGTTGCTTCATAAATTACAACTTAACAACTTTTTCAGAAATATCAAGCAAATTGGGTTCTCATTGAATTGAGAGAGAATTTTGTTTATTGAGCCCTGCTTGAAAATCGCGTCAAATAATTACATAATTAAGCGCGTTGTCAGGCTGGTTAATGTAATTTTAAATAAGTTTTAATGGGTAAATTTTGTCCAACGGTTTTAGTGGCGATTTTGGTATTCAGATTTACCGTTTTTTGCGCGAACTCAGCTGTAATAACGATTGGTGTTATTGGCGATTACGGTTCTGGGGATACAAATGCGGCGGCTGTGGCAAGACTTGTTAAATCGTGGAACCCTGATTTCATTATCACCACTGGCGATAATAATTATCCTGTCGGCAGCGCTGAAACGATAGACGAAAATATCGGACGTTTTTATCACGAGTTTATCTATCCCTATTATGGAAAGTATGGGATCGGCGCGATAAGCAACCGTTTTTTTCCCTGCTTAGGAAATCACGACTGGATGACAAAAGACGCAAAACCATATCTTGATTATTTTACACTTCCGGGAAATGAACGTTATTACAATTACAGATGCCAGTTTGTGGAGATATTTGCGCTTGATAGCGACAGGAATGAACCTGATGGGGTCTCTATGAATTCGGTTCAAGCGCGGTGGTTGAGAAATCGGTTAGCCAGTTCCAGCGCGATCTGGAAGATTGTTTTCTTTCATCATTCGCCTTATTCAAGCGGCTACTGGCACGGCTCGCATACAGGGGAGTGCAATTTTATGAGGTGGCAATTTAAACAATGGGGGGCGCATCTTGTTTTGAGCGGTCACGACCATCTATATGAGCGGATTCATCGGGATGGATTGGTTTACATTGTGAATGGATTTGGCGGAGATAGATTAGACCCGTTTAATGTTCCGAAAGTCGCCGGCGGGCAATTTGGATTTAATGACGACTGGGGGGCTGTGCGCATTGACGCTACAGAATCAAATCTAACTGTAAGGGCGCTTACGATAAGAAATATACTTATAGACAAGGTCATATTAGAGAAAAAGGGGCGATTAATTAACCTAATTTTGCCGCCCATTTCAAATGAACGGTGAATGAAACTTAATTTTTCTTCGGCGGCGCGGCAGGGGTTTTCTGGGGTTTGAATGCCGAACGCAATAGCCAGTGCCGTTTCAAACCTTGAATGAAATTATCCGCGTTTGTAATCACAGCGGATATTTGTGAGAGGATATTTGTATTAGCCTGAACCTGCATATTGAGGTTGCTTGTTATATCTGCGAGGTTGTTAAGTGTCCGTTGCAGGTTTTCGGCAAGCTCAGTCAGGTTAGTGTCGGTATTTTTGACGGTATTAGTCAAAACGGTCAAAGTATTTAAGAGTTGATAGTTGAGGTTGGTCGGTAAGAGCCAATCTCCAAATGAACCCGACGGGTTTGTAAGATTCATAGTTATGAGTGTGATGTTGGAAATTGTTGGGCGCAGGTCAGCAAGCAAAGTCTGGGCATTGCTTAAGAGCAGTTGCGCTCTATCAACCGCTGGATAGCTATGTGAAACAAGCAAATTCATATTGCTGGCAAGGTTTGCAACATTTGTAAGGGCAAGCCTGATATCGTTTGTTATATTCAAAATATTTGGCAAACTATTAGTAACTTCGCGCATAATCCATTGAAGTTGCTCGGTGAGCGCGGGCGATTCTTCCGGTTCAAGGTAAATCGGGGCTGTGTTTGTGTAAGGAATGTGGTAAAATAGCGATTTGTTAGTTTTGCAAATCTCCTGGAGTTCATAGGGATTGGAAAGCACTTTTGGCAAAAATCGTTCATATTCGTTGCTTTTCTTTAATATGCCGAGGATTTTGCCTTTTTCTTCATACAGAGAGGGAACTCCGAATTGACCTTTTAGAACCTCTATGGTTCTGTTGCCGAGAAAATCAACCGCAGTGACTTTGACTTTTGAATCGCTCCAGATATAACCGCAATAACCGTTTGTGTCGTAGCGGACAGTGAACAAAATAGTAACGCTATAGTTTGGGTCGGACCACGGGTCGTTAGGAATCACTTTAGTGACCTCACCGATAGTAAAGCCCATAAGTTTAACCGGGTCGCCGGGTTTTATTCCCTCGGCGTTTCTTAGACAGGTTTGATATAGAACTTTATGGACAAACCAACCACGTTTCTGGGCGGTGTGCCAGGTGTAATAGATAAATCCGACAATCATTAACGCGATAGCCACCAAAAGAAATAGACCAACTCCCCGTTCAACCTTGCTGATGCGGGTTCTCAATTGCGGCGTTAAATCCTGCAATGCCATTTTATACTGATTTTATATTTGCGCCGAATAAAAATTCTGCCAGTACCGGATCGGGTTTTTCGGCGTCAACATCTTTTTTGCTAAAACATTTATAACAATTTGAGGATAAAACCGCAATTTTATCAAGATGATTGATCCAGGGTCTCAGGTCTGAGACGGCGACGATTAAAGTGTGCGGACGAGCAATTGGCAAATTGGTTCCTTTATATAATTTTATCAAAGTTTCAATCCACCATCGTTCCTGATTTACATCAAGGCTTTTCATTGGATCGTCAATGAAGAGGATTTCAGGCTCCATAATCAAAGCCCGCGCAAAACCGACGCGCGGAATTAGATGTCTTGGCAGGGATGAGGGAAGCGCGTTTCTGTAATTTTCTATCTCAGTAAATTCCAATACATCCGTAGCCTTTTTTAAGGCAGTTTCATAATCGCATTCAATATGGTAGCGAAGCGGTAGGGTGATATTTTCCTCAACTGTCAAATCGTGAAAAAGGCTGGCGCCGGTTTCAAAGACGAATCCGATCTTTAATCGCAGTTCAATCAGTTCATCTTCTGAAATAGTGGTAATATTATTTGAAAATAAAAAGACGCTGCCAGTGGCTGGTTTCTGGATACCCGCAGCGGTCAAAAGTAATGATGTCTTTCCCGAGCCGCCAAAGCCGCAGACAATCCAAAAATCATTTTTATAAACAGTCCAGTCAATTCCGCGAATTACGATGTTATTCAGGGAATTATATGAAAGCACCGAAACATTTTTCAGTTCAATCACGGGAATGAGTCTTTTTTCACTGTTTCCCATAAAAGGATTAACCTAAAACCACAAAGTTAATAAAAATCAATATTACATCCAGCGCCACGCAACCGACAACCGCCTGGATGATAGCGGAAGTCGCACTTCTTGAAATCATTTTTAAATTTAGTGGTTTTGCCAATCCGTAATAGCAACAGACAATGGATATTATCAATCCAAAACCGATTGCTTTTATTGAAACAAGAATAAAGTCAGACCATAGGAGCGTGTCTGCTATCTGTCTTAAATATTCTGATGGCTGAAGCGGAACTTCTTGCAAAAATGCAAAGAGATAGCCGCTTAAAAGAGAAAAGATAACGATATAAACGGTTAGCGAGATTGCGCCCAAAACGACGCCTACAATTCTTGGGACTACGAAATAATGAATCGGGTCAATGCCGAGCGCTTCCAGCGATTCAACTTCGCCAAGAGCGCGTGAAGTGCCTAATTCAACGACAATTGTTGTTCCAACCTTTGCCATAATAATTAAAGCCGCCGCAATCGGACCAAGCTCCCGAACCACAATCGCAACCATTAACACCCCTGCAAAGTCCTTTACCCCAAACCGTGAAAGCAAAGTAATGGTTTGTCCAACAACAAGAAAACCTATGGCGAGCGATATAAAAGTCATTATAGGAACCAACGAAACGCCACATAATTTAATCTGTTTTGCAATTAACGGATGAATTACACATTTTGACCTGTTAAACTTCTTAATAAGAACCGTGAGTGAAATTAAAGTAAAGGCAATAACTCCCTTAACGGTGTCAAAGGCATAAAATAGCTTCCTTCCTAAAATATCGGCAAGATTAAGTTCCTTGCCTGCGGATTCTTCCGCGAGATCAACTTCGGATGTTTTAATCGCTTCCTTCATCCTGAAACAACCCTAAAACGAATTAGTTAAAATGCAAGAATAAGATGTCCGGCTAAAACTTTTGAATCCCGAGCATTCAAGGAAATTATAATTTTTGAATGAAATTAGATTTGTCAAAATTGTTTAGTAATAGGCTAAACAAACCTCACAGGTGGTTAAACATTTTTTGGACTGCGATGGCAAGACTTTCCGCATGCGGGAGGTCACGACACCGCATAGTGACTTTAAATAACACAATAACAAAAGAACAATACTACGAAAGTATTTTGATTTTCCAGGCTCTATTATTATCCTGACCTATTAGTTTTTCTAAATTACTGAGAGACACCTTTAAGCGGTCAAATAAAATTGCCTTTCTCTGTGCCGCTCTGTGCCCTCTGTGGTGAAAAAATAGACCAAGGAGAACTCAAAAGAATCTTAATAAAAAACCGACTACGATTGCTCTTGAGAATTTTTTGCGATTTTCTCCGGTCTAAACAGAACAAACAATCCAATGGTCGCTACAAGCGCAATGGCAGTAGGCACGATGAATAGTTTACTGAAAGCTGGCAAATTTCCATCTTTAACTCCCAATTCCTGGCCAAGCCATCCCCAAACGGGATTCGCAGTAAGTGGTCCGAGACCGAGGATTAAAAAATTGAACATACTTTGCGCGCTTGTTCTGGCGTCTTTCGGAAAATGCTCGTCAACAAAAATATAAACCGAGGCAAAGAAGAAGGCGTAACAAACACCGTGAATTATGTTGCTCAAAATAACAAGCCAGGCAAGGTTCTGGTTGCTAATAGCATAGATTGCGAATCTTGCCGCTTGGGCAGCTATTCCAACGGTCATTACAACTCTCCAGCCAAATCTTTTCAACGCATATCCAAGCACCGCCATAGTGCCAATCTCGGCAATTTGGCCGATGCTCATTATTGGCATCATCCAGTTTTCTTTTATCCCGAGGGTCTTTAAGAATGGGGCTGTCCAGAAGAAATAGCACCAGATAACAAGGGTATCCAGATAGGTAACGAAAAAAAGGATTAGAATACTGGGAACGACGAGCAGTTTTAATACTTCAAATGGAGCGAACTTTTGTTTTGCCTCTTTAACAGGGGGTGTATGTGGCAAAGTTAAACAAAATCCGGCAAGCAAGAGCGAAGCAATGCCCGGCACAATAAAAATCCAGGTCAATGCCGACGCCATCTGCTCGCCGCTCTTATCTTTTAAAAGGAAGATGAATGGCCAGCTTGCGGCAATCCAACCAATCGTTCCCCAGAGTCGCACAAGTCCAAACTCACCTTTGGGGTCTTTCAGGTTTGCAAAACATATTGAGTTTGCCAGAGACAATGTTGGCACATAAAAAAGGCAGTGAATTAGCATAATAATGAAGAATGGCAGAAAACTTGTTTGCATTGGTAAAAGCAGCATAGTGACGCCACCGACCAGATGACTGAAAGCCAGATAACGCTCTACAGAAAACACCCTGTCGGCGAGTTGGCCTCCGACAAACATTGCAAAGATTGAGGATATGGCGAAGGTATTCATAATCCAGGCAGCTTGAACCGGGGTAAAATCAGAACCGCCCTTGAAGTGAAGATATTGCGTAAGATATATTGTTAACAGAGGAAGCCAGGCGCCCCAGATAACATATTCCAGAAACATCATCAAAGATAATCTTATTCGTATTGCAGTTTTCATAAGGCTAATGGCAATACGATATTAAAATTATTCTCGTTTTTCAAGCGTTGTTATTAGTTTTTTGGATCAATTAAAGTGGAGTTGTAGAGAAATCGCATTTGACCGAGCTAACATTATCGGTTAAAAAACAGGATTATGAAAATCAATTCAAGGCATATAATTTTTTCTGGCGTTGCATTAATTTCATTGATTGGGGTCTTTTTTGTCGGCGGCTGCAAACCGGGCGAAGGAAGAAAATCTTCAAAACCGCGAATCGCGCTTATAATGAAATCGCTTGCAAACGAGTTTTTCCAGACGATGGAAAACGGGGCAAAGGCTCATCAGAAGCAAAATTCGGACCAATACGAGCTGATTGCCAACGGGATAAAAGATGAACTTGATGTAAGCCGTCAAATAGACCTTGTTGAGCAGATGATTTCGCAACGGGTGGACGCAATTGTGATAGCGCCTGCGGATTCAAAGGCGCTAATACCAGTGTGCAAGAAGGCGCAGCAAGCAGGGATTGTGGTCGTGAATATTGACAATAAATTTGACGACGAGGTGCTTGAGCAGAACAAGGTAAAGTTTCCATTTGTCGGACCTAACAATAGGATCGGCGCAAGAAAGGTCGGAGAATATGTGGCGAAACGACTCAAGCCCGGCGATAAGGTTGCTATAATTGAAGGGGCGCCGAACGCATTTAACGGAGTGCAGCGCAAACTTGGCTTTCAGGACGCCATTAAAGCCGCAAAACTCAATCTGATTAGCTCCCAATCTGGCTACTGGGAGACTGATAAAGCAAACAAGGTTGCTTCAGCAATTATCACCGAACATCCTGACATAAAGGCAATATTGTGCGCCAATGACAGTATGGCTATCGGCGTTGTTGCCGCGTTGCGGGACGCTGGAAAACTTAACCAAGTTTTGGTAGCAGGTTATGATAACATTTCTGCGGTTCAGCAGTTG
>JBAMMJ010000225.1:0-18756 GCA_039793825.1 Verrucomicrobiota bacterium | reverse complement strand
GAGGTTGTATTTTGACCGATTATGGAATCAATCGTTGAGTTCAATGTTAATGATTTAGGAACTTAAAATTTTTTTTAAAAATGCTTGCAAAATTGGAAGAGTATACTCAGAATAATTTCAACTAAAAGCCCCACCCTCTGGCGCGGCAGGATTGCTGGTGGCAATTATCCGTCTGCCTGCTTGTCTTACCGAAGCCACGCTACCGGGTGGGGCAAAATAAACCCCAAAACTAATCCCCATTAATTATATACCAAAAAACTTTATTAAAGTTGCGGCCACTGGCGCATTTTTCTCTCTTCCCCCCATTTTTTAAGTCTACCAGCCCAAGTTAAATTGCACCAGTGGCCTTGCCCACAACTCCCAAACCAACCATGCCAGTGCTTAGTTGGGAATCCATCCGCCAACTACTCACGTAGCAATTTTTTATTAGCAAAATTTATGCCAAATCTATCCTATTATCACTCTTACACAATAAATTGTTATTATTCCTGAATCCTCTTTTTATTAATGCAGTTCCTGATTGAAAATTGCATTCCCTTTTTCCGATTAATATTTAATCCTCCGTTTCCTATTTTTATTCAGCCTTGATTCAATACCTCAATTTGCGTCATTTTCACACCTATTGGCATTATTTTTTATTTCTCAATCCTCGTAACAATTTAGTGTTTATGTTGTCTAACTAAACAATGATGAATTTGTGACTGAACTGAAAATAATTCTGTGGATGATACAAAATTAAAGATTCATACATTTCTACCCTGCAGTTATGCAAACGGCCCAGGGCGAAGGGCAGTGATATGGACTCAAGGCTGTTCACTGAAATGCCCGGGCTGCTATAATCCTGAAACCCACTCATTTGACGGTGGCACCTGGCTCTCCATTAATGAGTTATATAATCGTGTTGCAGCTTTGGGCAATTCTATTGAGGGCATAACCATCAGTGGCGGAGAACCGCTTCAACAAGCCGAAGCAATGGCAATTTTCCTGAAAAAACTAAAATCCAGCCCGGGACTATCCATCATCCTGTTTACCGGCTATGAATGGAAGGAATTAGAACGGGTCATTTCTGAAGATAATTCATTGAATTCCAACGACTTACATATAAATCGGCATACATTAAAAAGCATTTTAGATTCAATTGACGTCCTGATCGCAGGGCGATTTATTCAATCAAAGCGAATTGCAAAAGGTCTGCGTGGTTCATCAAATAAGACCTTCCATTTTTTCACAAATCGTTATACCGCAAAGGATTTTGAATCGCTACCAGAAGCTGAAATTGTGATAGGTCCAGAAGGCAATTTATTAATAAGCGGAATTAACCCTCCAAATTTAAACCTCTAATTTTGCCAATCTTATCGCTTATTCATTTGTTGATTCCTTCTCTTATGGTCGGTTTTCAGGTCTTCCAGCGCTGAGGCAGCGATTTTTTGAAGCTCAAAGGTCGTTCTGTCATTGAGTGTTGTTTCATTTAATTGTATAACCTGCCAGTGTTCAGACTCATCAAGAAAACAAACCGCATTGTCTGCAATTGCCATATACTGAATTCCTTTTGACATTACCTTTAATATTAGAATCTCTCCTTGCTTCTGAACCGCATCTGGATAAAACAAGGCTTTTGTAAAGGCGGCGCCGTCAATTTGCTCCAAAATTGCCGCATCGGCGAGTTCAAGGAGGGTAGGAGTTAAATCAAAAGTATAAAGCAACATACTATTTGTGCCCGGCTTGCAACCGTCGCCGAAGATAAACATTGGCGTATGAAATAATTTTTCAAAATCTTTTAAGGGTTTAGATTTTTCAGACTCCTCTTTTAGAACAAAACCGGGGTCTACAATGGAGGTAAAAATTAGAACTGTTTTATCTGTAAGTTTATAATATTCAAGATATTCAAATAGCCTTCCCAGATGTTCATCAACCAATTTTAACGCCTTTTTTCTATCATCGGTGATAGAATTCTTTGTGGTCTGAGCACCAGGGTTTTTTGTAACTGGAACAGAGCCGACTTTCCCCGGCAGGTTAGATGGCAAATAAAGGAAAAAGGGGTATTCGCGATAAACTCTGATAAAATTTGTTGTAGTTCTTATGAACCAGTAATGGGCTAAAGTGGTTTTCTGATCGGAGCTGTTTTCAGGGAGCTCCCATTTTTTGTCGTTTCTCCACAGATAGGGCGGATAATTGTTTGTAGCCTCTTCGGCTGTCAGATAACCAAACCACTGGTCAAAGCCTTTTTGCAGTGGATTTTCGCCAAGCGCCCATACCCCCAGAATCCCTGTTTTGTAACCTGCGTTTTTGAGAATCTGAGATAGGGTTTGAAATTGCGGATTTAAAGCGCCGAATTCGCTTAACGGTTTTCTTACAGGATGAATGCCGGTAAGCAAAGCGGCTCTATTTTCTCTATCAAGAGGAGCCGGGGTGTAAACGCGCGAAAAAAATAATCCCTCCGATACAATTTTATTTATATTTTTAAATTCCCCCTTTTCCTTCAATGCGGTTTCAAGGTCCGAAAAGGTAAAGTTGTCTGCGGCAAATAAAATAATGTTCGGTTTTCCGTATGCGCCTTTTGGTTGAAGCCGCCGCAATGGTTGAGAATTAGCCGAAAAGCTTAAAATTAAAAGTAATATAAAAACAAAGCCCGGAATTGAGGCGAGTCTACGCGCATTTACGGTTTTATTTCGGTTTTTTTTGCCGAGAAGCATCTTTTAAAAATCTTTAGGTTGGTTAACCTGCTTAAAAACTATTGTTTTAAATGCCCAGAGTGGAATTTTCAGCTCTCCAAACATTGGGCTTGTAGCAACCAGATGGTCGCCTTCCCATCGTTGAATCTTTAATGTTAAGGTTGCGTTTTTATTTAAAAGGGCGGATACTTCATCAATTTTTCTTAAAACAGGGTCTCTTCCGATAATTGAAAAATATATCTGACTTATCCTGCTGATGGGAATTTCCATATTGCCGAGTTGAGTCTGAACAATAATTTTATCATTTTTAAATTCTTTAACACTGCCCGTGACTGCATCGTTGTTTAACAACCTGACGAAATCGCTCTTTGCGTTGTCCACTTGATTTGTTGGCAATTCTATTCTGCCATCCCATTGTGAAACAGTGATATTGCTTATTTTCAAAGGTGCTGAGAGCTGGTTTACAAACCTTATGCAGGTGCCGCTTCCGCCGAATTCTCCCGGATCAACCCATTGTCTGACCAGGACACCGTCTATATAAAGATAGATTGATCTGGTCGGTTTATTTACCCGAATGGTGAGGCGGGCATTGGTTTTGCGGTCAATATTGGGCAAAAATGCGATACCCATTGAATTAAGCGGAGCGCCTTTTTTAATCAACATCAGGTTTGCGGTATTGAAATTAATCTGAAGGCTGTAAAATGAACCGAAATCTGGCAACTCATCTTTATTCGCAAGCGGGATAGGATTTAAGGTGCTTGCATAAAGGGCAATTGCGATAGAGAGATAATTTTGCCAGGCAAGGTCAAATTCAATTGTTGCCATATCCGGGAGTTTGAGGTCCCGGGCGATAGCGCCGGATTCAGTGGCAATAAAAGCGCCATTGCTGTATTTCCAGCTTGTGGGCTTGGCGTCCGGCGCTGGAGAATCGCTGACAGTCCAGCCTTCAATACCAGTCGGTCCTTGATAAACAATCGTTGGATTTGGCACGATTGGCGTAACCGAATCTATCCGTTTTCGGGGGATTGAAATCTTGCCGGAAAATAGGGTTCCAAGCACCATCTCTTTTTCATTTATGGATATTAAGTCTCCTTCAATTTCATCAAGATTTATTAATCTTACCCTGCAGGGATTTTTCATCGCTGCCGATGGCGTCTGCCGCTCGGCAAAGACAATTTTGACTATTTTATCCAGCGGAAACGCGGTGTTGCCTTCAATAAATTTATTTTTCAGTAGCGCACCTTTTGAAGAGTCAATTGAAATGATCTGGCCACAGAGTTTATCGCCATTGGTAAACCAGACACAATCCTCTTGAGTCGGTTGTTGTTGAACGGCAATTGCGCAAATAAGCAACAGGTTCAACAACAAGACCGCGCTCAAGACACCCTGCAAGGTTTTCCACAAAAATTGTTTCATTATCAATGTTAAATAAACCGCCATTTATCCTAACAGTCAACACGCCACTTGAACAAATCTCTTTTTGATATAGGATAATTTTTTATTTGATTAATTTTATCAGACAAAAATGGATATGAAAAGAGATTGGGCAGCGATATTTGATTGGGACGGAGTGATAGTTGATAGTTCTGAGCCTCACGAACAGGCGTGGGAAATACTGGCAAAACGCGAGGGCAGAACCTGTCCGCCCGGGTTTTTCCCAAAAAGTTTCGGTATGAAAAACGAGCGTGTTATTCCTGAACTTTTAAAATGGAGCAACGACCCGCAGGAAATTCATCGGCTATCCATAGAAAAAGAGGCTGTTTACCGCGAAATAATCAGAAAACAGGGCATAAAAATCATTCCCGGCGCGTTGCAGTGGCTAAAACAACTCAAGGACAACGGGATTGCGCGGGCAATCGCCTCTTCAACTATCCGCGAGAATATTGATTGCGCCCTTGAAATACTTGGTTTAGGAAAATATTTTCAGGCGATTGTAGCAGGAGAGGATGTGAGACAAGGCAAACCCGAGCCTGAGGTTTTTTTACTTGCCGCCCAGAGGCTCGGAAGAGAACCGAAAGATTGCGTTGTGTTTGAAGATGCTCACGTTGGAATTGAAGCCGGATTGCGGGCGGGAATGAAGGTTGTTGCTCTGGCAACCACACACCCGGACCATACTCTAAAAGGCGCTCACCTTGTTGTAAAAGACTTCACAAAACTGGACTTACAGGATGTTGACGCCTTGTTCTAAATGTCATTCAGTACGTAAAGAATCAATCAGATTTCCTCGCAACGCAAATCTGGACGCCAATTCCGTCCAGATATAACCTGAAAAAAGCGACAACAGCAAAAGCCACATCACAAATCCGACTGATAAACCGCGAGAAACACCTACAAGCGCCGGCGCCACGGCGACAAGCGCTGAAAAAACGCCGATTAGCATCCCTATTAAAATTAAAAATATATGCTCCGCAACCACCATTTGATTTACCACGCTTTTGAGAAAACCGACTGCGAGAAGAATCGCTAACTCGTTCCGACGCTCAATCACATTTCGTATCAAAATTATCGCTACACCAATAATCCCGAGCAAAAGACCAAGACCGCCTAATGCCTGAAAGGCGCCTATATAGGTGTTCTGCACCGCGTTGAATTGAGCCAGCCTCCGGGCAGCCGGAGTGAGCTCAAGCCCGTAATCGGAGAAAGCGCGCGAAAGTGTTTGCGCAGCTTTATCAATGTTTTGCGGTTCCACATCTATAAGAAAATATTGATAGCCATCGCGCGATGGAAATAACTTGCGAAAGGCGCTTTCGCTGATTATCAGGCTTCCTTGCAATATGGAGTTCCGAAGCCCGGCAACTAACTTTAACTTAAATGGACGCCCGAACTCATCTTCATAGTCAATCGTTTCTCCTATCTTCTTGCCCATCGCCCACTGAATTGACGCCGCGTCTCCAATCGCAGGGATTTCAAAAATTGCGGCGTTCTCACTGTTTTTAACTGAATGCGAAGGACTACTTTCTATAGAAAATTCAAGCAGTTCCCACCCGTTTGAGCCTTTGAAACCGCTCGGAAGCATAGAAAATGCAAAACGATTGCCTATCTTACGCCAATCAACTCCGAGAATTCGCGGCTTTTGCGCCTTTGTAAGATTCAAACAACTCGCCTCATCCCCGGACTTAACCCTGAACTGAACGAATCGCGGATTGCCTGCCTCTTTGCTATCAACTCCGTATGCGTCAAGTCCATCGCGACTGTTCAGGTCTTTGATAATCGGTATTGACGACTCGCCTATCAGTTCAAAACCGCCAACTCCTGATTCTGGCGAATTTAAATCTTTGCCCTCATCAAGCCTGAATATGCTAATTGAAATTATTATAAAAAATCCGCAGGCTAATATCGCGGAGGTTAGAAAACTCCGATTTGGATTCCTTGCAGCGGAACGTATCGCAATTTCAATTATTGCAGGCGATTTAGATTGTATTGAAGATATTTTTCGCAAAATAGACCGCAGTACAAGAAGCGTTCCTGATAAAATGAGCGTTCCTGATAAAAAGAAACCGACCGCGTTTGATGTCTGGCTGGTTAAAATCAGATAAGCGGCGGCGCCGATGCCCAACCCGAACAATACGCAGGCAAGGATGAAGCTTACGGATATATTTTTTAAAAAAGTCGGACACCTTTTTTTTCCTGTTTTTAAAGCCGTTGACGGCAAAACGGATGAGGCAAAAACCGCGCTGATTGTTGCCTGCTGCAATTTCTTCAATGCAAACCCGATAATAACCAGACAGGAAACTATTGTGGAAATTACCCCGATGATGGCGCTCTGGGGCTCATAGTGAAATTGCCACAGGTTAAATCCGACAACCGCCTGGTTCCAGACAGTTGAAAGACCAAGCAACATCAATTTTGCATAATAGCCGCCGCAAAAAACGCCAATTATGGAAGCAGGCACAATTATGAGCGCCGCTTCTATTAGAAAGAGCCTTCTGACCATTGAATCTGTAAATCCGATGGCAAAATAAGTGGCTATTTCAGGCATCCGCTTTTCAATATTTAGCTGGAAAAGCAGGGTCATAAGCAACAGAGCGGCAGCGATAAGAAAGAAACTGAACCCCAGGAATAATCCGCCAAAGTCCTGCGAGTTTGAAACCGCTTTAACGGCGTGTTCTCTCAATGGAATGAATGTAAAACCGAAGATTGACGGGGCGCAATTTTTGATAAGACCGTCTGCGAATCGCTCCAGAAGCGAATCGTCGCGGGCGTGCGGTTTAATCTTAAATCTCAACGCGGTGAGTTCGCCAAATCTGTTGGACCACATCTTTTTGCCTGCCGACAATGTTATAAACGCCTTCGGAGTGCCGCGAAAATTGCGCCAGTAATCGTCGTCTTTTTTCCTGAATTTATAAACAAGCGGGAAACCCAAATTCCAGTCCTGCGTTGATTCTGCCTTTGCAAGCCCGGGAATATCCGGCAACAATGTTCTATCAAACCACGGCAAACTATTTGGCACGATTTTTGCCACCTTAAATTGGTTGGTTGCCTCTTTTAAATTTGAAAGGGACTCCGGCAGATAATATTGAACATAGATTGTGTCGCCTTCTTTTGCGCCAAGGTCTTCGGCAAGCCACTGGTTAATGACTATTTCCTCGTCCCTTAACTCAGGTCCAACCAGCGGCGGAACAGTTGCGGTTATAATTGAATAGGGGGTCTGGTTTTGATTAAACTTAAACAGGTTGGCTAAATAGGTAAGGACCTTGATAGAATTTGTTTCTAAAAGATTGCTCCATTTTTCTGATTCAACAAGCCGCTCTGCCGCTTCTATTAAACCCGACTCAATAAAAACCCGCTTGCTTCTTATCTCAATTATGTCAGTCAGCGGAGACCATATTTCAATCTGGCAATCATCAGGAGAAAGCGCTTTATTTAGAGCTATGTCAAGAAAACGAGTGTCAATATTTCTATCAACCCCGCACAGCAGAAGATTCGCCCGCCCCTCCATCTCGGCGGCTTTTGCCAATTCTTCATAATGCGCAAAAAGATTGAATGGCGGAATCTGACCGACCTGCAAGCTAAAATCTCCCATCGCGGTATCGGGTGCGATTGAATAAACCCGCAACCGAAGACCTACAAAGGCGCTGGATTGCAATGTCAAAGGGAGTTCAAACGAAAGAAGAGACGGCTTCTGAACGCGGACCACAATTTCATCTCCAACTTTTAAATGAAGTTGTTCGGCAAGAGCCCTGTTAACCACAACAGAGCCTCCTGGCATATTTGAAAACAGTGCGGCGAAAGCTTGCGGAAAAAAATCCGACCTGACTCCATACACGTTCACCCTGTTTGCCCGAAATGAATTATCCGATTTAGAAGCTGAACCGGGGAGTAAAATTGCGCAAACGGTTTTGATATTTCGGCTGCCGTTTAAAATATTTAAGAGCTGTTTTTCAAATCGGTTATCAAGGTTAGCTTCAAAAGACCTGTCGGTTGCCGTCAGGGCATAACTCACCCATCCGACGCGATTCATTGCGGTTTGAAACAGACTCCATCTGATTGAATCGCCGACAAATAACGCGCCGCTAATGATCGCCGACCCGACTACAACCACAGCAAAAATGCCAAGAAATGATTTGAAGTAGTATCTAAAATTATTAAAGATTAATCTGGCTAACGTCATCTGGTTCATAAAATAGATTTATCTAATTTTGTGGGAATAAATTCCCGTCGCGGAGCGAATAAATCCTCTTCATACGTTGGGCTAATTCAAGCCAGTGGGTGGCAATTATTAAGGTTACATTTTCCTGTTTGTTTAACTCAACCAATAAATCGGCAAGCCCGACCGCAGAGGATTGGTCAAGCGCGCCGGTTGGTTCATCGGCAAGCAATAAACGCGGATTATTTATCAATGCCCGAACGACCGCCACCCGTTGCCGTTCGCCACCGGAAAGCTCGGCTGGTTTGTGGTAAATTCTGTTTTCAAGACCAACCCGTTTCAACAATTGAACCGCGCGCTCCGAGCTTCTCTCAATATAATCTTTGTCTCTGGTTGCAATCACAGGCAACATCACATTTTCATAGGCGCTGCATTGCGGCAAAAGGTGATGAAATTGAAATACAAAACCGATTTTTCTGTTTCGTATTTTTGCAAGTTCAGTCTCGCTCAATGTATTAATATCCATTCCATCAAGCAAAATCCGACCTGAATCCGGCTTATCCAACGTCCCGATTAAATTCAGCAGAGTGCTTTTCCCGGAACCTGATTGGCCAATTATGCCGATTGTATCGCCCTCCTTTACCGCGAGATTTATTCCTTTCAATACCTGAAGCGGCGGCGATAATCTGGAAACAGGATACGACTTATAAATTTTCTCCAGAACCAATACGTTGTTTCCATTTGATTCCATATTCCTATCTTTCCATAAAATATTAGAAAGTTAAATATTATAAACAAAAATATTTCTTATACTTCATATACAGGCTGCCCGAGTAGCCGCTAATAAAAACTGTTCTTGAAATTTGAATCGGGTTTTGAAAAATTTATAGAATATGGGACATATAAAGTTGCATATACCGGGTCCGGTTGAAGTCAGCGAAAAGACATTTAAGGCGCTCTGCACCCCGATGATTGGACATCGCAGTCAGGCGTTCAAAGACCTTTACGCCCGCATTCAACCGAAACTACAACAATTGTTGTATACTAAACAACTTGTGTTTTTAAGCACCTCCTCAGCGTGGGGTGTGATGGAAGGGGCGATACGAAATCTTGTTTCAAAAAGAGTTTTGAACTGTATGTGCGGGGCGTTCTCGGATAAATGGCACGATGTCTCAAAACGTTGCGGCAAGGAAGCCGAGCCGCTGCAATTTGAATGGGGATCGGCGGTCAAACCAGAAGAGATAGATAAAAAACTCGCCACAGGAAAGTTTGACGCTATCACGGTGATTCACAACGAAACCTCAACCGGTGTAATGAGCCCAATTTACGAAATTGCGGAACTGAAGAAAAAATACCCGGATGTAATGTTCATCGTGGACGCCGTCAGCTCAATGACAGCGGTGAAGCTTGAATTTGATGCTATGGGGATTGATGTGCTACTGGCAGGTTCGCAAAAGGCTCTCGCGCTGCCGCCGGGTCTTACAATATTCGTCTGCTCGCAGGCGGCTTTGCAAAAGGCGGCAACAATAAAAGACAGGGGCTATTATTTTGATTTTGTTGAATTTCAGAAAAACGCCGAACAAAATATGACGCCGAGCACTCCAAGCATTCCGCATATTTTTGCCCTTGAATCAAAACTTGAAGAAATATTCACCGAAGGGCTTGAAGCGCGATTTGCGCGGCACAGAAAGCTTGCCCAGATGACCCGCGATTGGGCGGCAAAACACGGCTTTACCCTGTTCCCGGAAAAAGGTTACGAGTCGGTCACCCTTACCTGCGTTAACAACGGCGCAAAACCCGGCGGCAGGGTCGTGGATGTCCCGAAACTTCAAAAACTGGTAAAAGAACAGGGATTCCTCATTGATGGTGGTTATGGCAAAATTAAAGGAACCACATTCAGAATCTCAAATATGGGCGATGAGACCGAAGAGAGTATGAACCGCCTTTATGAGGCGCTTGATAACGCTATGAAACAACTTTAATTATAAGAAAAACAATGCTTATCCGACCTTCCCGAATAGTCGGGAAGGTTTTTTTATTCTGTAATCTCGTAGATTTTATTGTCCAGAACAAACTCAATGTTTACTCCCAGACCAAGCCATTTTGCGACAATAGGTCTTTTACTAACCAGGGCAAAATAGTCATCGCTAAGGAACTTTATTTTAATTGGTTGCAAATTCTCGCTTTTTTGAATATCGGCGTCCATCCACTTTCCTGAACTGAAATAAAAGGTCTTGCCGGCGGCATATCTGATTCGGCCTGTTGTTGAAACATTAGGGGAAGCACCGTCCGGGGTCTGCGGCGCAGATATAATCCGTTCCTGCACCGAACGCGCCGATGGTTTTGCGGCGCGCATAGCATCAGCCATTCCAGCCTCAAGCGCTATGCTTGGCGACTCTGCAAGTTTTAAACTCTGATAAGACCGCGCCCCGGCAACCGCAGACATCCCGGACTTTGATCTTGTCAGGTCGTCATAATAGGCTCCCAAATCGCGCCGCGCCAGAGCCTCGTCTTCTTTGGAAAATCGGAATAATCTTTTATCCAGCGCCACATCCCGTCTGGATTCATCTTCCATTATCAAAAACGCAGTGTATGGGGTCACAATCCCGTATTTTTTTGAAAGCTCGGTTATCTCGTCTTTCAATTCTTTGTTTTCTCCGTTCAAACGAATCTCATCCAATAAAAAACCGATCCTGCGCACAGCCCACAAACGCGGCAAAAAGTCGCAGTCCGTAGCCGTATCGGCAAACCTGCAATCATAGGTAATTACTCGCTTTTCTTTTCCAATATTTCCTTCAATACGGACCTGGCTTTTCCCGGAATTTGCATATCTGCCGACGATAACCAGCTGGTCGCCTTTAAATATATCGGGCAACGGCGATGGATAAAATCTGGAGACCTTCACCTGCTCAGGGAAGGTTACTTTAAGGTTCGCAAGCACAGGTTCTTTGATTTTAGAGAAGAACGAGGAAACCTTAACTTCAATATCTTCATCCGGAAGAATATACTGGCTGCTCGCGCGAGTCTGGCTTGTGATTTTGTCAAGCAGGTGGGTATTGACATCCGTGCCGATTCCAAAACAGAATATCCGCGTGTTGAGTTTGTTGTTTTTTGAGACGTTATTTAATATCTGCTCTTCATCTGTAACACCAACTGTTGGTATTCCGTCTGTTAAAAACACGATAACAAATAGGCGCGATTGGTCATCAGACGCAAGCGAAATCGCCGCGCGCAATGCGTCGTCAATCGCGGTGCCACCGGTGGATTTGATCTCGGTAATAAATTTCTCTGCGCGCTCTCTATTTTCTTTTGTCGCTATCTGCAAACCGGAAAACAATCGGTCTAAATCCGTTGAAAAGCGGATGATTTCAAATCTGTCTTTTTCATCCAGATTAGCCACGCAAAACTTGAGCGCTTTTTTTGCCTGTTCAAGTTTCGCCCCTGCCATTGATCCTGATGAATCCAGTACAAAAACAACATCTTTTGGCAATACATCGCGCTCTTTTATATTGAGCGACGGTGTCACAAGCATAAGAAAATAGCCATCCTCGCCGCTTTCTTTGTAAGTCAACAATTTTAGACCAAATTCCCCTTCCTGTTGAGAAAAGAATAATTGAAAATCCGATTCAGGTTTAACATTTGATTCTTCAAAACCGATTGTTGCCCGTTTCTCGCCCTCCCGCTTTATCTCTACCTTGTGAGACGGAGAATAGATTGATTTTAGCGGTAGTGACGATTTGAGGTCTATCTTCACACTTATGTTTTTAATCAGCGCCGCCGAATATCTCCCGGCGCGCAACGGCAAAACAAAATTTATCAACCCGGAATCCGATTTCAAAAGTTGCGAATAAGATAAAGCGATTCGCTTTTTGGAATGCGGTTCAATTGGAAAAATCCGAACTTTAAACAGCCCCTCTTCGGCAAACTCAAGCAGCGCCGGGTCTCGGAGTTTGCGGACGATCTCCTGGTAAATGTCGCGCGCTTTCTTCGCGTCAAGCAATTCTGCCTCCACCTTCTTTCCATCAATTTCCATACTAAATTTATTGATAACCGCCCCTTTTGGAATCGGCAAAATGAATGTTCCTTCAAGACGGCTCGGATTTGGATTGTAAAACTCCTGCTCAACGCTGGTTGTTGCATACTGGTCGTCAATGGTTGTATTTATTTTTACAAGATTCACCTCAAGCGGAGCCCATACGACTGGACGTGGCGGCGGCAGAGGCGGCCTCGGAGGCGGTATCGGCGGAATGATTGGCGGCCTGTGCCAGAAGTCAGGTTCATGAACAATAATCAACCCGGCGCTAAATCCATTGAATATGCTTATCGTCAAAACTGAAATTAATACAATCAATCGTTTCATACATTCTATTTGACGAAAATCTCATTCGTTTTACTCCCCACCATTTAATAAATATTTGGCAAATCGCTGATTTATATTTAAATTTGTTCTTGGTGAATCTTAGAATATTGATGCGAAGCCGATTAAATTTGCGTTGAATAAAATAAAAAACACAGATCCCAACAGTTTAAATACTGAATATGAATAAATGACACACGACTATGGCGATTAAGATTATTACGGATGAAAAGTGCGGGGAATACTATTTAAAGAGACACCCTGAACGTCCGGAACGGGTGCTCAAAACCATAGAAAGATTAAAAAATCAAACTGAACTAAATTTACACTGGGAATCGGCAACGTTTCCAGAAGACTCAATTCTATTTAAAACACATTCAAAGCAATTAATTGCAGCGGTGAAAAATCCAGACGGCGACTTTGACCCGGATACCCCGGCTTATCCGAAAATTTACGAACACGCTCTTCGCGCGGTTGGTGGAGCAATTAAGGCTGCGGAATCGGCTATAAAAGGCGAATGCGCATTCAGTCTCCTTAGACCGCCGGGACATCACGCCACAAAAACTCAGGCAATGGGATTTTGTTATTTTAATAATATAGCGACAGCGGTTATTTATATGTCCGAAAAATATCCTGACTGCAAAATTGCCATCTATGACTTTGACGTCCATCACGGCAACGGAACGGAAGACATTGTTCTAAACCGTCCGAATATAGCGTTTTATTCTGTCCATGAGTATCCTCATTACCCCGGAACAGGGGGAACAAATGTCGGCGAAAATTGCTTTAATTATCCAATAGCACCCGGTAGTCCACGAAGCGATTACCTTTCAAAACTCAAAACGGCTCTGGACGACCTGTTAAGATTTAATCCGTCTATAATCGCTGTTTCAGCTGGATTTGACGCCTATGAAAACGACCCGCTGGCAACTCAATCTCTTGCCGTTGAAGACTATTACTGGCTGGGGCGTCAATTAAAAGAAACTAACATTCCAGTTTTTTGCGCGCTTGAAGGCGGATACAGTGGAGAGTTGCCGGAATTGATCTTTGCGTTTTTAAGAGGATTAAATGAAAAGAATTAATTACACTCTGGTGATAACCCTGGTTGCGATGGTTATCAAATTGTTCGGAGAGAACCCAAAGCCAAATCTTATCGTCATTATGGCAGACCAATGGCGCGCCCAGGCGAGCGGTTATGCCGGGGATGTGAATGCCCGAACGCCTAACCTTGATCGGCTCTGCTCCGAAAGCGTCTGGTTTATGAACGCAATATCTCCGGTGCCGGTTTGTTGTCCCGCCCGCGCAACCTTTATGACAGGTCAACGCCCGCTTACTCACGGAGTCTTTATGAACGACGTGCCGCTGTCCACAAACGCGATAACAATTGCGAAGGTTCTTAAAGCCGCCGGTTACGATACAGCCTATATCGGCAAATGGCATATTGACGGGCACGGCAGGTCAAATTTTATCCCAAAAGAACGCCGACAGGGTTTTGATTACTGGAAGGCGCTTGAGTGCACTCATAGTTATTCAAACTCATTTTATTATGCCGATACTCCAAAAAAATTAAAATGGGAAGGCTATGACGCCTTTGCCCAGACGCGCGACGCGATTGGTTATATCAAAAATCGGAAGCAAAACGAGAAACCATTTTTCCTTATGCTATCTTTTGGACCGCCCCACGATCCATATCATATTGTTCCGACAGAATTTAAAAACCTGTTTGACCCTGCAGCATTCAAATTGCGCCCAAACGTGCCGCCTGAATGGGAACAAAAAGCAAGAAATATGCTGTGGGGATATTACGCGCATTGCGCGGCGCTTGATAAATGCGTCGGCGATATAATGCAGACCATTGAAGAAACTGGAATAAAAACAAACACGATCGTTGTATTCATTTCAGACCACGGCGATATGCTCGGCTCGCACGGCGCTCACGACAAACAGCAGCCATACGAAGAGTCAATCCGCATACCGCTGCTAATCAGATATCCTGCGGCGTTGAAACCAAAAAAGGTTGAAGCCCTGATAAGTATGGAAGATGTTATGCCAACATTACTCGGGTTGTGCAAAATTAAGATTCCAGAGACTGTGGAAGGTCTTGATTTTAGCCGATACATTACCCGCGGCGGAAAAAATCCAAACGACGGTTCAGTCTTAATAGCCTGCCCTGCCCCGTTTGGCCAATGGTGGCGAGGCGTTGGCGGCAAAGAATACAGAGGAATTCGGACAGCCCGCTATACCTACACCCGAGATTTAAACGGCGCGTGGCTGCTTTTTGACAACCAGAAAGACCCATTCCAGTTAAACAACCTTGCAAATAAACCCCAATACAAACCGCTTCAGGAACAATTGGATAAATTGTTGAACAAAAAATTAACAGCAATTAAAGATGAATTTAAACCGGCAGATTATTATATCAAAAGATGGGGATACACAGTTGACGCGACCGGAACAGTTCCTTACACGCCCTGAGTTATCAAATTCAGGCAAGATTATTCTGGTATGGTTTTAGTAAAAAAATGCCCTGTTTGCGGGACAACGTTGCAATCTGACGCGCCAGACGGACTATGTCCGGGATGTCTTTTGAAACAGGGGCTGCAAATCATATCAACGGGCGGAGAAGTCCAAACTACAGTTAACCGAACCGAGAAAACCGCCGAATCGTCAAAGGTCTTTGGCGACTACGAGATAATTGAGCCAATTGCAGAAGGGGGTATGGGAATTGTTTATAAGGCAATCCAGAAAAGCCTTAACCGCATTGTCGCTATCAAAATGATTAAATCAGGTCAGCTGGCTACGGCGAGCGAAGTCCAGCGCTTCAAAACCGAAGCCGCCGCCGCTGCAAGACTTGACCATCCAAATATCGTTCCCATTTATGAAATTGGCGAACAGGACGGGATTTACTTTTATTCAATGCGCTACATTGACGGGCAAAACCTTTCAATGCTCATTAACAAATCTCCTATGAATCAAAAAAGGGCGGCAAAGATTTTATCCGCGATCGCTCGCGCAATTCACTACGCCCACCAGCACGGAGTCCTTCACCGCGATTTGAAACCGACAAATGTTTTGATAGATAAAAATGGCGAACCGCTGCTGACCGATTTTGGACTTGCAAAACTTCTTGAACAACAGGAATCCTTTACTCAAAGCCAGGCGGTGTTCGGCAGCGCAAGTTATATGTCCCCTGAACAGGCGCTCGGCAAAACCGCCGAAATATCCGTATCCTCAGACGTTTATAGCCTCGGCGCGATTTTATATGAAATGCTCACCGGCAGACCGCCGTTCATCGGCAGAAATTTTGTAGAAACAATTAAACAGGTCATAGACTCCGAGCCAGTTAAGCCATCAGAAATAAATCCGAAAGTAGACCCGGAACTGGAGATAATCTGTTTAAAATGTCTGGAAAAACAACCTGAACATAGATACGGGTCTGCCGGCGAACTTGCCGTTGAGCTTGAACGATGGTTAAACGGCGAACCGATCCTGGCTAAACCGGCAACGCGCCTGCAAAAAATTAAAAAATGGGCAAAACGAAAACCTGCCATAGCCACGCTTGTCGCCCTTCTTATAATCGTCGCAACGTTTGGAATCAGTGGCGTATTGTGGCAATGGCGCGAAGCAATCGCCGCAAAACAGATAGCGGAACAAAAAGCGATTGACGCGGCGCAACAAGCCATACGCGCCGAAAAATCTGCCCTGGAAGCCATCCGCAACCTCTATGTATCAGATATCAATCTCGCCCAGCGGGCGCTTGCGGAAAATAACCGCGGCCGCGCATACGAACTGTTAAAAAAACATATCCCTTCAAACAACGAGGTAGATTTGCGCGGATTTGAATGGCGATATCTCTGGAACCTCACGCGCGGACAGGAAAAAATTTCTATTCAGCACCACGATTTCGTTGAATCGGTATTGTTCTCCCCCGACGGCAACACATTATTAACCACTCAACGCGATCCATTTGTTTATGTCTGGGAGATCAAGTCAAAAAAATTGATTGCCAAACTCGGCGAACTGGATAGCCCGGTGGCGCGCGGCACTATGTTTTTCTCTAATGATGGGTCTATGCTAATTTTCCAAACCGCGTTGAGCATTTACCTTTTTGATTCAAAAAATTGGACTCAAATCGCTCAATTGCAGCGGGCAAATCTGCCGCTGTTTTTTTTACCCGACAACCAGACAGTCGCGGCTAAATCGTTTGTCATAGGGACATTGTTTTTTGAAACACTAACCTGGGAACCGCGCGATTTTCCTGAGACTCAGTTTGCAGATATTGGTCTATTTAGAGCGGTCTCGTCTGATGGAAGGATTTACCTCATCTCAAAAGGTGAAGAACAAACCCAATACCTACAGCTCTGGGACATCTCGGGAAAACCGATTTCAAATCCGTTCATCTGCCAGTTTGAAAACCCTACGGCGATGGCTGTCTCCCCTAACGGCAGATATGTTGCCGTAGCGGAATGGCGCGGCGCTGTGAGGTTGTGGGACGCTGCAACCGGTTCAGAAGTATCTTCCTGGACCGCCCACGAAAGCACCGTCGCGGCTCTGAATTTCTCGTATGATTCAAAAACGCTTGTAACCGCCGGCGTTGACCAGACGATCAAAACCTGGGAAATCCCCGTCTGCGCGCACCTTGCCACATTATACGGACACCATAACGAGGTCTGGTCTGTCTGTTTTTCAAAAGATGGAAAATGGATTGCGTCTGGCGGTAAAGATTCAACCGCCAAAATATGGCTCGCATCCACGCGCACAACAGAGAATATACTCACAAACGCGATGTCCCCTCTCGCATTTTCGCCAGACAGCTCAAAATTGCTCGCGCTCGGATTTGACCGTCAATTTCAACTCTGGGACACATCCTCCCGAATAAAAATAGGAAATCCATTGCCTCTATATAGCGATTACGAACGAACCGCAATCGCAGTCTCAAAAGACCTCAAATTCTGTCTGGTCGGCAGACGTTCCGGCTCCACGGAAATAATGAATATTCAGGAAAATGGAAAAATTGTTAAAGATTTTACCCCACACGCCGAGCCTGTTGTCTGGCTTGCACTCTCAGAGGATAATCGCCTTTTAGCCACAGCAACAGCGGACGAAATTAAATTATGGAATTTTGATAACCTGAATCTAATTTTTTCAAAAACAGGATTCACCGGTCCGCTTGCCATCTCGCCCGACGGCAAATACCTCGCCGGCGTAGATTTGAATTACAATGTAAAATTATGGGAGCTCCAGTCCGGCAACGAACGAGCCACATTTAAAGGACATAAATGGACAATATGGTCAATTACATTTACGCCCGATTCAAATATGCTGATAAGCGCGGGAATGGATGGCACGGCAATAGTCTGGAACCCGCATAGCGGAGTTAAACTCGCCACTTTATCCGGGCACAAAGAAGCAATAACATCAATTGCCGTTACTCCTGACGCGCGAACGTTAGCCACCGGAAGCACAGACGATTCGGTTAAGTTCTGGAGCCTTCTTAATTTTCAGGAATTAATGACTATTGACGATTTTAAAGACGATGTCGGTTCGCTGCTTTTTTCACCAGACGGCACAACCCTTGCCGTAGGTTGTTTCACCGGAAGCGGCTCACGCCAGAATGTTAAACTCTGGCAGGCTCCAGATTTAAAACAGATTGATGAGACTGAAAAATCAATAAAATAACAACCTACTGACCTTGCGCGGAAACCACCCGAACGCAGTTTTCCTGACCAAACGGATTCGGCACCCGCAAAGTGCACTCCGGATCATCCCTCCATTCACCATCAACAATAAACCTGTAATGATAGGTGCCAGGCGCAAGTTTAACCGTGGCGCGCCAAGTGCCATCGGGCTGTTTTTTCATCGGAATCGGATTGCTTTGCCAGTGCGTGAAATCACCCGCCAACAACACACTCAACGCGCCGGGAGCGGTATATGAAAAAACTTGTTCCACCAGATTCTCCTGTTGTTTTTTCTTTGCTGTCTTTGCCATAGTTGCCTCCAAGCTGCGGTTAGTTATTTCAAACAATTTCCACTGAATCAATATAACACTCTGAAATCATTTTGCAAATTAACGACTTAAGCGCGTTTATGGAAATGATGAATTAACCAGATCATACCTAAATCATTAACATTGAACTCCA
>JBAMMJ010000224.1:0-2476 GCA_039793825.1 Verrucomicrobiota bacterium | reverse complement strand
ATTCATAATCAATTTTTATAATTCCATTTCTAGGATAAGGGAAACTTCCCATTACAGTTGCACCGCCAGTGGTATTCATTGTGGTTGGCTTTTGCCAAATAATAGCGCCCATATAGTCAAATCCAATTGTTTCGCAAAACTTAATTATTTCAGTGCGAATAGGAATAATTTTATATCTTCCATAGTAAACAGAGCGGGCAAACTGGTCGCCTATATTTATACATAATCGACAACCATCATATAATACCCTGTAGCACTCATTCCATACTAAATTTAAGTTATTAATATAACTCTCGTAAGAATCATTAAAACCGATTTGGTTTTCCACACCATAATCCTTTAACTGCCAATAAGGCGGAGAAGTTATAATAAGATGAACTGACCGATCAGGAACTTCTTCCATCTTTCTTGAGTCGCCTATTATAATTTTATGTTTAGTGGTTATAAGCATTTAATCAATTGATCAATAATTACATTTAACACCTTTGCAATTTCCACAGTATTCAACACCTAAACCCTTTTAATGACTCCGTTATCATTTTTGATGGTATAGCATATTTAATATACTGAAATTATTTGCCAAAAGCTGTCTATAACAATCCTTGTTTTGCACGGTATTTTTAATATCATCTTCGTTATTCTTTTGATCTGTCGTTTTTATACAACAATAACACTAAAATCTTTTAATATAAATGCAACTATACCAGATAAAATAAAATCAAGCAAGAAAACTAAAAAATCCTGCATTCGGCAAAAATGATACATTCTAAAAACTATGCCGCTTTTTTGAGAGTATGCCTTTCTGCTTTTTGATGATACGCAGTGGGAAAAAGTTCAGTCTGTGCCCTTCCGCCCGCCGAGCCCGTTAATGAAATCGGTTCGGATTGTTTTGAAGAAGATAGCACAATCAAGAAACCATTTTTTTAACTGGCGGAGAGAGGGGGATTCGAACCCCCGGTACCTTTCGGGTACTCACGCTCTCCAGGCGTGTGCATTAAACCACTCTGCCATCTCTCCACCGTTGATTTATATATATACATTTTTGCACAAAATTCGCAAATCTTTTGTTTGTTGAAAACTAAATTTCCTGTCCAGCCGCAAGAACCCGAACTGAATCTAAAATCCGTGATGCCTGTGAAAATTGCCATAAAAATGCCAGACCCACTCCAACTCGCGGCAAAAGCCAAAACTTTGCAAAGGAAATAAAGGCTCAAAAATGTTTCAGACGGTCTGCGCTGACTTCAATCTCTCAGCTGTATCAGTCGCGCGTTTGCCGTCTCCGTTTTGTGGATTTTTTTTTTGAAGTTTTCCTGTTTTAGGTTTAATTTAACTATAACTTTTTGTTATTTAAAATAGTCTATAGCTTTAACTTTAATGTTATAAGTTTTGATTTTATGGAAGAAAATAAACCAAAAGGCAATAAACTGGTGAAATATTTTTTATTCGGTGGCTGTGGATTTTTGATAATCCTGATGCTTGCCTATTTTGTGGGGACAAGCGGATGGTTCATAAAAAACTTTGTATTGCCGCGCGTGGCAAAGGCGGCTAACGCAAATATAACCGTCGGCGAAATCTCATTGAGCCCTTTCTCCGCAGTTGAGATCAAAAATCTTTCCTTGACCACGTTGGACAATAAGCCGATTGCTTCATTTGGCTCGGTTTCGGTTAAATACAGCCTGAGGCAGATTATCGGTGGCAATATTGAAATAGGCGAGGTTGTATTGGAATCGCCTGTTATCAATTACGAAATCAATGAAGACGGTTCAAGCAACATAGATAAACTTGGCGGCGCGCCTGGACAACCGCCCAAATCCACGCAGCCGTCAAAGCCGTTAAATTTATCTGTCGGCAGCCTTGTTATAAATAACGGCACAATAAATTTTGTTCAGAAATCAAAAGCAAGTTCCACAACCGCCACATTCAACAATCTTAATTTGAAAATCGCAGGTTTGAAAAACGGTGGAACTCCCTCAGTCTCGCTTTCCGCGATATGGAATATTGTAATGGTGGCAGGCACGAACAAAAACGGAATTGCCGGCAACGCAAAGGCAAATATAGATTTGAACCTGGACCAGGAATTATTACCGCAAACCGTCAAAGGAAATCTTGATCTTAATATAAACGCGGCATCGGGGGAGTTTAGCGATGTCAAAAACATTTCTGCCGCTCTGGCGCTTGACGCCTCAATGAAAGAAATCAAAAACCTGGCACTTCGGTTTTCTCGCGTTAACGAAAATCTTGGCGTAATGAGCCTTTCAGGAACATTTGATATCGCTAAAAAAGAGGCAGACTTAAAAGTTAACATAGAGAAGGTTTCGGGCGCTGTCTTAACACTTATAGGGATAAAGTCTGGGATCGGCATAACCAGCGCCGGGCTCAACAGTGTTATCGCCGTGAAAGCAGCAAATCAAGGGCGTTCAGTATCTGTAAAGGGAAATCTTGTTTGCGATAAACTATCAATCAGTAAATCGGGTTT
>JBAMMJ010000223.1:2401-18802 GCA_039793825.1 Verrucomicrobiota bacterium | reverse complement strand
CCAAAAGTGCCTTTTTTCCTGGAATGCCAATGATTCAGGTAAAATACTGTTTTTTCTTTACTTTTTTTTATGGATGTTTGATTTTTGTGTTATGAAGCCTAAAAGATTATGCATCGTAGTTTTTGTATTCTTTTCTATCATTTTTTTAACAGGCGCAGCGACTCAATATAATGTGCTCTTTATTGCGACTGATGATCTTAACAACGATTTTAGCATTTTTGGGAATAAACTTGTCAAAACTCCGAATCTTGAGCGACTTGCTAAAATGGGCACAGTTTTTACGCGCGCGTACTGTCAATTCCCGCTGTGCAGTCCAAGCCGTACTTCGCTGATGACCGGGTTGCGTCCGGACAGCACGCAGGTTTTTGATTTGCGCAAACACTTTCGCAGGGTTTTGCCGGATATTGTTACTCTGCCGCAACTTTTTAGAAAAAACGGCTATTACGCCGCCCGCGTGGGCAAGATTTACCACTACGGCGTTCCCGGAGACATTGGGACAAGCGGGCTTGATGATTCCCAGTCTTGGGACGAGGTGTTTAATCCGAAAGGACGCGACAAATTAGAGGAAAACAAATTGATAAATTACACACCAAAACGGGGGCTTGGCAGCTCATTGAGTTTTCTTGCCGCGGACGGAACAGATGAAGAACAGACCGATGGCATTGGCACAACACAGGCAATCAAGTTTCTTGAGAAATTGAAAGACCGTCCGTTTTTTGTGGCTATGGGATATTACCGACCGCATTGTCCGTATGTTGCTCCAAAGAGGTATTTTCAGAACATTCCGCTTGATGCGGTTCAAATACCGTCAGTTTCAACGTCGTGGCTGGAGGGGATTCCAAAGCCTGCGGTGGCATCCACAACCCCCTGGCCGTGGTTCGGGGTAACCGTTGAGCAGGCGCGCGAATCAAAACAGGCGTATTACGCGGCAATTGAATTTGTGGACGCGCAGATTGGCAGGCTTCTGGACGCATTAGAACGGCTTAAACTTACCGACAAAACAATCATCGTATTCTGGAGTGACAACGGTTATCACCTTGGCGAACACGGTTTGTGGAAAAAGCAAAGTTTGTTTGAAAACTCGGCGCGCGTTCCGCTGATAATCGCTGCGCCTGCGCAAAAAGCGAAAGGAACAGTTTGCGAGCGAACGGTTGAATTGCTTGATATCTATCCGACCCTTGCCGATTTGTGCGGTCTAAAACCACCACATAAGCTGGACGGCAGGAGTCTCAAACCGCTTCTGGATAATCCGAAAGAGAAATGGGACAAACCGGCATTCACACAGGTCTGGCGTTCAGGCTTTGGCGGCTATAGCGTTAGAACCGAGCGTTATCGCTACACCGAGTGGGAATTTGGAAAACGCGGGATTGAATTGTATGATTACGAAAAAGACCCCGATGAAACCACAAACCACGCAACCGATCCGGCTTACGCCGATGTTGTTCGGCAACTACACCAGATAATCGCACAAAACTGGGCAAAACCCTACCTGCCGAATTTACAGAGGCAATCAGGCAAAACATCAGGTAAATAAAATTTGCAAATATTTATGCTAATAGCTTATCTGAGCCAGCCTTTGATAAAGAAAATGTAAAGGCAGGAAATCATTGAAAAGACGACAAAAAACACCACCTGTGGAAGGGTGAATTTCCAGGGATTATCAATCAGGTTCATCCCAAGCATTCCGCCTACAACACCCGGAATAAGACCAAGAACGCTAACAACAGCAAGCACCCTCATAACACGATTCATTTCAAATGAAACTACGTTTAAATGCAATTCAATAACCGAAAGCACCCCCTCGCGAATGTTAACCACGGTTTCATACAGGTATTCAACATCTTCGGTTAGATTCTTAATGTGATTCCTCATTTTTTCGCTCATCAATTCCGACGACAATTCGCCTGCGTCGGACATCTCATTAAGGATTCTTTTTAACCGCCACAAATCGGCAGCGAGAGCCGAAAGTTCTTTTTTCAACTGGAATGTGTGTTCAAAAAATTGTTGTCTGCTTTCTCTGACCGGTATCTCCTCCAATCCTCTCAGTTCATCCTCGTATTTGCCGGCAACCGCCTCGTTTTTGTTCACCACATTTTGAAGTATTATCAAAAGCATCTTTTGCAAAAACGAAAGCCCTTCAAGTTGCTCTGCGGGGAACGTTGAATTCGCTATATCTTCAACCAATCCGGTAGGATTTTTTGACAGCGTTAATAATATATTGTCACCGGCAATCAATAAAACCGCATTCCTTACCGCACGTCCGCCTGAGAGCAATCTTGGAAACCATAAAAATAACGCAAGGTTATCTTTAATAGTCTCTAAATGCGGATATCCAGTGGAGAAAAGATGCAGGTCTAAAAAATTATCTCCAAGTCCAAACTTTTTTGAGATTACTGCCGCTTCTTCTCTGCTAATATTTGATATGTTAAAAAATGTGGGGGATTGCGACTGGGTAATTTTTAAAAATTCTTCCCAGGAAATTGATTCTGGAGCGCCCGGTATTTTATCCTTCATCAGGGTGATTTTAACCTCACCTTTAGACTGAAGTTCAAATTTTTGTTTTCCTTCTTTGCGGGTAACAATTCCTGTTGCGCGCAAACCAAGCGCAATCACTCGGGTTAAACGTATCAATCTTAATAGCAGAGCCGACCTAAAATATTCAGAAACACCCGGAATTACCGTCAAAAGCGGGATCAGAAAAGTTCCCAGATCAACTAATTTCCATCCATTTTTTAAATAATTTTGCCTGTCGGTTGTTGTGAAAAGTCCGTAAAAATATTCTATTCCAAACAAGCCGATAATGCACCATTGAATTATCTCAATAACAACTTGAGATTGGTCTGATAGTATAAAAATTGACGGGGCAATTGTTAACGCCACTGAAACAATCGCCAGAAAACCAAGCAATGTCTCGCTCAACAAGATTGTTAACCCACTTTTTATAATATTTTTCATATTTAAACATCCAACAAATTGTGGATACTGCGTCTGGATAGACATTATGTCAAGAGACTATTAGGTATGGGCAATACAGAAACAAAGTCATTGGTATTGGATGAAGTTTTGATTTTTTAGACCGACCAAATTATCAGACAGTATATTGAACAGTAAGCGCTGAAACAAGAGTTTTATAATCTCACAATTTTTATTTTGTCTTTCGTTCTGATTGTCTGAATGGGTTGCCCTGTTTTTCCGGGAGGTCTTTTGGTTGCCAGAACGGATTGTCAGTGCGGGCAATCTCCATTAAGTATCTTATTTCTTCAACAATTTCAGGGTGTTTATCAGCGATGTTGTGTTGTTCAGAGATATCGTTTTTTAAGTCATAAAGTTCAATCGGCGCGGTTCTTCGCAACAGTCTTATCCCTTTCCATCTTCCGTCTAAGAGAACTGCCTGGCTGAAACCGCGTTCGTGAAATTCCCAGTATAGGAATTTATGATTTTTCTGGAGATTGTTTTTGCCAAGAAGGGTTGGAACAATGCTTATACTGTCTGTATTCGGTGGAGGAACTGCGCCAGAAAGTTCTGCGAATGTAGCCATTAAATCGCCAAAGTAGCCGACGTGGTCTGACACTGCGCCTGGTTTTATCTTTCCTTTCCAGTTAACAATAAACGGCACCCGTATTCCGCCTTCATATAAATCTCGTTTTATTCCCCTGAGCGGTCCGCTTGCCTCAAAAAGGTTCGGGTTGTGGTTTCCTTCTTTCGTTGGTCCGTTATCAGAGGTAAAGATAATAACCGTCTTCTCCGACAAGCCGAGCTCATCTAATTTTTTGACGATCTCACCTATTTGCGAGTCAAGTCGGGTTATCATTGCGGCGTGTCCTTTATCAGGATTGTTCCAGTTCATATCGCTATAAATGCCGTAATCTGGGACCTCGTTGCCATCTTTTAGCGCGTTCGCGCGCTCATTATTTGCGTGTGGAATAATTGAGGAGAAAAAGAGAAAGAATGGCTGGTTTTTATTCTTTTCAATAAATTCTATTGCCTCTTTTGCAAAAAGGTCACCTGAGTAAACGACTCTATTTGTGGCATAACCTCCGCCAAATTCGCCAACCCTCACAACACCATTTGGAAGAGGAGCCACTTCTTCATTTCTATACAAATAATCAGGATAATGATTGTGCGCGTGATGTTGCGAAAGATAGCCGAAGAAATAGTCAAAACCTTGCTTGTTTGGCACGCCTTCATCGCCCGGCATACCGAGCCCCCATTTGCCGATAAGCGCTGTTTTGTAACCAACGGTTTTCAATATTTCAGCAATTGTAACATCTTCGTCTTTCAACATTTGCGGCTCAAAATTTTTACCGCCTGCGTTGCCCCGCACCCGTGTATGTCCGACGTGTTGCCCGGTCATTAAAACGCTCCTTGACGGCGCGCAAACTGTTGATCCTGCATAAAACTGGGTGAATTTTATCCCTTCCGCAGCAAGACGGTCTATGTTCGGCGTTTTGATTAATTTCTGGCCATAACAACCAACCTCACCATAACCAAGGTCATCGGCAAGAATAAAGATGATGTTCGGTTTTTGGTTCACAAGAGCGGCATTTAAATAAGCGGCAATACCCGCCAGGATAAATGCGGCAAAAAATCTGTAAATTATCTTCATAGATGAATACTTTGAATATTATCGGTTATGTTAAAAAAAGCAATCTGCCATTGAAAAAATCTCACACATCCGATCAGTTATCGGAATTAAGATTATTTTATTGTGAAACCATTTTTTATTGACCGGTAAAAGGATTTGGAACCTTATGGATGATAGAATTTATTACTGCTTCAAGTGAGTCGGTTTTCTCCTCGCGAGTATGGAGTTCTTTTAGCCGGGCAACGATTTTCCCTGAACTCTCTTTCTGAAGTTTTATAAAATATCGGGCGTTTAACTCTATTGCGCGTTTGAATTGTTTATCAAACTTTGCTGCAGAGAGAGGGTATTCAACGCTCAATCCGCCATCTCTAAGTTTTTGAACCGATAATAAAGAGTCTGGACGCAGCGATTCATCTTCAATAGCAACGTAAACGTCAATTGTTTGTTTAAAATCAGGAAGCAACTTTCGTTCTTTTAACAGTTCGCACAAAACCACATCTCCCATTCCAAATCCAAGAGCAGGCATATCCACCCTGCCGCCGCTGATTAATTTTATAAGATTATCATATCTGCCGCCGCCAGCAATGGCGCGAAATTCTCCCTTTTTATCAAAGACTTCAAAGACCATTCCTGTATAATAAGCCAGACCGCGAATTACGCCATAGTCTACTTTAACAAAATCGGCAAGTCCGCGCGCTTTAAGGTCGTTAATGATAGACTCCAGCCCCGATATTGGAACGCCTTTTTTAATAAAGTCGTAGATTTGCTCCAGAGAAAAACCGATTTTTGAAAATTTCTGGCGATTATTTTCCTCGGTTTCTCGTTCAAGTTTATCCACTGCCTGATAGAACTGATATTCATCTTCAAGTTTGCCTCCGTTGGTAATAAAAAATTGGCGCCAGGCTTCGCGACTACTTAATCTGACTACAAAATCGTCGGCGCCAAGTCCAAATGAGCGAAGGATGTCAATCGCAAGCGCGAGTAATTCCGCTTCTGCGCCGGCGCCAGTTTCACCAATTATATCGGCATTAAACTGGAAATGCTCGCGGAGTCTTCCCTTTTGCTGACGTTCATAGCGGAAAAGTTGGGGTATTGAGAACCATTTTAAAGGTTTTTTGTAATTTCTAGAATGCGCAGCAACCATTCGCGCCAGTGTCGGGGTAAGCTCTGGACGAAGCGCAACAGCGCGATTGCCCTTATCAATGAAGTTATAGAGCTGAGCGACGATTTCGTCTCCGCTTTTTAAAGTATAGAGTTCAAGCGGTTCAATTGGCGGTCCATCATACTCAACAAACCCATAACGGGCGGCAATTGCGCGCCATTTTTCAAAAATATATCGCCTTGCTGCCGCGCTCCAGGAGTCAGAGTCAGGCAGTGGCTCGGGATAAAAATCCCTGAATCCGGGCAATCTTTCCATAACAGAAAAAGTTTCAACTAAAAATCAAAACAAAATACCCTGTAAAAACACAGGGCAAAATGAATTTAAGTGAAAAGAATCGCAAAATCAACTACTGCTTTTATTGTTGTGGCTGTTGCTCGGAGGGGGGTGTCAATTTGGCGACAGCGTCGCGCATCTCCTTGCCTGGTCTGAACTTAACAATTGCGCGCCGCGGTATAGGAACGTCCTTTTCGGGCTTATTCGGATTTCTTCCGACTCGCGGTTTACGGACTTTTATTTCAAAAATTCCGAAGTTCCGTAACTCTACTTTCTCTCCCCGGGTAAGGGCTTCGGCAATTAAGTCAAGGGTCTTCTGGACGATGCGATAGACCTGGTATTGCATCATTCCGGTCTCCTTGCTTATCCGGACAACCAAATCGCGTTTTGTCATAGCGGGCTCCTGGGTTTTGTTTGGTTCACCGACTCAACTTCTCTTTGATTATATATAATCTTTTGATAATCAAATAGCAAGATAAATAATAAAATTATTGTTGAATTTTTCCTTATATACATTTAATCAATTTGAACAATTTATTTATTTCAGTAAATTAATGCCTATGAAAGAAGAAAAGAGGAAAGTGCTCGTTATTTTGTCAAACAGATTTACACCGTTGAAACCTGCAAAATATATTGAACTTGAGTGCAAACCAGACGGAACAATCCTTAAAGAAACGACGCTTAAAAAAGCGCCGAAAAAGCCGATTTATGATGAAGTATGGGAAAACGATGAAGGAAAGCCATCACTGGATTTATGCACAAAGATGATGAAAAAATATAATCACCCTTTACAAAAAGGGAAAAAATAAAAAAGACAAATACCTTTATTTATTTTACAATTGAGTTATAATAGTTTTGTTTCTGTTAAAAGATAATGTCTGAACAAAGGTCAAAGATGCGTTTGGGTGAGCGGCTTGTTGAGGCAGGCTTGTTGACTCAAACACAATTAGATCTTGCGCTCCGTGAACAAAAGCGAACCGGTAAATACCTCGGTGAAGTTTTATCCGATCTTGGTTTTGTTCAGCAGGAAGTTATAGCCGACTTTCTGGCGCGCGAGGCAAGAGTTAAAGTTGTAAAATTAGAAAATCTTACAATTGAAAAAGAAATATTGAGTCTTATCCCTTTTTCGGTTGCAAGAAGATTTCAAGTTATTCCGATAAGCAAAAATGAAAAGACCTTAACGGTGGCAATGGCTGATCCGTTTAATGTATCGGCAATTGATAGTCTTGAACAAATTACCGGATTAAAGATAAATGTCGTAACTTCAACAGTAAGAGAAATACTTAATGCGATAGATATTAACTATACAAAACCCGATTCAATTGAGGAAACATTAGACAAAGTTATTCAAGAGGGTCCTGAAAAACTAATGGAAATAGAATCATTAGAAGGCACAGGTGCAGATGTAGCTGGAGTAGACCCGCCTATAATAAAACTTGTTGACCAAATAATAACCCGCGCAATAAACAACAGGGCAAGCGATATTCACTTTGAACCCGAAGAAAAGATATTCAGGGTAAGAGTCAGAATTGACGGCATTCTACGGCAGGATGTCTTGATTCCAAAACCAATGCAATCAGCCGTTATAGCGCGGCTGAAAGTAATGAGCGATATGGACGTTGCCGAACACAGAGTGCCGCAAGATGGCAGGGCTTCAATTTATGTTGGCAGACGCGAAATCAACCTTCGTTTTTCCTGCATCCCAACCGCTTATGGTGAAAACATTGTTATCCGTATTCTTGATCCAACAACTCAAATTCTTGACCTCAAATCTCTTGGAATGCCTGAAAAGTTGCTTTCCGAATTCCAAAAGGTATTAAAAATACCCTACGGCGTAATACTTGTTACCGGTCCTACCGGCAGTGGAAAAACAACCACATTATACTCTGCGCTAAACGAAGTCTGCACAATGGAGAAAAGCATCTATACTCTTGAAGACCCGATAGAATATAGAATGCCCCTTGTCAGACAAACTCAAATAAATGAAGAAGCCGGTATGACATTCGCCAATGGCTTGCGGGCTCTCCTGCGGCAAGACCCGGATGTAATATTGGTCGGCGAAACGCGCGACACAGAAACCGCGGTGCTAATGGTGCGGGCGGCGTTAACAGGACACCTTGTTTTTTCAACCCTTCATACGAATGACGCCGCTGGGGCAATCCCGCGGCTTATTGATATGGGTGTAGAACCTTACCTTCTGCCAGCCAGTTTAATTGCAATTTTGGCTCAACGGCTTACAAGAACCATCTGTCCGCATTGCAAAGAAGAAATCCCCAATGCACAACAGATTTTTGACAATTTAAAGATTACTCCGCCACCTGATATGATACCTCGCCTGTGGCGTGGAAGAGGATGCAGTCAATGCAAGGAGACAGGCTATTCAGGCAGAATTGGCATTTTTGAGATGTTGCGGGTTGACGAAAGGTTTCACGAACCTATCGTTCGCCGTAGCGGAGCCCAAACCTATTTTCACCTCGGGCGTGAAAAAGGAATGGAAACAATGTTTGAAGATGGGATAAGAAAAGCACTCCAGGGGATTACCACACTTGAAGAGGTATTGCGTGTAACCCGGCTAACCGAAACCTAAGTTTTTAGATTTTTATGCCGACCTATTTTTATAGAGGCGTAGATAGAAAAGGACAATACGTGAGCGGAGTTATGGAGGCGGCTAATGAATCCGCTCTTGAGGAAAAGTTAGAATCAATTGGTTTCTATTTACTTCAAGCCCGACCCGAAATAGAAAAAGAAACCCGCGAAGCCAAAATGGCTTTGTGGCGTGTCAGTAGAAAAGCCCTGATTGATTTCTTTACACAGATGAACATCCAGTTAAAGGCTGGTGTGCCTTTAATTCAAGCAGTTGAATCCGCCGCTGAAGAATGCGATAATAAACGGTTTAAACTAATCCTTGAAGCCTTGCATCGTAATGTCCTTGCAGGAGCGCTTTTTTATGAGGCGCTTGAAAAATATCCAGAAGCTTTTCCGCCGCAGGTTGTCAGCCTTGTTAGATCAGGAGAAATTAGCGGCAGGCTTCCGGAAACATTCAAAGACCTTCGCGACTATTATGAATGGCTTGATAAGGTAATTAGCGATGTTCGCCAGGCAAGCATTTATCCAATGATAGTGCTTGGCATTGTCTCTACTTTCGTGCTTGCACTTTTCACACTGGTTATTCCGAAATTTATGGTACTTATGAAGGTGGCTCGCGTCCCGGTGCCCCCTCTTACTCAGTTTATCTTTGGCGTTAGTGAATTTGCAAAACAAACCTGGTGGATGTGGATAATAGCTTTCATCGGCAGCTTTATTATTATAAGATATGCAAATAGAGTATCGCCGGTGTTTGCAGAATTTATTGACGGTTTAAGATTAAAGATTCCTATACTCGGGGAAATAAACAGGATGATAGCCCTATCACGGTTTGCGCATAACCTTGGATTGATGTATCGCGCCGGAATCCCTATACTTCAAGCCCTCCGCCTGTGCGCCGGTCTTGTAGGCAACGCGGTGGTCGAAAAAGCCGTCCGCGGTGTAGAAAACACTGTAACGGCAGGCGAAACAATCGGCGACTCAATGCGACGACATAAAGTGTTCACTTCCATTTTAAGACGAATGGTGATTCTGGGCGAAATAACAGGGAAACTTGACGAAACACTTGAATTAGTATCTCAATATTATAACGAAATGATTCCACGTAAAATTAAACGGCTTTTCGCTATCGCCGAACCTGCTGTGATGCTATGTTTAATAGGCATTGTCGGTATGGTTGCCCTGTCTATATTTATGCCGTTGTTAAGTATGATGGGTGGTATTAGATAAAACTATTTAAATATGAAATATCAAGGCAAACTTAATTATCAAATAGTTCACAGGGAGGAAACGCCGAAAAGTTTGCACATTAAGGCTTCATTCCACGATCACTATATTGAACTTATATACGAAATGAGAGAAATAAAAGGCGAGTATTTATGGTTCGGAAAAATCTTCATTGACGGAAAACTTTACTGGCAAACCTCCGAATCTTTCGGCTGCGATTCCCGCGCTATCCTTGATGATGAAATCCAGCACAGATTATACACCTGGGCTCTGATGCAAGGCTATATTTCTCATAATAAGTTAGCCCCTTAAATCCAGCTCCCCAATTTATCACAATAATTAAAAACCCTTTTATTTTGAAATATTCGCCCCCTTAACCCGTAACCTTACCGAATAAAGGCTTTTACTGGCTGTTATAAACAACGTTTTTCTATCCTTACCGCCAAAGGAGACGTTTGCCGTCCAGGGTTCGTTGATTTGAATCCGTTCCACAAGTTTTCCCGTTTTATCAAAAATCATAACGCCTCTGCCAGTCAGATACAAATTTCCCTCTTCATCAAGCGTCATACCATCCGAACCTGCCTCGCAAAACAACTTTTTATCCGTTAACGTTCCATCCGATTGAATATTGTAAACATAGGTTTTCCGCGCGCCGATATCCGAAATGTAAAGATTTTTGCCATCAGGCGTGCCAATAATTCCATTTGGCTGAGTGAGGTCGGAAGCGACCCTTTTTAACTCTTTCCTGTCAGGTGATAAATAGTAAACGTGCTGTCCGTCCTGTTCCATCCCGCCCCGTTTCCAATACTCGCGCTTGTAAAATGGGTCAGTAAAATAAATTCCACCATTCGGATGAACCCATACATCGTTCGGACCATTCAGGAGTTTGCCATTATAGTTGCTGACAAGCACAGTCACTTTCTTGTCAGGCGAAATTGACCACAGCTCGTTCTTTTCGTCGGCGCAGGCTATCAAATTCCCATTTTTGTCAAAATACATCCCATTTGCGCGTCCAGCCGGTTGCATAAATGTGGTTAGTTTCCCATCCACACTCCACTTCATTATTCTATCATTAGGCTGGTCTGTGAAATAAATGTTCCCTTCTCCATCGCAGGTTGGTCCTTCGGTAAACTTAAATTCGGATGACAGAAGCTCAACTTTTGCCCCTTCGGCTATAACGGACTTGTGCTGGGCATAACTATTTTGGCATATAACCACACCAGCAAGCAAATATGCGGCAATTCCAATTGATAAATTATATCTTTTGAAAAAAATATTCTTTTTCATAAATACTTTCCTCTGAATTTCCTGTTTGAGTTATTGATTTTGAAGGTTTTGCTTTGGAATTGCAAGCGTTTGACGCAAAATCTTCTCTATATTTTCCATTGAAGTCCCGTGCTCAAGAGCCAGACCGGCGGCGAGTCCGGAGGCAAACGCCGTAGATGCCGACGTGCCCGAAACCAGATATGCCTGTCCCCGGAAGGTGATTATTGAGGTGCCGGGAGCAACAATATCTACAAAATCGCCGTCGTTAGCATATTGGGCGATATTTCCGCGCCTGTCGCCGGCGGTAACGGCAATAACCTCCGGATAAGCAGCCGGATAGACGGCGCCACTGCCAGGGGTATTCCCAGCCGCAGCGAAAATAATTAAACCTTCATCGCGGGCGCGCCGTATCACGTCGTGCAAAAATGGGCTATCGCCGCTACCGCCCAAACTCAAATTTATTATTTTAACCTTGTTTTCTATAGCCGTCTGGATTCCAAGAGCAACCTCAAAAGTGGTGGTAGAATCATTCGGTCCGTATGCATCTAAAGGAAGAATCTGGATATCGGCAGGATTTTTATCCAGCGCGGCAGCCAAACCGCGCAGGATGGTTTCAGCCATTGCAGTGCCGTGCGTGGGCTGGTCTTCAGGCGGTTTAGATTCACCAGCGACAGAAACCGGCGGCAACAAAAATGAATCTATTGGGGACCCGGTCTTTTGCACGGCTGTGTCAATAAGCCCTATTAAAAGTTTTCCGTCGGAATTATCAACTTTCTGTTTAATCTGGGTTGTCGGTGAATAGCCTAAAACCAACCCGGTTATGTCAGATGGACGGCTAAATAAATAATTGTCGTCAACTGAGGCAACAATGTTGTTATTTTTCAAAATCTCACGCGCGCGTTTTGCAGCCTCTGCATTGTCAAACTTAATCCGATAACTATTCAAAGATTCAGAAATTCTGACAACCTTTGCGCCCAATTCCTCAAATAATTTTCCGGGTTTTTCCCCCTTCTTTAATGTGACAATTAATTCGTCGGGTATAGGTTTAATATCCGACCCGTCCGGATTCAGCCTTTTGGGCTGGATAAATTGCGTGGCTTCATCCATTGAAGTGCTGAATACAAAAAACTTTGGAGGCGCATTGTTCGTCTGTGGAAGCAACGCAAAACTCAAATTCCCAAGCAACAACCGCAAACCGTCTCCAATGGCGCGGCTTTTGAATTTTGCCGAAACTGTGTGTTTCGTCTCCGGCTCAACAAATATATTCCAGCCTGTCACTCCAGCCAGATACTCAAGAAACTTCGGCAAAGGAGTGGAATCTACTTCCGCCGATATGGTCTGAGTTGCAGAGTCCCATTGAATATAAATTCCCTGTTCTTTAACACTTACAAACTTATTTATGTTCGGTTCATCTTTTTGATCTTCAAAAATCGTCTTTTTTACTTCCCCTCCTATGCAGAGACCAGCGCAAATCAGGTTCACTGCAAAAATCCCGATTAAAAGTGACAAATTATCTTTTTTGACGGCAATCATTCTAACCTTATAAAAGTTAATATACCTTTCTCAAATTAGATGGCAGGATTTTGAGTTCTGTTCGGTATTTTGCTACGGTTCGGCGGGCTATAACAATTCCTTTCTGCGCAAGTATGCGAACGATATCCTGGTCGGAATAAGGTTTTGTTGGGTCCTCTGTTTTAAACAACTCCGCAATCATTTCTTTAATTGTTTTATTTGAAACGTTCTTGCCATCAGAGGTCTGAATTCCCGAGGAAAAGAAATATTTCATTTCATACACGCCTTGAGGGGTCTTCATATACTTGCCTGAGACGGTTCGGCTAACTGTCGTTTCGTGAACTCCGACAGCCTTTGCAATCTCGCTCATCGTCATCGGCTTCAAATATGCAACTCCCTTTTCCATAAACTCGCGTTGACGGTTCACAATTTCACGCGCGATATTCAAAATAGTTTGCTGTCTGTGATGAATCGCCTTTATAAAATTCTTACCCGCGTTTATCTTTGCTTTTATATATTCCTTATCCTGCGGCGGGGTATTCGGGTCAGCCATTATATCTTTGTAGGCGTTACTTATCTTTAAATGCGGCACATACTCATTGTTCAAAGTTACAACATACTCATCGCCGACTTTCTGCACAAAGACCTCTGGAACAATATATATATCTGTGTCCGAAGTAAAATCCCTCCCCGGTTTTGGCTCAAGATGGCTTATCCTTTCGGCAGCCTCCTGAACATCATCAATTTCAACATTAAGTTTTTTTGCAATCTCCGGGAAACGATGTTTTGCAAGGTCCTCTAAATGGTCTTTAACAATCTTATATTCAAGTGAGTCCTTTTTACCTGCCTGCTCAAGTTGAATAAGAAGACACTCTTTCAAATTGCGAGCCCCGACGCCTGGAGGGTGAAACGTTTGAATCACCTTTAAAACCTCTTCAATTTCCTGAACCGGCAAATTCGTTGAAAATGAGAGTTCCTCCACAGTAGCCTTTAAATAGCCGTTTTCGTCAATATTACCGATTATCATCTCCGCAATCGGATATTTCTCCTTTGGAAGGTCTGATAACCGAACCTGCTCAAGCAAAAATTCAGTAAGTGAAGTTTGAGACTTCAATGAATCAAACATAAACTGCCGCTTTTCTTCTTCTACTTCCCGAGAACGTAGCGGCGCATTGACTTCAGCAATCTGCTCGCGCCACTCCTGGTCAAGCAACGACAGTTTCTCAAACTCTGCCTGAAAGTCATCCACCGGTTGGTTATTCGGCTTCTCCAATGCCGGATCGTAATAAACATCAGGGGGCGGCTCGGTCGGGTCTTCTTTTTTAATAATAGGAATATCTTCCTCCGATGAGTTGTTCTGGCTCGGGACTTCTTCAAGAACAGGGTTCTGTTCCAGTTCCTGCTCAATTAAATTCCTGAGTTCAAGGATCGGAGCCTGCAGGATTGCCAGCGACTGCTGCATCTGCGGCGCCAGCACCTGCTGCTGCGATAGTTTCTGCGTTATATAAATGCCTTGACTCATTAATTAAATTTTATGCCCTTTTAACACCTTTCTCAAGTAAGATTAATCCTTTGAATGGCATTTATCAGAAAATCCTTTGAATTTTGATCTACCATCATTAACATATACTTATGAAATCTCAACTAATTAACTCGATTTTGTTGCTGTTTTTTTCCTGGCTGCTCTGCTTTGCGTCAGAAAAGCCCAATATTCTCTGGCTCACCTGCGAAGACACCGGTCCGCATCTGGGTTGCTACGGAGATAGTTATTCTATTTCTCCCAACCTTGATAAACTCGCCGAGAAAGGTGTCAGATATAAAACGGTCTGGTCAACGGCGCCGGTCTGCGCACCTGCGCGAACCGCAATAATCACAGGCGTCTATCCCTCAAGCCTCGGCGCTGAACATATGCGCAGTATCGTAAAAATGCCCTCGTTTATGAAAATGTATCCTCAATTCCTCCGCGAAAACGGGTACTACTGCTCCAACAATAACAAAGAAGATTATAATGTTGAAAAACCGGGAAAGGTTTGGGACGACTCTTCAAAAAACGCCCACTGGAAAAACAGAAGTCCGGGGCAGCCATTTTTTGCAATTTTTAACTACACAATCACCCACGAAAGTCAGATACGAAATCGTCCGCATCAGCTAAAACACGACCCTTCAAAGGTAAAACTCCCCGCTTATCACCCCGACACCCCGGAGGTTAGACACGACTGGGCTCAATATTACGATAGAATAACGGAGATGGACGCGCAGGCTGGCAGGGCGCTTGAAGAACTCAAAGCAGCAGGGCTTGAACAGGACACAATCATATTTTTCTATGGCGACCACGGCTCCGGGATGCCGCGAAGCAAAAGATTCCCATACGACTCCGGCTTACACGTCCCGCTAATTATCTATATACCGGAAAAATTTAAAGACCTTGCCCCACCAGATTATAAGACTGGCGGCGTTTCTGATCGCCTTGTCAGTTTTGTTGACCTTGCACCAACAGTTTTAAGTTTAGCAGGGATTAAACCGCCTGATTGGATGGAAGGAAAACCGTTTCTTGGAAAATATGTTCAACCCCCGCAAAAATATCTATTCGGGCTTCGCGGCAGAATGGATGAACGTTATGACCTTATCCGCAGTGTCAGAAACAATCGCTATGTTTACATCCGCAATTATATGCCGTTTTTGATTTACGGACAATATGTCGGTTATATGTTTCAAACGCCAACAACGGTTGTCTGGAAAAAACTCTACGACGAGGGGAAATTAACCCCACCTAAAACCTACTTCTGGCAGCCAAAACCGCCGGAAGAACTCTACGACCTTGAAACCGACCCTGATGAGGTAAACAATCTCGCAAATTCTCCAGCCCATAAAGCCATCCTTAATGAATTAAAAGTGGCTCTAAAAAATCATATCCTTTCAACACGCGATGCAGGCTTCCTCCCGGAGCCGGATATGCACGCCCGCGCCGAAGGCACAACAATCTATGAGATGGCTCACTCAAAAGATAAATATCCACTGGAAAAAATCTACGATATGGCAGACAGGGCATCTAACCTTGACCCTGCTGAAATTCCTAATTTGATAAAGGGACTTGATGACCCCGACCCGGCGGTTAAATACTGGGCTGCGCTCGGACTTTTGATGAGAAAGGAAAATGCAGTCTCCGCTGGAAGAGAAAAATTAATCCGCAATCTAAAAGACACCTCGCCTTCAGCAAGAATTGCAGCCGCATGGGCGCTCGCAGAATATGGCGACGAAAAGGACCTGTCGCAATCTCTTAACACATTAAAGGAACTTGCTGATCCGCAGAAAAATGGCGGTTTCACCTCCTTGCTTGCAGTTTATGTCATTGATAATCTGGGCAAAAAAGCGGAAGTATTAAAAGACTATCTGAAAACCATTCCTACCGATGACAAAACCGCCCTACCTCGCAACCGAGGTTACGTGCCCCGTATCCTTTCTCACCTTTTGAATACAAATATCCCTTTTGATTAATCATTAAATCCAAATCCTGATATGGGTGAACTGTTAATAGTCCTGCATTTAAAACAGTTGACTAATTAAACTTGTAATCCCGGACTCAATTTCTGCATAGCTTTGCCATTAAATCCGATGATTCATAAGCGTTTTATTTATTGGCTTTGAATTTTGAAAAGTATTCGTCAATCTCGGGTCTGAGCCGAATTCCCGCTTCTTCAAAACAAACAAGCAAGGACTCATAGGCTCCGTCGCCGCCAAGAAAATCCCAAAATTCTTTACCAACTAAAAGCTCCTTTTCCAAAATCTAACATCC
>JBAMMJ010000223.1:0-2391 GCA_039793825.1 Verrucomicrobiota bacterium | reverse complement strand
TTTCAAAGTCCAACGTTGATAAGGTTCAGGCTCATAAGGATTATAAGGAATTGCTATATACGAACTAACTTCCGCATCGTTTTGTTTATAGATGGCGACACATTCCAGTAATGTTCGTTTATAACTCTTAAATTCTCCCAGATTGGGCTTAACAGTTTTTAAATCAAACAAATAAATCTTCTCCTCATAGTCTTTGACAAGAAGGTCAACCTTTGCGGTTTTTATTTTGCGAGGGCATCCTTTTCCGCATACTTTTCTTATTTGTTCAATTTCCAGACTTTTATCCGATGATTTTCCAATGGATAAATTATTTAAGATTTGTTGAATAACTATTTGAGATTCTTCGGCAATTATATTGCCGATATCATATTGTGTTTCTGAAAACGGAAATTTAACTTTTGCGAGCGTTTCAGCAACAGGCTCAAATATTGATTTGCCAAAGGTTGTATTAAGAGAATGAATGAAAGAAAACAAAGCCATTCTGTCACCTCCAAGTAACCTGTAATGGAATGGCATATTTATAGTTTCAGGTTTGTAGGCAGCGAATTTTTTTCGCAGGCAATTTACAATTATATTTACTATCTCGGATTTTATTTTTTGAGATAAAGCCACTTATTTTTCCTTCAGTTGAAATATTGTCTCTGAAAACAGATTGTTTCTGTCTTTCTCAACCCTGTGCAAAACCGGTCTGATGAATTTATTGACAACCTGCATTCCGGCAAGTTCAGCAATTGCGGGATATAAATTGTATTTATCGTTTGCAACAAGAAATACATTGTAATCATCAGCAAGATAACGTTTGCAGTTTACTAGGACCTTTGCGATATCAGCCATATAGGTTGTTCTTGCATCTGCGTGCTGACCTTTAAACATTGGTCCAATTTCATATTCATCCATCCTTTTCAGGTTAAACATCTCATAAGCGTATGCGTGTTGTTCGTGATAATCTATGAGCCCAATATACGGTGGACTTGTGAATATGCCTTTAATTTTATTTCTTTTAATTATTTCCGCAAAGTCAGGATTTTTTTTCTCAACCTCTTCAATTATGTTAATAGTGCGACTATCTCCAACAAGCGAAAGCTGAAATGTATCGGTTTTGATTTTGTCAAACTCGGCAAGTCTGCCCAAAGAATCTATGACATAATAATCCCACCACTTTATTATTGAAAAAAGAGGTTTGCAAATTTTCCCATGTTTTTTGCAATAATATGTAGTTGTAACTGGTTCCTTAAGCGTTGCAAGATCGGCATGGGTCGTTGCCCTACAAGAGCGAACCGTTCTACTTACAATTATTTGTAATACTTTTTTAATATCTTGATCTTCTATGCGATCGATTTCATTTAATAAAAAATCAATCTCCTCTCTAACAGGAAAAAGAAACCATTTATCTAAAAAACTTTCCTGTTTATCCTGAAGAATTTTTAATCTGTATTTTTTAACCAACCTATTGTATATGGGCAAAAATTCTTTCTCTTTTTCAACCGCGTAGAGTTTCTCATCTATCTCGTTGTTTTTAACCTTTCTTTTGAATTCAGGAGAAGGGAAATATTTATTATTGAAGGCGTTTAATTCCGATAGCAATTCCTCTTCAAATTTTAAATTATTTCTCTTTTGCTGAAATTATTTAAGTCTGGTTGTAATGTTCTCAGTTATTGAATAGATCATTGGTAGGTTATGTTTTCCAACCTTTACTTCCGTTATAAGCGAATTAAAAACCGAAATGTCAATTCCAATAGCGTGGATTCCCAATTCATTAGCCTGAATTATTGTTGTCCCACTCCCACAGAAAGGGTCAAGTACGATATCGCCCTTTTTAAAAAAGACCTCTTTTTTTGAATTCGTCATTATGAGAGTCCAGAAAATACTCTACTAACTGTGGTATAAATTTTCCTTTATAAGGATGCAGTCTATGGACATGTTTTGTCCGCTCTGATTCGGTGTATTCAGAAAACGAAAGCCGCCAGTTTATCCCATTGCTGGCTTTCCGTTTTATTATATTATCCCCAAAAGAATTTTCGTAATATTGCCTTAATTCATCCAGATTAATAAGCAGGGAATCATTTTGTTTGTATTTTTTTATCCGTCCATACTGAATTAAATAAGAAATATTGGATACGCTCACAGAGCGTCCTAAAAACTCACTCGCCCATAAACTCGCATCTTTTAAGGTTACAAGCCTATTTTCCCTATTATCAAGAAAGCTCAATTGCATCGTTTAGCACAAAAATAATTTTACACGCCGCCTGAATCGCAATTGCCAAATCTTATTAAAATAACTACTTTAAATTGTTCAAATCTTCAATAAAGAAAAGTTTTACCTAACCGTTTTTTGGGTTTCAGGAGGTTATCACCAAATACCACGCGACCGTGCCTGTGTAAATAAAAACA
>JBAMMJ010000222.1:0-18895 GCA_039793825.1 Verrucomicrobiota bacterium | reverse complement strand
TCCCTTAACACCGCACTCCATAATTTTTGGAGTGCGGCGCTCCTCACGCCGCTTTGTGAGGTTGAATGGAACAAAAGCGGGGTGTTAAAACCAGATCAAAACAAAGCTAACGGATTATAAGATTAATTAAAAACCGCAGGAGGGATAGAGAGCCAAAATAGTAACATTGTTACTCTGCTCAGTTTCCTGTTCAAAACCTTAACGGTTTTAATAAACTTTATACTGAATTTTCGGCAAAACTTTTACAGGTTGGGATTTGTTTTTCTCCGTGATTGAACTATTGCTGGAGTCGCTGATTGAACTGCCGATTTTGATTGGTGATATTTCAAGAGCCCTGTAAAAAATAGCCTGTTCGTTCTGGTAAGTCAGCGGGATAATTGTTGGAGTTGAATTTGTGATTGTGACTTCTGCAATCACCCCCCAGCCTTGTGGGGTTCCGAGAACTGTTGTTGATTGTATCTGGTAGGTGGCGCCGCTTGTGCCGTAAATAATTAGACGCCTTGAACCATCTGCCCCCAGCCTCGCTTCAAGCACAGGTTGCTGACCCACAATCACAATCCTTCCAACCCGCGCAAAAACATTTGCCACAAACCCTCCATTGGTTTTAGTCCCCTGAATATCGGAAACTACCGGGGTTATAATTGTTGATGAAAGCCCCGACGCCGCAGAAAAATTAATCGTCGCTACATCTGCCATCACCCCGCTTAAAACTGAGCCGCTTTTAACAGGCAATTTAACCGTCCAGACGCCATTCTGCGCCTGTATCGCCGCCGATGTGTTGTCAATAAGCGGCGAAACAGAGCCGAACGCGGGATTTAGCAACAAACCCGACGGCATTTGAACCGCGATTTGTAGATTCGTCAACGGCGTCGTTGTTTCAATAGACAGGCGAATTGAACCGCTCTGCCCGGAATTGACAATCGTCTGGCTGATATCCACAACTAATTGTTCATACCCTCCGCTGATAGTTAAACCGCTTAAACTGGCAACCGAGAAAGCGTTTGTGAAATCAATTGCAAACTCCTGAACCACTTCCTCGCCATCGCCTAAAAGCGAAACAACAAATTGTTGTGAGCCGTCAGGAGAAAAATTTCCGCCTGCAACCGCAAACAACTCTCCAAGATTAAAAACCGCATTGTTGCTCGGGCAACCATCCCCCACAACTGCCACAAGCGGATATGCCGCATTTGTGTGCGAAAGCGTCAATACCCTGCCGAGCGTGTTGGTACCGGGGATGTTAACGATGAGTTGCCTTGAATCAAGCAAGAAACTATTTGTTTTTGCTGTTTTTACCGAGAGCAGTCCATTTGGTGGATAAACAATCGTCTGCCCATTCGTTAATCTTGCACTTATATTAAAGTAATAGGTTGTATCTGGCTTGCAGTTCAGCACGCGAACTATGTAATAGCCGGACTGTTCTATCCTCTGGCGAATCTGCGTCTTTGATTCTCTTCTAAAATAAGCATTAACAGCCGAAGGCGAACCTGTATGAAGCGGAAAATATTCTATTCCAACCTCGCCCTGCAGGTTAGTGTTCCCATTTGCATCCGCATAAACATTTAACCCAGGAACCGATTGCGGCGCGCGCCATATAACCGTAAACATTGAGGGCGTAACATTCGCCACAACCACATTCGTGATTGAATCAGCCCGCGCAATCCCGATCGCAAAAAATAAAACCGCCACGCAAATCGCTCGCGTAACCTTTTCGCTCTTCGGCTTTCTTAACTCTTTTAAAATTATTCGCATATTTATCACAAAGGTTAATTGTTTTTGTTTATGCCCACCGGCGCTGTAAATGTTGTCCCGTTCCGTTGCAATCCGGGTCTGCCCTGTCTTTCAAGAATCTTTTCGCCGCCTGCAAGGATTACAAATCTATTTATGCCATTCGCCTTTAAACTCCGCGCCATTTCCTGAGCCTTGCCATCGCCGTTGTCAATCAACACAAATAACGGCGTGTATTGCGCTGCAGATAGTGATTTTTTATTTAACCCTGCAGCAAACGGCGACTTAACAATTTTTGCCTTCGGAAATTCGCTCTGCAAATCAGTCAATGACGTCTGTTGTTGCTGGACTGGATTTCCCGCCACAGAACGGTTTTGAGCCGTCGGTTGTTCTCGCAAATCCACAATCACTGTGTCGGCGCTCTGCAGCTTTTTCAGCGCGTCATAAGTAATGTATGGAATCTCTTCTCTACTTGCCCCTGACGGCTTTGTTGATGTCCCGATAAACGTTTCCCACGCCGCAAACCCGCCTTCAAGTATCTCGGTTTGAGCCCGGTTCTTCTTTCTCAAACCCTCCACTGCCGACGCCGCTCTGTTCCCTTGCAAGCCTTCATCGTAAACGACAATAAATTGCGCGCCGGGCAACCGCTTCTGGTCGCATATCTCAAGCGGTATATTTATTGCGCCGGGGATATGCCCTTTTTGATATATCTCAGTTGGACGCACATCAACAACCGTCACATTCTCGCCGGCGTCCATTTTCTTCTTCAACTCCGCCGGTGTTATTCCATTGACCTCTGCCAGCGCGATTCCGATTAAAAACAGTCCAATTAATTTTTTCATATTTATTATTGCGGTTTAAAGTTTGAGACCGGGTTTGCCATATCAATCAACAGCACAGCGGCGTTTGGTATTGCAAAATCGTTTCCGATAATTGAGTTGTTGTGAACCTGCGCAACAAGCCACTGACCCGATTCTGAATTAAGCATCCTGACGGCTCGGGCGTTCTGCAAGCCGAGTTGCCGGATTAGCTTGTATGCGGAATAATTATTCGGAAAACCTGCGTAACTGAGCCCGTTTACACCGGCTGAGAGATTAATTGCATTTGCATTATTTGCCCCGAGGTCTAGCACCGCTTTTGTGTCAAACCGCAGCCATAACCACGACCCCGGAACAAGATTAAAATTATCTCCGCTTGGCGACCCGTTAACCCACCTGACCCTCTTTATCTCAACCTGTGGCAATAGCGATGTGTAAACAGTTATCTCATCAACATTCGCGGCGCTATGCCACATTGAAAGCAACGTAAAGGCGTTGCTCGCAAGATTTGCAATAGTTTCCGTCACTACAACAGCATTCTGGTTTTCAAACACCGCCTGCAATGCCGGCAACCTGGCAGTTTTTACTGTTGCAAGGTTCTGTTCCACTTCAGACCACGCCACAATGCCGTTGCCGATTGACGGTGCGCTCTTTTTACTAACAGTTCTCGTAACAGGTATTATCCTGCCGCTCGGGGCGTGTATAAGGCGCAAATTAGAATATTCAATCCCATACGAATACTCCTCGCAAACAACCCATTCCCCTTCTATCCGCGGGCGCGCCTCGTCCTCCGGTGTATAAGTCAACCGCACCTCTTTGCCTTGCAACAAATTATACCCGTAGACCTCAACCTGACCGTGACGGTTGTCCTGCCAGACTATCCAGTTGTTGTATATCGTAGGTTTGTATTGTCCGAATATATTTGTCGTTATTCTAATCAGGTTGCCAGTTTCAAGGTTTTTGTAATAAATCTCGCCGTATCCCGGGTCTCTGAAGTCCTGCCACACCACCTGTCCGGAGTGAACATCCGGATCAAGTTCATCCTGCGTTGATGGAGCAACGGTGAAAAATTGTCCGCTCAACAAACTTACCGCCCGCAGTTGATACGGCGCGCCGGGCGTTAGAATATTCTTTTCCTGATAAACAACCCACGGCCAATCAATCGCAGGATTTATCTCGTCAATATCAGGCGTTGACGTCAATCTGCGCGGCTGCTCGCCCGAGGCAAGGTCTTTGAAATAGATATCAAACGAACCATTTGCCTGACGTCCCTGCCAGACAACATAACGACCATCTGTCTTCGGATTTTGCTGATTCAAATTCCCCACAGAAAGGCGAACCGGCGACTGGCTGCCGCTATTCAGATCAAGCGCGTAAATCTGCCACGAACCGTCGCTCTGGTCTTCCCATACAATCCAACCACCTCTGGCAAACGCCCTGCCAGGCATCCGCTCTGCAGTCACTGTGTGACGAATTTCTCCCGTGAACTCCTCTATCTGAACAAGGCGTGTCACAAAGTTCGTTCTGCCAAGAGCGTCATACAAAGTAATCCTGACTGTATACCAGCCCGGCGACGCAATCAAATTATCATCCTTTTTGCCATCCCATTCAAAAGAAATGAGACTGCTGCCGACATTTGTGTATGTCGCAGACCGCACCTTTTGCAACAAACTCAGGTCATAGCCGTAAAGCGGATCCACAAGCCAGGTTATTGTGGTCGGCGAGTTAGTCTGTTGCCACTCCCCATTAATCCGCCCTATTACCGCAACGCTGTTCTGTCCTAAAACCACATCGTTTAAAACAATCGGCTGCGCGATATCGGTTTCTGCGCGGTAATAACCGCTGTTTATTGTCCAGCGATATTTATCAATGCTTGCCCCGTAAACCGTAAACTGTGCCGATGTCAAACGACTCGGTGTCGTTATATTGCCCGAAATACTGGTTATTGGCGCCTGGCTATCAACAATCCAGCTAACAACCACGGCGTTTGTCTCCGGCTGATAATCTCCATACCGCGAACGCCCCAGCAAATATAAATTGTGCCCACCTTGAAATAGATTCGTCAGAACAAGCGGTGAACTGACAGGAATCTCCGCGCTCCAGTTGCCATTATCAAGTCTGAATTTGTAATAATCAACATATTCACCGCCAATATAGAATGTATGCTCGGTTGAACGTGTCGGAGAAGAAGGCAAATTTGAAACAGTCAAAAAACCAAAAACTCCCGAAAATATCTCAACATTCGCATTCACCGGAGCCGGATTCGGCGCGGCGCTAAACAGAATAGCCGCCCTGCCCGGTCTCAATGATACCGCATCTCCAGAAATCACAAGCGATTTTGATGGCTGCTGAATATCCGCAAAGTTTAAATCCCCGCTCCCACCAACCACCACAATAGCAGTTTTATTGTTCTCTCGGTTCTGAGCCGAATCAATAGCGTAATAGGTTATGAGATATTCCCCCGGCTGACGCAATTTAAACGGCAACGCCGGAATAAACGGCGAGTTTGTAACGCTATAATACATACTGACAGGGCTCTGGTCTTCGCTTATGAAATAAATCTGTGTCTCGGGTGTGATATAAAATTTATTCTCCGATTCAAAAACCGGTCCGGCAAATTTTATCGTGCTTACCGGCGGTGCGGTGTCCTGTCCGATAACAGCGTAAGTGATTGTGTAGCTGTAATTGCCAAGGTCAACAAGGTCAAGGATGTTTATAAAATCAGACCGCACGTTATTTATCCTGGCATATCGGGTGTTCAGCCAGTAATTATTGGTGTTAAGAATCTTGCCGTCGCTCCTGACAATACTCTGAATTGGCAGCCTCCCCTGTGCTGGATCGTTTATCCTCATATAACCCCAGCCGGCAATATCCGCCGTAAGATTCAATGTCAATGTCGCCCCGGCGGCTGGCTCTCCTGTAAGGACAAAATTTGTAAGCGTGTTTACTGGCAGGATGTTGCCGTTATTTTCATAAATCGCGTCCGGCAACATATTCGGGTCCCGGTCGGTATCGGCAAGAAAATCTTTTATGCTGTCTCGTCCGGGCAAATCCACCAGCACCTCATGAAGGATAAAATGCGCCTGCAACGATTTGATTATAGAGGTCTCTTCGCCCCCAAGTTCTGACGCGTGCGTATATGAAGCCTTGAATTCAACAAACTCGCCCGAGAGCGATGTTATCATATCCCACGCCCCTTTGCGCGCCTCGCCCGGCGGTATATCGCCAAGATTTACAAGCAGTGAAGCGCTGCGCGGCGAGTCCTGAACCCTTGCCCCGAGCAATTGCGCAATGAGCAAAAGGTTTTGTTTATTCTCAACAATTTTTGGTTGTTGCGAATTAATCTTCACGCTCCGCGCCATACCATAACCCGCATTCCTGACAATCACACCGAGCGTGAACGGTATCGGACTCTCAACCTCCGGCGTAAACGGGTCATCCCCCTGAACATCGCGCGGCTGAAAATAAGTAATTTCAAGCAATGGCTCCGGTTTCACCGTAATCGTATCCGGTATGGCGAACAACACATCCGACGGAATCGGTGCGCCGCGAATTTTACCCGACAGATTGCATCCAATCCGATAGATAACCCCGTTGGCATTCGTCCCGCCGGCTGAAGGTTTGGGAATAATAAACCACTTAACAACCGCCTTGCGCGTCGGTCCGATTATTCCAGCTCCATTTATGTCGTTGATATTGTCTAATTGCGGTGCGCGCACAAAAAACAGTGACGCCGCATCTTCAAGCGCAGGCGCGGTAGCCGTTGCCGGTCTTTCAAATGTCAGCGCGGCTGAAAAGTCGGTAATCGGGTCTTCACCGTCATTGTTCACCACTTCAAGCGTTGCCTCAAAGCCAACACGTTCAATCGCCAATTCCTGCAATATCTCTATCTTGACCCTTGCGCATAACCCCTGAAATTGCTGTTGTGCAGAAACAAAACCCGACTGCAAAACCAGCATCAGCAACGCCAGCGCAATTCGGCATTTCATTGAATAGTGTTTCATAACATTTTTAAAAGTTTTAAATTTTATTATTTTTTTCATCGCACGGCGGTTTAATTTCTCACTTATTTAAATAAAACGCCTTCACCAGTTCATCCGGCGAAAGCCCGCACCTGTCGCGCACAAGCACACCGTTGGCAAAGAACGCCTGGTCTTCCTTTAAGACAAGCGAATAAACCTTTTGCGATTCTTTTAACCTATTGACAGATTTAATTACCGCGCGCCTGCCGTCCGGCTGCATAAGCCAATCCCCCGGCGCTAACTGCCGCGCAAGCGTCCAGCCCTTGCCATCAACCCAGAATGCGTGATCGCCCGTGGCAGTCACATCCTGCCGTCCCGACTCTTTGCTGCCAAATTCAATCCTGTATAACTCGTCGCTTGTCCGTTGAGTTACAAGTCTGACCTGAGCTTTCTCTTTCTCCGAATACCCTGTCCTTACCCAATCGCCTATCTTTACCATCTCAATGGGTTTAGTCTTGCCGTCTGCCATCAGCACCGAAGTCCCTTCAACAAAACAGACCGGGCTATAGAAACCATAACCTGAACCTGTTCCATAAGTCCCGTCGCCTCCTGCGCCGCCTCCACTACTACTTGGTCCTGTAAGTTGCTGCGCAAGACAGGTTACAAGCCCAATAGCAAAACTAATCGGCCAGGGCACACTCGGACAGGGCGATGGCAAAAATCCAAGCGGACTGAATCCGGGCGAGCAAAACAGCGAGTAAATTACAACAAGACCGGCTGCCGCCTTTAATGCGCCGCGAAGATCAGCGCACTGCCCGTCCCCGCTAAACCGCGCCATAATCGTTGAGATATCCTGTAAAAAATCTGCTAATCCACCAAGTCCGCCAGTTATGCAATCGGCGTAGTCCGCACCGTTAAATCTTGGTGTTGCCCCGCTTTTATTTGATGCGGTTTTGATGTTGATCCTCCCCTGATTTGTCCCGCCGATATAAACAGTCTGCAATGGCACTTCAATTGACTCCTGCGGCAACAATACCGGTATATATTCAATCAGTGGAACAAGTGTGGCATTCGGCAATTCCGTTCCTTCAATTATCACATCGTTTAATTGCAATAAGCCGGCGTTTTTAACTATTGCGATTATCGTAGATTCAAACCCCGGCGGCACATTCTCATACTTCACCATTGGCGGGGTTACAACAAGCACTGGCACCGGAACGTGCGTCTCAAATGTCTGCTCAATCTTGATTTCATACTTGTCAGTAAATGGCACCGGTTCTACCGTGAAGTTCACCGTAACAAGGTTTCTCGTTAGCCTGACGCTTATAAGTTGCGTCTGGTCTGGTTCAACCGTCACAGTCCCGCTCATTGGCGAATGTCCCGGCGCTGTAACAAGATACGACCAATCGCCCTCCTGCAGATTCGTAATTGTGGTATAACCGTTTGCATCAGTCGTCGCTGTAAACTCCGTATTCAGAATCAGATTCTTTATACGCACAGTCGCGTTAGGCACAGGATATGTCAAAATGTTATCAACAAAGAATCTCACATTCCCGCTCTTGCTTGAGGTAACAAGGGCAAAGATGTTTATCTTGAATGTTCCCATAAGATTAGTTCCGCCAATAACGAGCGAATCCTCGTGATAATCCAGTGTTGCATCCTGCGGTGGCGCAACCACGATCACAAACGTGTTAGACCCGCCGACTGGTATATTCGGCAGATGTATCAAACCATCCTGCCCAATCGGCATATTAACCCTGATCCAGCCGGTATTTGTTGGCGGTATAATATACGCCCCGCTTAAATCGTTCATTCCCCGATTTACCACCGTTATTGAACGGCTCTTGAAATCGCCGCGATTGACACTCATCTCAACATACCCAACAGCAGGATCAACAACCGACAACACAGGTACCGCCGGCAACAATGTCACATTTCCAACAACCGTCGCCGACGCCCCTTCGCCAGACCTAACGGTGAATTCAACTATCGCCGTGTCCGGAGCATCTACCGCGGCGCCAAGACTCATCTGAATATTCCGCCGTTCCCGCGACGCCAGACCAAAGCCCTCAGGAATCAATGCACTCCCTGTCACGCTGCTTATCGCTATCCTGTTCGTCCCCTCCATCGTATAAGCCCTGAATTCATAACTGAAATTAGACATCTGTTCATCGCCCGGATTCACCAGCGTCACAGAAAAGTCTATAGAACCATTCTTTGACATCCGAATGTCAAACTGCTGCGGCGTCACATAAATCCGATAAACCTTAATCTCGGCTTGATTCAGCACATCGTAAATATCCGGATGCGCAGCCCAGATTTTTATTGATCCGCTCAAGCCTCTCTGCGGCTCATACACAAACTGATAATTCCCGTTTTCGTCAGTCATAACATCCTTATAGAACCGATAACCCTGAGTAAAGAAACCTATCTTCAACGGCGCGTTCGGTTTCGGCTGCCCGCTCACACGGTCAATTGCCTGACCTGTAATAATCACGCTCTCATTATTAGCGTAGAATTGTTTATCGGTGTTTGCAGTTCCATAATATGGAGTTTGTATAAGCGCGCTAACAAGCGAGCCGCTCAGCGGTCCTGACACCGTCTCATCGCTTACAGCAATCTTGTTATAAATCTTTTCAACAACCGCCTCAATATACGCGGCGTTTGTCCCGAGCGACGCCGGTATCAGAACATTGCTAACCGTTATCAGCTTGAACGAGTCTGACGGAATCCTCACAAACGCGCGCCCATCCGGAGCCATCATAATCCCGGCAGGCATTCCATTGTATTGAACCCGATTCACCTCCTGACCAAACATATTTTTGACCGAGATATATAAGTCTCCCGGATCAGCCCCCTGATTCTTTGAGAGCACAACATCTATCGGAACATCTGAGCGATTGTAAATCTTCACATCAAACGAAGCCAGACCGCCGCTAATCGGCTGCTCGTTTGCAGATATTTCAACCGGCACCCGCGATATCCGATAACTATCAAATGTAAACGCATTTTGATATGTAACGCTCGTTGCCGGGTCTGCCGTCGCCTGAACCACCTTAACTAAAAACGCCTGTCCATATTGTTCTCTTGCCGACGGCAACACAACATACCGTTCAATCCCTGAATTGCTCTGCAAATTCACAGGCAGGTTAATCTGCCTTGAATAACCCTCTTTCGTCGCAAGCGTCCGAAGCAATTGAATGTTATCAAGCGGCATACCGGAGTCGGTCGCCAAATTCGTAACCGACACCCTGAATTCATCAAAATATTTTGTAACAAGCAAACCGTTCGTTTGTCCGCGTCCGACCACCAGATTGACCGATAACGGATAAACCGTGACCGACCTCGGCGGTCCTTCGGCGTTTGTTGAATTAAGCGCCCGAACTTCATAGACCACCGCCCGATTTCCTATCGCAAATGAATCGGTGTAAACCCTCCCGGTGATAGGTTGACTGTTCTGTTTTATCCCGTTCCTATAAATGTTAAACGCAACAGCGGCTGGATCGGATACCTCCCATCTTAACTGCGGCGCATTCTCTACCACCACATCAATTCTATCCACAGCCCCAACCAGTTGTTCTATAGTGACAACATCGCTCAACGCCTCATTCCCCACAGCATCAACAGCCGATACCGTGTAAGCATTCAACCCTCGCGGCGGTCTGTCTACCGCGTTTGTTTCAGATGTCGTCCTCTGGATTAAACTGTTGTTCCGATAAACTCGGAATTCATACGGATTTTCGCCTGCGCCTTTTTCCCACGAAATTATGACTCCCTGAGCCGTAAGTTGAGCCACCACATTCGTAGGTGCCGCCGGCGGCGTTCTATCAGAAACAACAATTCTCACAGCCGAAGGGGCGCTCTCTGCCCCGCGCCGCAATGCAGTCACAACATACCGATACGACCCATCAGTCGGCGGCAAATCAATATAACTATTTGTTGATATGCCATCGGCTACTATAACAGTCGGCACAACCGCATTTGAACCGGCTTCGGAATAAACCCGGTAACTCTCCGCATTCGTAACAGCATTCCAGCTAAGCTGAATATAACCGCCCGGTTTTGCCACAGCCATCAACCCAGTTGGCGCCGCCGGCGGCGTCGGCACATCCGTATTGTAAACCTCAAGAAACGCCCCTGCCTCAATGTATTGCCCGACATTTTCAAGCGCGTCCCTCGCCTGCAATGTGAACGAACCAAATCCACTACCCATTGATGGCTCAAGCCTCAAAATACCGCTCCAGTTTGTCCCTGAACCGTTCAGCTGGATATTAATGTTAGTCCCGAGTGGCGGCTTAAACGCAAGGAGCGGCTGCGTCTCAGCTTTTTGCGGTTCGCTCAAAGTAAGATTAACCGAAACATCCACCTGATTGGTTATTTGAATCGGCGGCACTGGCGCGCATACAATCCTGCCCACAGGCGGCGTTACATCAATAATGAACGGCGCCCCCTGCGGCGCTCCCTCAAACACATTCCCTGCTAAATCTACCCCTGAGACTCTGAATTCTGCCAATCCCGACCGCGTTATCGGCGTGATATTCAAATCCGCAACGTATGAATTAAGACCCGCAGCCGGCGACAAAGTAACACCCACAGGCTCACCTCCGGCATACCTTATCGTCATATTCGGAACAGATTTAAGCTGCTCTGAAGCCGTGACCGTCAACTGAACAACCCCCACTCCCACCGGCGGCGTCTTGTTAAACACAATCGTAAACCGCGGCGGTGTTGCGTCGTAGTTATAACTAATTAATTCCGACAACGCGCTCTCATTCCCGGCTTCGTCATATCCAACAACCCCGAAATAATACACCCCATCTGGCAAACCCTTGAGCGTATAGTCCATCTTAGTTAAAATTGCGCTTTGACCACTCGCCTGCTGCGGCATTGTAAATTGATTCGTATGCCACAACACGCGGAAGCGCGTCGCCCGTTCGCCTTCAGCCTTATATCGCCAGCTCAAATATAATCCATCCCGCTGGCTATAGAACGGCTCGTTCATAACAACGGCTGCTGGCGGTCCGGAATCCACAACCACAACACACGGCACCCCGCTCGCGCTGCCAATCTCATCAAAGGCGCTGGCAACAATATTGTTAGCGCCTTCAATCAATGCCACGTTCGTAAACGCAAATTGTCCGTCCGCTCCAGCCTGTGTTAAACCAAGCGTTGCGCCGCCTCGGGTCAAACTCACGCTAATGAACGGCTCTGCCGAGCCTCTAAAAGTCATCCTGTTGCTTGAAATTACAATCCCGCTCTGCGGCGATGTTATCGCCGGCGCAGACGGCGGCTCAACAGCCACAACCACATTTCGCTCCGATACCGCAAAGTTGCCAAAGTTATCACGTGCAACAAGTTTAACCCTGTGAATGCCGTTTGCAATATTGCGCACATCAAGCCGCTGCGAGTAACTTCCCCCAGCAACCGAACTTATCAAATTGTTGTCTATGTAAAACTCAATCGCAGCCATTCCGAGTGTTGCCGTCGCCGTCCCATTTACAACAAGCGGCCGCCGCAAAATCATTCCTTCGGTCAAATTAAACGAAGTGATAACCGGACCTGCGGTTATATATGTTACGCTTATGCTGATAGGCGGATTGGTGTTCCCTGTGACGCTTCTGAATTGCGCGTAGACCGTCTTCTCGCCACCTCCATCGCTCAACACAAACGTAGCGTTTCTGCTAAACGGTATAAATGGCGTAAGCGGGAATACTGAATTTTCACTAAACCGCATAGACTCCGCAGTCCTGCACGCCACTTCAAGATTAACACTCCGTGAGCCAACCTGAGTTAGATTATTTTGAATCCGTATCGCAGGCGTCAGCAATGGCTCGCCCAAAAGATATTCGCTGTAATTCACCGAGCCTGAAATCGTGTTTGTTATATCGCTCAAATCCGCGCTCCCCCACCAGTTCTTCACAGCAGTAAACACAGCCGCCCCCTGATTAACCGCGTTTGTAAGGTTATTCTTTATCACGGAATTTGTTATAAACACCGTTGCCCCGGCGCCGGCAACGAGCCCCGCCGCATTATATGCAATCAGCCCATCCTTTGTATTCAAAGTGGCATTTCCCAAAACCGCAAGACCGGCAACACCATTATAGACCGTTGTTAACGCCTCAATTGTCGGCGCACAACCGTTGATAGTCAGACCATTTCCATATTTAATAAATATATGTCTTAAAACAGAGCCTCCGGCGCCAGCCCGCAGTTCAACCCCGCCCCAATCACCAGCCTGCGGCATTCCTCCGTCAATATCATTTGCCGATGTTAGAATAATCGGATCAAGCGCGCTGCCGCTCGCATTTATAGCCCCTTGCTCAACAACAATCTTTGTTCCCGGCATAAAACGTAATGTCGTTCGCGGCGGGATCGTTGCCGTCGCCCCGTTCGTTATAATAATTGGTTTATAAATGATCAATTCCTGCCCAACTTCGCCAATGGTCAAATTATTCGTAATAATCCCCGCGTATGGGTCTTGCCAGCTCATCGTGGTTACCAACGGGTTAAACTCACCATTAATATTCACCCCGACCACCGCAAAGTAATAGGTCGCCAGCCGGTTAAGATTTGAGACAACAACCGAACGATCGTTCACTCCCAACACCTGCCGTGCTGTCAATCCGCTCACATTGCCGAAATTATTCGTCTCATAATACAACTTGAATCCGTTAAATCCGATCAACTCCGATGTTGAATAATTCTGCCAGCTTATTCGCGCTGAATCTGCCCCGACAGACGTAACCGTTATCGCCACCGACGGCGGAAGCGCCGGTCTCAAAATGAATGAAAGCGGCGTAACCTCCTGAATCGCGTTCCCGGCAACATCAACCGCAACCACCGCAACATAATAAGTAGTGTCAAGTTTTAGATTATAATAGGTATAACTCCTCACCGAAGCCGATAGCCAAGCAACATTATTGAGCCCGGCAACCGAGTTGAAATTATTGGTGCTTATATAAACCCTGAACCCGGCGAGGTCCTGCGGCGCAACATAACCCTGCCACGAAACAGTCGCGGAAACGCTGTTGGAACCACTCAACACAAGAGTCGGCGCCGCTGGCGGCGTTGCGTCAACAACAAACTTTAAGATATTCGTAGCCTCAATCGCCAGCCCGTTTGTGTCTATCGCCCCGGAAACATAGACATAGTTTGTCCCATCCGTCCCCGCTCCAAACACGATCCCCGGCAACACAAACGTATCGTTGCTTGCCGCGCGATTTGTCCAGTATCCAATCTGGCTAAACACCGCCTGCGCCGCTGCCCCCGGATTCGTCACCGCAATCAGCGGCGCAACGTTCGCGTTCATCACGCGGTCAAACTGAAGTGTCAGAACAAAATTACTCGTCGCCGGCACCGGCGCCTGATGGCTCATCAGCGTATTCGTTACCACAGGCAATATGCTGCTCGGATCGTAATAAGCCACGTAATTCATATTTGACGGGTCAAGCGTGCTGAAAATCTTTGAAAACGCATTTGAATTGTTCAAAAATACGCCGTTCAGTTTGAATTCTTTGAACCTGTAAATATACGGCGGATTTGTGATACTCAAAGGAGCGGATATCGCGGCAACCTGTCCGTTTGAGTATGTCCCGCCGCCGGCAACAGTGGCAATCCCCGGAGGAACTGTCGCCGTTGTTACATAATGGATCGGATTCGCCTCGCTGTAGTTCGCCACCACTACCCGATTGCTCTTAACCACTACAACCAATTGCGTTGAAACGCCAATCTGCACTCCATTCTCGCTCCAGTGGCTAAATAGATACCCTTGCGATGGAATAGCCACCAGCGTGTTCGTTGAACCGTAAACATATATCCCCTGCCCCAGAACCGTTCCCCCTGTTGGCGGATTATTTGAGGCGCTCAACTGATAACTCGGCAAACCGAAGTTCGCCACAAGATTCCTGCTGCGGATAATCGTGAATGTGTAATTCGTGCTCGCGCTCTGGAAAACCCCGTCTTCAAGCCAGTTCACAAACCGATACGGCATAACATTGGTATTAGCCACAGCCGTTACAGTAACCGATGAACCTGATGGATATGACCCAGCCCCGCTAACAAAACCCGCCTCCGGCGGATTCACAGTTATTGCAACATTATAAGTCTGCGTGATCGCGAAGCTCGTTGTAAATAGATTCTGCTCCGCGCTGGCATGTCCATTCTGGTTAAATTCATAAATATCATTTCGCGAATCAGTAATAACTATCACTGTGAAGCTTCCAGCCTCTGTTATCGCAACCGGCAAATTATTCGTCACCGCGCCGTTTACAGGCAGACTGTCGTTGATCGCCCTCTCAAGATTTAACAATACAGTCCCCAAAGTCTCGTTCTTCACAATCACCCTCTCCTTGAACCCACCAGCAGCCGCCCCGGTTCCGCGATTAACTGTAACCCATTTAATATTATAAACAGACCCGGACTGCGGCGTAATTGCCTGCAAACCCTCAACAACAATGTCCGGATACGGCGCAAGATTAATCAAAAACGCGTTATCGCTCGCCAACGTATTATCACCCTTAAGAACAAACTCGTTCACCGCATTAAAGGCGTCTGCCTGAACTATCAAATAGTAATTTCCAGACACGCCGTGTGGAATTATAGCGCTATTTGTCACGGTATAACTTGAACCATTCCCCAACACACCTGTGTGCGGCACAATCGCCAGCAATATATCATCGCCGTCGCCATAAATTTTATTCAAAGAAATCACCACCCGATCAGACCACGACGATACATCAGTAGGTGAATTGCCCGTGTTAACAACCTCATAAGAGAATGTAATTGGCTCGCCACTCATCACAGCATTCGTCGGAGGATTCACGCTTGCTACAACTAAATTCGCAAAATTCAATGCCCCGCTCGGAGCAACCTGAATGTCAACCACATATTCTTCCTGCAACCCTGCGTTTGGAGTATCCGAATTTACCTTTATATAATAATTGCCAGTCTGAGTTATCCTGACCTCGGCAACTCCATCATTTGGACGCGACTGGCCGGACTCTGCCATATAAACCCCTGCCGCATTATAAACACCCACAACCGGAGCAAACTTGCTCAAGACCGGCTGCCGCACAGAAACATAAATCGTGTATCCGTTGCTGACTATTCCGATATTATACCAATCTGCATCCCCAACCGTCCTTATATACCCCGCCACATTACCAGAATAATTGTCATTGTTTCTGATTAAACTGATCGGGTTCGCCGAGGCAAGCGAGTCGTTGGATTCCTGCTCAATCTGTTGCGGTCCATCCACAACCACCACCTTTATCCGATACTCTCCCTGATAACTGCTGTTTGGAGCAACCCTCACATAATATGTCCCGTTGCTTTGAATCGTTATTATCGCCGACTGACCAAGCCCATTATTATCCGAGTTAAATGACGTAATTGTTCCACCGCCAGCGGTTTCAAGACGAATTGACAATGATGAACCGGACGGATTGCCCGGATTTTCTGAACACACAACAACTTTCTGTCCGGCTTGCGCGCTAAAACTCCAGTAATCAACGTCGCTCCCGCTTCCAATCGCGCCCCGACAGAACCCAGACTTTAACCCCGCGATTGATTCAACGAATGTGACCGGTGTTGCAACCTCCGCCACATCGTTTGACCTGCTCTCAATCGTAAATCCATCAAGATTGGTCACTACAAAATAACGCGTAACAGGAATAATCGGATTCAAATATTTATCCCTGAATAATGTAGCAGTCGTCAGCCTGTAATTGCCCGGTTGCAGCGGACCGTCCATCACCGCAAACGTCAGATTTGTTCCCCCGCTGTATTGCCCCGGCACTAACCTGTAATACTCATCATCCGCGGTGTCAAAAATATTATCCATTCCAGCCGATTGCAGCCTGAATCCATTGAAAGGATCGTTCGGATATGGATCAACTGAATCAACAAAACCATCACCATCGCTATCATTTCCAGCAATCTCTATAACACCGTATAACGTAGAACTATAAGGCAGGTCATTCCAGTAACCGGTGGTATACAACTGGACATAGTCCTCGCCACCGCTATTATTCGGCTCGCCGTTGTTCCAGCGCGTAAATGTTACTGGCTCGCCACTACTCCATCTAAATACACCCTCATTACCCTCATCGGTTAATCCTATCCAGACAGGCAACGACTGCGCAAAGTTAACCCGCACAAACTCATTCTCAGCCTCGCTGTTTATCGCAACCAGATGTCCGCCAAGCCCTGTCGCCACATACTCGGCTTCAACCCAGCGCATCGCCGAATCGGTCAACAGATAATTGTGACCGCCAAATATCTTTAATTTATTTAAAATGTTAAACTCAGAATTCAACTCCGAACTAAATCCCAGAACCACCCTGTCAACAATAGCAGTTGTCGCCACGCCACCAGGTGGCAATGAAGATGAAACCAGCACAAGCGCCTGAGTTTTAACCAGTTCAACATTCATCAAATATTGCGCCATTATTCCATTAGGCTGATTATTTGTAAGTGTTGTTCCAGCCCATAGCGCGCCATTCAAAATCGTTCCATTTGCCCCGGTTGAACTTGAATCGGTGAGAATTCTGCCAGCCCCCTCATCAAACCGCCAGTAACCCACTAACCCCTGCTCTGAGCCCGTTAATCGGTTCGTCATCGTCTGCAAAATCTCCGCGCCGCTTCTTGCCACATTCCATACCCGCACCTCGTCAATATTGCCATACCAATATTCTTCATAACCGCCATATTGCCTGCCGATTCTAAGCGCTGTCGTTTGCGTCGGATTCGGTATTGCAGAACCTCTCACCGCCGCAAGAACACCATTGGTGTATAAATAAGTATTTGACGCGGTCTTAACTACCGCTATGTGAACCCATTGATATAGAGGGAATAAAACCGGTGCCGATTGCCAGCCATCGCCTACACGGATGTTTTTGTTATAATCGTATCCAAGATAAAACGCATTCCCTGCGCTCCCCTGCGAAATAACCTCTCTGTACCCTGGTGCGCTTTCGCCATATACCCATGCCTCAACTGTAAAATCACCACTTGACGGAATAACACCGCTGTTAAACGTAACCCAGTCGTCAGCGCCGTCAAACCTCAACGAATACTCCGGTTGCCCGGATAAACTAACCGCCGGAATATTGCCCCCATAAAATATCCTCGCATAATAATTGCCATCTCCACCCTCCGGAACCGTCCAGCTAAGATTTGTTCTATCAAGCGCATCCAGAGTAGCCATTAATGCCCCGTTCTGATTAAATACCTCTATCGCCCCTGCCAACCTGCTGCTTGTCGGATACAACAAACTTAAATTTATCGTTGTTCCCGACTCAAGGTTAGGTAATTTGTAAAAGTCGCTCGTTTCATAAATACCAATATAGCCAAGCGCCCTGCCAATAAGTTTCTGCGTGCCTTGAGTTAATTGAACCTCATTTGCCTCGCCAATATTGTTATTATTCTCCCTCTCAAATTGAATACTCGGTGGCGCAACAGTTATCCTTACCCGATACTCCCCAAAATAGCTATAGCCATATCTGACCCGCAAAGTATACCTGCCCGATGCCGGCGCAGTAATCGGCGGCATTTGACCATACCCTCTATAATCCGAATAATAATTATATAATTCCCCGCCGTTTGGACCTATTAATGTGTAATATAATGAACTCGCGTTTGGACTTCCCGGCGTCTCCATTGCCACTGATATCTTATCCCCGGCATTGGCGCTGAAACTCCAGAAGTCTATATCAGATGTGTCTAATAACTTGCCGCGTCCAAAGCCCACCCTTATACCGCTCCCTGCAGGGTCTTCCATCAATAACTCATACCTGTTTCCCAACAATATCCTTATATTATCATAATAATAATCTGCAACGGCTATATCTAATACGTTGTCATTGTTAAAGTCCGCAACGGTCGCTGCTATATTGTTCAACGAATAAGTAATAACAGAGTTAAATTCGCCATTACCGTTGTTTTGCATCACAATCAATCTATCGGATGAATATTCACTTATAATCAAATCAATAAAGCCGTCGTTGTTTATATCCGCCGCTGTTATAAAATAGGTATTATTTATCCCCGGCGAATAAGATTTACGCACTGAAAAAGTTCCATTACCATTCCCCTTAATTACTTCCAGAACATCATATCGGTCGCTTACTACCGCTATATCTAAATTTGAGTCGTTGTCAACATCTACAACAACGGCATATCTTGGTAGTCTGGCTACCGAAATCACAGAACTATCTCCAAAACTACCATCGCCATTGCCCAATCTTATTACTATATTATTGGCATTCTCATTTACAGCAATGATATCGGTCTTCCCATCTTTGTTTATATCTTTTAATTCAACACACCTTGTCCCGGCGCCGGAAGTTATATTCCCTATATTCTGAAATGGAGATGGCACATTTCAGAATA
>JBAMMJ010000221.1:15454-18930 GCA_039793825.1 Verrucomicrobiota bacterium | reverse complement strand
CCCAAAAGTGCTTTTTTCCTGGAATGCTAATGATTCAGGTCATTGTGGTAAATAACAGCCCAATGTTTGCATTCATACGCGAAGACTATTAATATTAGAATAGTGTGCTATTAATTAGTAATAGAAATCTGGAATAGATTGCCAGACTAATCAAACTATCCTGCCAAATTTTTTTGCCAGTTCCCGAAAATTGATTTCAATGATGGTCGGTCTGCCGTGGGGGCAGGTGTATGGCATCTTACACTGTTTTAACTTTTCTATTAACTCCATCAATTCGGGTTCTGTGAGCGGATCATTTGCTTTGACGGCGTGGCGGCAAACGGTTTTTGCAATGATTTCTTCGCTTAATCTTGATGGGCTCAACTCATCTGACAGGGTTTTTAGTTCATCAATCAAATTCAGGACGAACCTTCCTGGGTGACTTACTTTCAAAAAGGTCGGCAGAGAATCAAGGATAAAGGTGCGTTCTCCGAACTCGCTCAATCCGATGCCGAGTTTGTTTAATACCTGAAGATGTTTTCTTAAAATATCGGTTTCGCGCGCGCCCACTTCAACAGTTTCCGGCAGGAGCAATCGTTGCGATGGAGTCTCTCCGGTGTCAACACGTTCAATCATCTGTTCAAATAAAATCCGTTCGTGGGCGGCATGTTGATCAAGCAAAACCAGACCGCGGTCTGACTCCATAACTATGTAGAGTTTTCCAATCACTCCAAGATAACGCAATGGAACTTTTAGCAACGGCGTCGCGCCGCCTGGTTGTTGAGATGTTATTTGAGTGCGATTGGTTGAATCGTCGGTTTTTTCCTTTTTTTGCTGAACGACAATTTCTTCTGTTACTTGCTGCTTGTTCTGATGGTTGCTCTGGATTGCCAGAACAGTTTGGGCGTGATTTATAAGGGGCTCAACGGCGATATCCACCGGGAGGGGGGAGCCTTTAGTTGATAGTTGCAGCTGGGCGGGTTCGGCTGAACCGATTGTGGTTGCGGTTTTGGCTAAAGGTTTGAGCTGCGGTGCTGCATTTTGATGGTTGGGGACAGCCGATTGCTCTTCGTTTAGCTTGAACAAAACCGAACGAATGGCGCCGGAAACAAACTGTCGGACGAGGCGTTCGTTTCTGAATTTGACTTCGCGTTTTGTCGGATGGATATTCACATCCACTGCGGCAGGGTCAATTTCAAGGAATAAGACGCAGACCGGGTAGCGGCCTTTCATCAAAGCCGTATGATACCCTTCAAGCAGGGCGTAATTAAGACCTTTGTTCTCCACCGGGCGGCGATTTACAAATAGGTGCTGCTCGTCGCGGGTGGCGCGGGAGATTCCGGGGGCTCCAATAAAACCGAGCAACTTAATTTTTACCCGTTCAACTATCGGAAAAGATTCTTCGCTCTGGGCAATTTCGGAAAAATCTTCTTTCAACTCTCCTTCAATATCCAGCGGCAAAAATTCCTGTTCCCACTTTTTAAGCGCGCGCAACCGTTCCCTGAGCGCGTTGAGGCGGTTATCTGACTTTACCGCCGGCAGTTGAAAAACGGTATTACCGTCGCGGATGTATTCAAAGGCGATTTCGGGGTAGGCGATAGCCGCGAGCGTTAAATAGTGCTGGATATGCGCCTCTTCGGTTTGCTGGCTGCGCAGGAATTTTCGGCGAGCCGGCAGGTTGAAAAAAAGCTGGCGCACTTCAACGGTTGTGCCCGCGGGGGCGCCTGCGGCTTTGACTGCTATGATTTTGCCGCCATTGACAATAATTTGCGTTGCCTCGTGAGTAGAGTTGTCGTCGCGTTCGCGGGTGGTAAGAACAAATTTACTGACACTTGCTATGCTGGGGAGAGCCTCGCCACGAAAGCCCATTGTGGTTACGGAGTGCAGGTCTTCGGCTTTCTGGATTTTGCTTGTGGCGTGGCGTTCAAGCGATAGCAGGGCGTCGTCGCGGCTCATACCGATGCCGTCGTCGGTTACCCGTATCAGGCTTCGTCCGCCGGAACTTATTTCAACGGTTATTTTTGTAGACCGGGCATCAATGGAATTTTCTACCAATTCCTTCACAACAGACGCCGGTCGTTCAACCACCTCGCCTGCCGCTATCTGATTTGCCACATAGTCTGGCAGAAGCCGAATCCTGTTCATCTTGCAATTTAATTCTACATCGGCTGGAAAGGAAGAGCGAATGAAAATATTGCACCGCCTTTTTGGGGATCGTTGCGCGCCTGAATTGTGCCGTTGTGGTCTTCAATTATCCGTTTGCAGATTGAAAGACCCAGTCCTGTTCCGTGAGATTTGCCGTAGGTATAGAAGGCTTCAAATAGATGAGCGAAGGCTTCCGGGTGGATGCCGCCGCCGGTGTCCTGAATTTCTGTGATAACTTTGTTCCCTTGAATATAAAACCGCATATAGATTTTTCCGCCGTTTGGCATTGCGTCCATCGCGTTATGGACGAGATTGTAAAAAACCCGACTCAACCTTTGCGGTGCCATTGGAACTTTTACCGCCGGGGGTTCATTTTCAAGGACGATCTCAACCTTTTTTAACGCCGCTTCCTGCCTTAACTCATCAACCAGCGGCAATAAAAATCCGGAATAATCGGAAAGAGAAAGGATGACCGAGGTATGCGCTCCCTGTGTAAATTCAAGCAGTTCGCTAATCATATTTGAGATTCGCTCCACCTGACGTCGGATGCGGGCGCGGGCTTCGGCGCGCCCCTGTGGCGTGGCATTTTCCATCGCCGCCATATCCGCGGCGAATCCGATAATATTTAACGGATTTTTTAGGTCGTGAACAATTGAGCGCGCGAACCTGCCGACTATGGCGAGTCGTTCCGCCTGCAGGACTTCGTGGATGTAATGTCTGTTGAACTCGCGCAGCCGACGGCTAATTTCGCGCAACATAGAAAGGGCAAGTTTTGGAGAACGTTCAAGCACGGCAAGCGCCACATCTCTTGGAATAAAGTATAAGACGCTATCTTCAATCGCTTTTGCGGTTGCGGAACGGTTTTCATTTTCAACTATTGCCATTTCTCCAAAAACCTCTCCATCGCCCAGCGTGGCGAAAATCTTTTCCTCACCTTTGCCGATATTTGAAAGAATCTGGACCTTGCCGGACTTGATTAGATAAAGCCCGGTGCCGGGGTCGCCTTCGTTGAAGATAATCGTTCCAGCAGGAGCTTCTACGAGGCTCGCCGAATTCTTCAGACACTCCAGCTCTTCGTGGGGGAGGTCTAAAAAGAGTTTGCTTAACTCAATTTGCACCATAACCGGCTACCGATTTTTTATGCTAAACCGTTTTTTAACATAGTAAAGGTTTTTACACCGCTCCCTGAAAATCATATAGAATCCTTTTGCCCACATAGTTATTATAGTATAATTGCATAGTGATTGCGCAGCAATAAAATGTTGTGATGCTGAGTTATACATAAGCCGATGCGCGAATTGATAAGGAAATGGATTGAGAATTTAGAATCGTTTGCCCTTGAGGTTATTTTT
>JBAMMJ010000221.1:12542-15444 GCA_039793825.1 Verrucomicrobiota bacterium | reverse complement strand
GAGAAACCGGGCAAACGCGCCACGCTTTTGCGTGGTTTTTTATTTATATTATCAAAGGTCTTCGCGTTCGGGGTGAAGTTGCGTCATTATCTTTATAAAGTCAGAATACTTAGAGATGTAACGGTCGGGGTTCAGGTAATTGCCGTTGGGAATTTAACCGTAGGCGGCACCGGCAAGACTCCTGTTGTGGAGAAGCTCGCTCGCGAACTGCAGGCGCAGGGCAGAACGGTTGCCATACTGTCGCGGGGCTACAGGTCTAAACCGCCGCCACTTCTGCAACGGTTAATCAATAAAATTCTTCTTCGCGAAGACCGAACCCCGCCAAGGGTAGTTTCGGATGGAAAATCGCTCCTGCTTGACTCTGAAAAAGCCGGCGATGAACCCTATATGCTTGCAAGCAATCTGAAGGATGTTGTCGTGCTGGTTGATAAAGACCGCGTAAAAGCCGGCAGGTATGCTGTGGAAAAATTCGGATGCGACACTTTGCTTCTTGACGATGGCTTCCAATACTGGAAATTGCACGGAAAACGGTTGGATGTTGTGCTTGTTGATTGCCAGCAACCTTTTGGCAACGGTTACCTGCTTCCGCGCGGCACGCTCCGCGAGCCGCCGTCTCACCTTGAGCGGGCTGATGTCATATTTATAACAAAATGCGATGGCAACACCCAAAAATTGAGGGAACAGATCGCAAACCTGAACCCAAACGCCCTGTTGATTGAGTGCGTTCACGAACCGCTTTATTTCGTGGATGTATTTACTTTTGAACAGCACAGCCTTGATTTGATAAAGGGCAAAAAAATCGCCGCGTTGAGCGGTATCGCGCAGCCGGAGAGTTTTGAAAATTGTTTGTTACGGCTCGGAGCAGAACTTGTTTACAGACGCAGATTCGCAGACCACCACAGGTTTACTCAACAGGAAATTTTGAATGTAATCAATCAAAGCAAAAAGAAGCAGGCTCAATATATCATAACAACACAAAAAGACGCCGTTAGATTCCCGAAGATAGACCGAAGAGACATACCGATACTTTATATGCGAGTTGAGATAAAAATTATCCGCGGCGCGCGCGATTTTAACGAGTGCGTCCGTAGAATTTGCATTAAATAAAATCTGCTGAATGGAAAAAATTCTATACATACTGGTAAGGGCTTTTCTCGTCATAATTTCACTAATGCCGTTAGAAGTAGTTGCAAGGATTGGGCGATTTTTGGGGGCGGTGGCTTATTTTATTGACGCGAAACATCGTAAAACGGCAATATCAAATTTGACGCTTGTGTTTCCAGACAAAACTCTGGATGAGGCGCGGGCGCTGGCTTTTGAAAATTTTAAGAGGATCGGAGAGAATTTTCTCTGCGCCGCAAAGACGTTCACAATGAAAAAAGAGGAGCTGGAAAAGCGCGTGGAATTTGTCGGCGTTGAGAAGCTGGAAAAGGCTTCGCGTTCTTCGCCAGATGGAAGTGTGGTTGTGGCTATCGGGCATTTTGGAAATTTTGAGCTATACGCGCGGTTCTGGGAGTTTGCTAACGGTTTAAAATGCGCAACCACTTATAGAAGCCTTAAACACAAATCGTTTGACAGGCCTTTGCAAATGCTTCGGGAAAAGACCGGCTGCCACTATTTTGAACGGCGGAGCGAAGCCGATAAATTGCGCAAGTTTATGCATAGCGGCCGGGTCGTGCTCGGTCTTCTGGCTGACCAGCACGCAGGAGACAAAGGTGTCAGAGTGCCCTTTTTTGGCAGAGATTGTTCAACAAGCGCCGCTCCGGCTCTGTTTGCCCAACGATATAAATCCGCCCTGTTCACCGCCATCTGCTATCGCCTCAGTCCGGCAAAATGGCGGATTGAGATCGGGGATGAAATACCAGTTGAATTAAACGGCAAACACCGCAATGTGAACGATATTTGTGTTGATATAAACAGGGCGTTTGAAAATGCCATCCTCCGCGACCCTGCTAACTGGTTCTGGGTGCATAATAGATGGAAAGCGCCGCCGAAAAAGTTTTCTCATACACATAACGTCACAATCTATGAACACCGCGCCGATTAACGCAACAATGGAGAAAATCCTTATCCGCAGCGTCAATTGGATTGGAGACGCGGTAATGAGTATGCCGGCAATATCCGCGCTGCGGCAATCTTTCCCGGAATCAAAAATATTCTTGCTCACGGATGAAAAACTGCTTGATATCTGGATGAAACACCGCGATCTGGACGAGCTGATTGTGTTCAATAAACAGGAGGGCGTTTTATCGGTGGCAAGAAAATTGCGCCAATATAAGTTTGATACTGGAATCGCTTTTCCCAATTCGCACAGGGCTGCTATTGAAATGTGGCTTGGCGCTGTAAGGCGGCGGATTGGCTATAGCGGATTTCTAAGATCGCTCTTTCTCACCCACACAACCAAACCTCATCACAGTTTTGTTAAAATAAAAAAACTGAATCCCAAAATAATCAAATCCATAATCAATGGCAGGTGCGAGCATCCATTTCAGATAGGGAACGAGCCTCAGCTTCATCATATATTCAGCTATCTCGCTCTTGTCCAATTTGCTGGAGCCGAACCAAGACTCTGTGAACCGAGAATTGAGATAGCCTGGAACGAGACCGTAGAGGCAAAGGAAAAGTTTAAACTCAAAAATTCGGATAAGCCGCTTTTAGGAATTATACCCGGCGCTGAATATGGTCCGGCAAAGCGGTGGTTAAGAGACCGGTTTGCGCAGACGGCTATTGAGTTGCACAAAAAAACCGGTTGCGAAATCTGCCTTTTTGGCGGGAAAGCCGACCGTTTAATCTGCCTTGAGATCAGCAATCTCATTAAAAATCACATTGGTAAAGATGGGGTTGTTAAGAATCTCGTCGGTCAAACGACTTTGCGAGAACTATGCGCGGCGCTTAAACTTTG
>JBAMMJ010000221.1:8703-12532 GCA_039793825.1 Verrucomicrobiota bacterium | reverse complement strand
TGTCGTATCCAATGACACCGGTCCGATGCATATTGCCGCTGCGGTTGGGACACCGGTCATCGCCATATTTGGCAGCACCTCCCCTGAACTTACCGCCCCCGGACTCCCCGGTTCAACAAGACACGTCGTCCTAAAATCAAACCAGAATTGTTCCCCTTGCTTCTTATCCCATTGCCCGATTGATTTAAGATGTATGCGGTCAATAACAGTTGAACAGGTTGTTGAGGCGGCATTGAAAAAATTGAAAGAAAAACCACGCCTTTAACCCGCCCGGCGGTCAGTGGACAGATTTACTGCTAAACGGCGAATAGCAATAGACAAGGTAAAAATGAGCGCCAGTGAAGAAAAGAAAAATCTCAAATCGGCAGATGGCAAATTCGGAAAATCGCCAGACAATAGCGTTTGTGCACGTATGACATCGGGCGGTTCGCAATCAGACATTTTTTTCACAGAATCCCGAAATCTAAAACAGTCCTGGGATCGGCATAGCAACGAATTTTTAAAGGATTATCTCGTCCGGAATATTCAAGACCCGCGTGTTAATCCGCAGAGCATTATATGTCGTCAGGTCCTTATTGATTCTATTGTTAATGGCAGATTTCAGGGGTTAAAATACCACGAGATACTTTTTTCGGCAGCGATGTTGTGGGTTCATTCAAATGCTGTGGAATTGTCGGACGGCTATTTTCGGAAGGCTTTATTATATGCGTTGCGGATAGGGGCCGACAATGCCGAAGGCTTCCCAATTCCAAAATTTATCAGGGACTGTTTTAAAATATTACCGGTGGCAACTGATGGTCTGACCCTGCCGAATTATCTGGAAATTTATCTTGAAAGCTCGGAGGGCGTTCTGTCTGAAATCGTGTTAAACACATTTATGGAGGTATGGAAGAATGTTCTTGGGGATGTTGCGGACGCCAGCCTTGCGAGCGCGCTTGAACCTGCTTGCGGTTCGGCAAACGACTTTCGCGTAATTCACTCAATCGGTCTGAACAGGTTCATTAATTACAGCGGATTTGATATAAGCGATAAAAACATCTCCAATGCAAGGGCGATGTTTCCCGAGGCGCAATTTTTTTCAGCCGATATTTACAGCGTTGATTTGCCGCCGCACAGTTATGACATAGTTTTTGTTCACGATCTGTTTGAGCACCTTTCCCCGCAGGGAATTGACTTTGCGCTGAAAAAACTTTCAAATTGTTGCAGAAACGTTATCTGTCTGGGTTTTTTTAATATGGACGAGACCGACGAACATTTAATCGTTCCGTATGAGGATTACTACTGGAATAGATTGAGCGTAAAAAAAATTTGCGAAACTCTCTCAACTTTTGAGTTGCAAATAATCCACATCAACAGCCTGTTTAAAGAATTATTTAATGTTGAAAATCTTTACAACCCATACGCATATACGATTATTGGCAAAAAGGTTTTAAGTTAAAATCAGACTGTGGGCGAGTTTTTAGAGGTTTTATTGAGAAGGCAGCCATTCTTGTTTCAGGATATCGCCCTGTAAACCAACAACGACCAATTTGATCGGGACGCGTCGGCTTGATTTTGAAACCGCGTTCTGGGCAAGCCTCACAAGTCCAAAACAACACGGCACCTGCATTATGACCACTGTAATGGTGTTGATTAGAGCCTTGTCTATCAATTGGATAAGTTTATCAAGGTAGATTTCCTGGTTAGAATCAAGTTTTGGGCAACCGATGGCAAGCGTTTTGCCGTGTAAAAATCGTCTGTGAAAATCCGCAAAGGCAAACGGCGCGCAATCCGCAGCGAGCGTAAGGTCGGAGTTTTTATAATGAGCAGCCAGCGGGTTTATGAGATGAAGCTGGATAGGCCAGTGGTTTAGACACGAGCGGTGGTTTATACCTTCCTCAAACGAATTTGTTATGGTTTCTGTGTTATTAGATTTTGCAGGACTGTTTTTTGACGGTAAAAAACTCATTGACATAGAGCCCGGGCAGCCTGAATGGTTAGTGGTTATGGAGATTGTTGAGGATTTAAGGAGGTCTACGCTCTTCAGGTACTCGGTTGCCTGCTTCAGATATTCTGTCTGATTATGCTCTTTGAGGTGTTCAAGATGAGCGCGCAAGGCGGTATCGCCACGTCTTATGACTTCTTTTAAAACGGCGATTTCATTATATGGCGGCGCTTCTTTTTCTTCAACTGTTATCGCCCCGCGCGGGCAATGTCCTATGCAGGCGCCAAGACCGTCGCAATTAGGTTCATTAACAAGTTTAGCCTTTCCATTAACGATTGCAAGGGCACCTTCCGGACAGTTCGGGATACACTCGCCGCAACCGTCGCACTTCTCCTCATCAATTTTTATTACCCGACGCCTGATTGTCATTGCGTCAAAATTCATATCAAAAACATACGCTTATCCGACGTCGGGGATATTGACGAATATCAATTTTCTTTTAAATTGCGCTTTTTACACTGTGGGGAGTTTCCACGGCGCACGATATGGTTTGCTGACCCATTTGGCAAGCTCGGCATCGCCGATTATCTCCTCTTTAGCCGGGTCCCATTTTATCTTTTTCTGTGTTCGGATAGAGATGTTTCCGAGATGGCAAACCGTTGCCGAGCGGTGTCCGATTGCAACGTCGCAAATAGGAAGTTTTCTGCTCTTGATGCATTCAAGCCAGTTCTGATGATGATTTTTGCTCTCGTAAAGGTGGACATCTGTTTCTTTTAATGGCTCTTCAAGTATTGATTCGGGGTCAGATTCAATATTGCCGCGGGTAACATAGATTGAACCTTTTTCACCGATAAATGTTGTTCCGTTTTTCGCTGCCGGACTTTCGCAATATAAAGTTACGCCGTTGGCGTATTTGTAGGTGACGGTGAACTTTTCCGGCACTTCATACCGTTTCTGAGGGTCGTAGGAAGCGGTGCCTTCAATTTCCACCGGACCGCTTTCGTCCATACCGAGTCCCCACTGGGCGATGTCAAGATGGTGAGCGCCCCAGTTTGTCATCTGACCTCCGGAGTAATCCCAGAAAAATCGGAAATAATAATGGACGCGGTGTTTGTTATATGGACGCCATGGCGCCGGACCGAGCCACATATCGTAATCAAGTTCGGGTGGCGGCGCGCTGTCAGGAACGGGCGGTTCTTTTGTCCAGTTCACACCGGGCAGTCCAACGCGGACGGTATGGATTTTGCCCAGTCTTCCAGAGCGCACATATTCGCACGCCTTCCTGAAACGTGGGTCAGAGCGTTGCTGGCTGCCGGTCTGCAAAATCCGATTGTATTTTCTTGCAATCTTTACAAGGACCTGACCTTCGTGGATTGTAAGGGTAAGCGGTTTTTCGCAGTAAACATCTTTACCAGCCACCATTGCGTCAGCCGCAGCCAGAGCGTGCCAGTGGTCGGGCGTGCTAATCAAAACTGCATCAATAGATTTGTCTTCTAACAACTTCCGATAATCCCCGAATGTGGCTACCTTGCGGTCGGGTATCGCTTTAAGAATCATATCATAAGCGGATTTCAAATTGTTCTTGTCCACATCGCACACCGCAACGGCGTTCTTTATTAATGCCCGCATATTGCTCTTGCCCTGTCCGCCAACCCCGATAAAACCTACGCGAATAAACTCGCTCGGATTCACTCCTGTTTGCGCCTTTGTCTTATTAAGAAAGATGTTTGGCAATGCCACGCCAGCACCGACGGCTATGGTGATTTTCTTTGATTGACGCAAAAACTCGCGTCTGCTAATTGCGTAGTGTTTCATACCGTTTCTTTATCTGGTTTCTATCAATTTTTGTCAATAAATGTTTTGCCTGTCTTTTAAGAATAAGACGGATAAAATTAAAAAAGATTT
>JBAMMJ010000221.1:7422-8693 GCA_039793825.1 Verrucomicrobiota bacterium | reverse complement strand
AATTTATATTCGCAATGGCAATATTTAAAACTACATACCCTTATTCTGCAAAAAATACAATACCCGGTCTATGTTGGTTTCGGTTTCTGAGAATGCGAGTATAAAAAATTATCAAATTATGGATTTTGTGGTAAATTTTTAGTGGTTGATAATGTAATGGTTATGATTGAACGGCGGATAGAGGGTGAATAAACGCACTATCGTATTAGTCAAATCTATTGAAAAGAGTTTCTGCCAGACCCGAGAAAATGGCGGAAATCTGAGTAAGATTTCTGGATTGTGAAGGGTGGCTCGGCGGCAGAGACATAACCGAACAAATTATATGAAAACGAGACCTTGGGGAGCGCTTGAAAAAATAATAGTAGCGGCGGCAGCGCTACCGCTGATTGCCTCAGGGCTGTTTGTATCTGTGCTTTACAATACCGCCCTTCTGGCTGACGAGAACAAACCGCAGTCGGCTTCAAATATTGCCGAGGTGTCAAAATCGGATGTTGTCGGGAAGATCAAAAGCGATATTTCGTCAACAAATATTGTTGAGACATCAACAAATTCAACCAATGCCGAAGTGGTTGTCCTGAAAGCACCGCCTGATCTTGGCGCCTTGAATTTGAAGCCCGAACTGGAAGAGATCGTCAAAATGGCTCAATCCGGGATAGACGAAGAGGTGTTGAAACAATACGTTGTTCAATCTAAATATTCCTACAAAGATTTAACCTCCCAGGACATAATAACCCTCAACGACCTTGGCGTGCCCTCGTCTGTAATTTCGGAAATGCTCAAAAAGGCTGGCAAGCCCGAGCTTGAACAACAGGTTGAGCAACAAAAAATGGTTGTTTCTTCAACAAACGAAGTAATTACCGCGACGGCTGAAAAACAGATGGTTGGCGCTGTTGGTTCTGAACAAAAAGCCGAACAGACGATTACAAATCAAACCGCGCAACAGGTTGCGGCGCCGGCGCCACCGGTTTATGTGCAAACAGTTACACAGACTGTCTATGTTCCGGTTCAAACCGAACAACAGCAGCCTGTGGTTGTGCAGCAGCAGTTGCCGCAGACTGTGGTGGTGTATTACTCGGCGCTTTCGCCTTATGGGAGCTGGCTATATGTGGACGGTCTTGGCTATTGCTGGCAGCCGCTTGTGGCGGTTACTTATCCGGGCTGGCGGCCATATTATCACGGCGGAAGATGGGTCTGGACGGATTATGGCTGGTACTGGCTTTCTGATTATTCCTGGGGATGGGCAACGTTTCATTACGGCAGATGGCACTACT
>JBAMMJ010000221.1:6132-7412 GCA_039793825.1 Verrucomicrobiota bacterium | reverse complement strand
CTTGACTCATCACGGTTGGGTCTGGTTTCCGGACACTGTTTGGGGACCTGGCTGGGTGAGCTGGCGCGTAAGTCCGTATTATTGTGGTTGGGCGCCTTTGCCGCCGGCCGCCTATTACCACGCAGGAATAGGGTTTGTTTATCACGGCAGCCACGTCAGCGTCGGCTTTGAATTTGGACTTTCCGACTGGCATTACACATTTATAGATTGGAGATATTTCCACCATAGATATCCGTATCGGTATGGACTGCCCGGCGACCGCGCCCGCGAGGTGTACAACAATTCAACCGTCATCAACAATTATATTACCGGAAACAACAACAACGTAGTGATAAATACAGGCGTCGGCACCGAACATATTGCGCGCATAACCCGCGAAGAGGTCAGAAAAGTCACTGTTCGGGACGCGCCGATTGTTTCCGGAAACAGAACAGCCATCTACCCGGAAAGACTCGTCAAAGATGGAAATAATATTGTCCTGTACCGCCCTGATCCAAAACAAACACCTACGCTTGCAAAGGTTAATTCTCAACAGATTACGCCAAAGTTTGTGCCTGTGGGCAAATTGCAGGGCACAGGTGCGGGCAAACCTGTTCAGCCTTCAAAGCCAGAACAAACGATTTCCGCAAACGAAAAGTTTGCGCCACCGGTGGTATCCTCAAAGGTTGATGTTAAATCTGTCGGGACAAAATCTGCGTTGCCGGTGGTTTCTTCAACACCGCGTCAAATCTCTCCGCAACCAACAACCGCTTCAAAAGGCGGCGAAATTTTAGGGACACAAAGGCCTATTTTGAATGAAAATAAAAACGTCATTTCCCAACCAAAAGGGACGCAGATAACACCGATAGCACCTGTTCGGGAAAAACCGACGCCGATAAACGTCACCCCGTCGGTTCCATCTCAATCTGTCCAGCCGGCTCAACCTCCTAAATCGGCACAACCGATACAACCAACACCTACGCCATCAAAACCGATATTGCCTGCGCCCAGAACTGCCTCGCCGGGATTGGCGGTTGCCAGAACCGAGCCTGTAAAGGAGGCGCAACCACTTATTACCCATCTATGGTCGGAGACATCTGGAGCTTCAAAAACAGGTGGCTCAAAACCCGACCCAATTCTGAGTCGTCCAAACTATTCATCGCCTGTAATTAATCCTGTGATTAATTCTGCAAGACCTGCTCCTGCAATAACGCCGCAGCAGTCTGAACCGCCTTTGGGCAATCGGTATCGTTCGCCATCGCTTTCGCCCTCGCCGTCAATACCGGTCAATCCGCATCTTG
>JBAMMJ010000221.1:0-6122 GCA_039793825.1 Verrucomicrobiota bacterium | reverse complement strand
GGGGTCTTTAGATTCCTTAAATTCTGCGGGCAGACAGAGTCCTGCGCGTTTCAATGAGAGCAGCGCAATGATTGCGCCACCAGCGCCGACGCAAATTCAACCTTCTCCTGCCCCGATACAAAGGACAACTCCTGAGTTTTCAACATCGCGCGGTATAAAAGTAACGCCGTTGCCGCAAGCAAATTCCGCTCCGCCAATCAAGTATGAAAGGGCGCCAACTTACACGCCGCCTCCGTCAACCAGCTCGCGAATTACTCCGCTGCCTGCCCAAACTCCGAGTTACACACCGACGCCGTCAAGGATTGAATCGCCAAAATCCACCGTATATTCTACGCCACAACCTTCAAGCGGAGCGCCTTCCCGCTCATATAGTTCGCCCCCGTCTATGCCAGCTCCAGTAAACACCGCGCCGACGCCATCGCGCGGATTTAACGAGTATGGCAGAGGGAGGTAGAAATTAAGCCAGACCAAGAATGCGTAAAGTATTATTAATAGCGATACTTCATTTAGTTTTTTGGCAAATTGGGAGCGCCCAGACTGACTATGTATTGATATACCGGACTGGTTTTGAATACGAGGAAGGGTTTGATCCGCAATATACGCTCGTTGGACAGGGGGGGTGGGAAGGCGAAGGCAGCGCCTGGAATGGATTGGTTGCCGATGAAAATTATTTTCCCGGCTTTGGTCAACAGGCATACATCGGCTATTCAAACTCTACACCTGTAACAACTGCTTCGGTCGTATGGCGTCCGCTCAATTACCAGATATTAACCAACTACCCGGTAATTCGGTTTTCGGTTATTTTTCAGATAAAAGATTCCACAAACCGTCGCTACGACGATTTTCGCTGGAGCGTTTATAATATGAATACGCAGCGGTTGTTTTCGCTGGATTTTGACAACGAAACACTTCAGGTAAATTACTCTCTGGATACCGCAGGAGAATTCTATTTCACCGGATACACATTCTCCAATGACGGCGTTTATGAGCTTCAAGTGGCTATGAATTTTGCCAGAAACCGCTGGATAGCAACGCTCAATGATACTCTTATTACCCCCGAACCGCTGCCAATAACCACGCGCGGATACGCGCTCAATCTCGGCGATATTGATGCCGGCTGGGTTCTTCATAATCCACAACAACCAGGAGATAATTATATGGTCTTTGACGAATTTACCGTCCTGGCGCAGAGCGTGGTTTATCCGCCCAGATTGATAGCGCTAAAACCGACAAATCAAATTCATTCTATACAATTGATTGGCGAGCCTGCGGTAAAATATTTTTTAGATGTCTCAACAAATCTGTCAAACTGGATAAATAGCTATACAAACACAGCTCCGCCCTCCGGGTTCATTACATTTACCAATTCAGTCACAACAAATTCTTTTCAGTTATTCTATCGCGCAAGGATGTGATTTGCTCTAAATCTGGTAAATGGTTCACAATTAATGTAGAGCCAAAACAAGCCGTAGAGAGAATGACGCCGATTTATAAATAATTACCGATTAAAAAAGTTACCATTCAATAGCAATAAGGGAGACAGATTGACGCGGCATAGGAAATTCAATGGTAAGCGAGCCGTTTTTAAGTTCAACACTGCGTTCAGGATGCAGCGCGGTAAGTTCCGAGGCTCGTTTGAGCAGCGCAATCTGTTCCTGTGTCGGATTTTGCGGAGAACCAAATTCTTTCCACAATGTGTAGGCGTTGCTGTGGTGTTCGTCAATTCTGTAATGCCGCAAGCGGGCTGAATTAAGCTTAACGTTTAAGCCTTGAATATTGAGTTTTACCTGTTCTTCCTTTGCCGGGATGCCGTCGTCGTGGTAATTCCAGACCAGGACCGCGACTCGGTTTGAGCCCCGAGTGGCAAATGCGTCTACATCGGGTTTCTCACCACGGACGCTATTTTTTAAGATTATGTCAAGGTTCTCCTGAGTGGAGTTCTGGGTCTGGACCTGTTCAGGTTCAAGGAGTGAAAACATTCTGAACGCGTTAAACACAGGCAACGGCACGCCGCGGGTTGAAAGGACGCGGAAGCCGTCAAACCACGGCTGATTTTCAAATTCAAACGCCCAGGTTACCGCGCCGATAAGGTTCACTCCATATCGGCGCGCAAGCGCTATTTTCCTCATAAAGGTGGCAGCTGTATAACTTGCGTATTGAGATGTGTTTCGGTAATTGTTTTGTGGAAAAAACCGCGCCGAGCAGGCTGCGCAACCATCGGGGTCTGATTCGCCAATGATTACAGGGATGCCTTTCAATTCCGGATACGAGCTCATAATCTTGAATCCATTTTCAATTATCCGAAGATGATTTCCAGCGTTCATACGGACGTGTCCATCTCTAAATTCCGTTCCGCCTTTCGCGTGGAAGGCGATAAAGTCAAGCGGTGTACCTTTTTTGCCACTGACATAATTTGTCCCGTATAGACAGTGTTCAATAAACGAACGCAGGAATTTTTCCGCTCCTCCTTGAGTTCCGGCTGTGTGTGGTCCGCCAATGCGCGCCTGTGGCAGTACATTTTTAACCGCAGCCGCAGTGTAATCATAGAGTTTCTGGTATTCAATCGGCGTGCCGCGCCAGTAGGCGATGTTTGGTTCATTCCATAATTCCCAATACCAGCTCAAGACTTCATTTGTGCCGTAACGACGCAACGAATGTTTTACCCATTCTTCAATAAGTTTTTGCCATTTATCATAATCTTTTGGCGGGTAAGCCCAGCCGCGTCCAACGGCGTCAAGCGGCGGTCCGTTTGTTACAACCGGGTTGGTGTACGGGTCGGGTTTTATTGAAAGGGCTTTTGGCATAAAACCGATTTCAACAAGCGGCTTGAGTCCGCGCAGGATGAATGAATCAAAAATCTCATCCATAATATTCCAGTTGTAGATTGGGTTGCCTTGCTGGTCTTCATCGTAGGCGCCTGTACTCCCCCATTTTAACCAGGCGGTGCCGTCGCCGCTTGTCAATAAATGGTGTGTTCGGATGAAGACCGGTTGGGGCTTTAAACGAGAGATTTCATCAAGGAGTTGTTTCCCCTCTGGCATATAAGAATAATTCGGCTCGTCGTAGCCGAAAAATCGCCAGATAGGCTGGAATTTTCCGACAGGCCTGTCAGCGAAAACAGTGATCTGATAACTGCCAAGATCGCCGGTTTGAGCAGACGTGTTTGCTAATATCGTAAAATAAAACAACAGCGTAAAGGTCCCTGGTAGATAAAGTTTTTTCATAGATTTTACCATTCGCCTTCGGCGAGCAATGAAACGGTTTTTCTGGCGATATCTTCGGCAAGCAACGGAACAGCCTGTCTTTCCCCTGAAACCAGATCGTTGCCAACATTTACGGTTGTTTTTCCCGTAACGGTTCGTTTTATGATTACTTTGCCGGTTGATCGCTCAATGGCGGTGATTTCGGCTTTCATTTCAAGGTAATAATCGCGAACGCTTATAATATCGCGCGGCTGGAAGCTCGCCGGCGAACGGATAAATTCTATGATGACGCCATTTACAATAATGTCGCCGGTGCCGCCGGTGTTAAGTCGGTATGTGCCATCTGTCTGGATTCGTTTTCTTACCGCGCTTGTAACCGCTTCGCCAAGACGCGGTTCAATCGTCTGGTTTATAAATGGATTTACCTGAACAGACTTTTCGCCTGCTTGAATCCCCGCAACCGGACCGAGTCTGTAACCGGCGCACCCGCACATCAGAACCGTCAATATCGCGGCAAGAACGCAATTTAGTAATCGGCGGCAAAAGCAATTTTCAAAAATCGGCGTCATTTAACAATAAACGACTTAATTTTTTCCGCTGTTTTCGGACTTTTTATCTTTTTCTTCCGTTCTGGTATTTGCCGCGCTGGGTTTATCTTCGCCAGCGGTTTGAGCGGTTTTGGGTTGTTCAATTCTTCCTTTTTGTTTTAAAGCGTCAAGCCGTTTGCGAGCCTCTTCGGCATAGGGGGAGGTTGGGTCTTTTTGTATCGTTTCGTTGTAATAAATCTCGGCGCCGCTCCAGCGGTGACGTTTTTCATAGAACTTTGCGATCTCAAAGGCGCCCCGCGACTGCTCGGTTCTCAATTCAACAATGTATTTTCTTGCGTCGGCAACGCGCGGATGATTCGGGTATAAGGTGATGAAATCGCTGAAGGTGGCAATTGCCTGGGCAGAAGCGTTCTGGTCATATTCGGCTTTTAATGCCTGTTTATAATAGGCGTAACCTGCTTTAAACAACGCCTCGGCTGCCACCTGGGGTCTGTCGTGGTATTGGTCGGCGGCTTTTTCGTAAGCTTTTACAGCCTCCGGATATTCCTTTCGTTTTTCCTGCGCCATTCCGATCCTTAGTTGCGCCTGCGGAGCAACCTCGCTGAACGGTCCGTTTTTGACAATTTTTTCAAACATTTGCGAGGTTTTTTCCATTGACGGATAAAGCGGAATCACACCAAACAATCTAAACCATTTTCCACCTAAATACCGGTTGGCTATTTCATATTGTCGCGCAAGGACCTCCTCCCGTTTGGCGAATTTAGGATATTTTTCAAGGAGTTTCTGATATTCCTTGAACGCCTTTTCATCGTTGCCCTTTGCCTCGTAGCATCTGCCGACAAGGAATTGCGCCTCGGGGGCGTAGTCAGACATTGGCCACATTGCAACTGTCCGCCGCGCCGCGCGCAACGCTATTTTGTAATCTTTCTTCTCAAACGCCTCCAGAGCCACATCAAGCTGGTCTTTTGCCCGCGAACGCATCCACTCGCCTTTTGAACCGACAGGCTCGTAAATCCAGCCTTCTCCGGCGCGATAGATTAAGGGCGCCGGCGATGGATAAGGCAATGCCAAGAGGCATAAAACAATTATCAGAAACCGCAATAACCGGTTATTCATATAAATAAAATCCTATTTAAAGATGTAGATTAAGTCAAGGAATGGAAAATTTATCTCCGCTGGTGGCTGCCGAAAACATATTTTAAAGCTTTTTACGCCATCCAGTCCCGGTCCCGGTTTTTTGCCGCGTTCACCGCCTCAACTGTCAGAGCCGCGTTTTCAGCAACCTGAAAATCAAACATTCCGACGACGCAGAAATCTGCGCCGTTATCAAAGGCATATTTGAGACCAACACGGGGATGAATCGCTCCGGCTGCAAGCACTTTGTAGGCAAGCCATGGGCGTTGAACCTGACTCATATACCGAATTGTGGCTTCAGGGTCAATGCACCAGTAATTGTCCACAGCGTAATTATCTATCACCTCTTTGTTCTGGTCGGGTCGCCGTTTTGACCAGTAATTTTCGCTGTGCAACGTCTTCATATAAAAGTCAGGTTTAATCCCCGCCTTTTCAACAGCCATCACAGTCCGTATTTCATGACCGGCAACCCCTGCGATAATCCCTTCGGATTTGATTATGTCAATGAAACGGGCGATAAGGTCTATCTTGTTCTCCCTTGTCCAGGCGTCTCCATAGTTCCCGACAAGCAAGGCGCCAATGGCTCCGGTGTCAACTGCCTCTTTTATATTGCGCGCAAGGTCGGATGGGTTCGGGTCCAACTGGGCAATGTATTGGATTTTACCTCCGTTTTGACGGTATTTTTTATAGACAGCCACCGCGTGCGGGTCGTGCGGGTTGAAAATCATCGTGTTAATCCCATATTGCTCGCACAAAGCCCATGTCTCCATTATCTTTTCGTCGGTAAAATAGGCTTTTAACAACCGCGACACATAAATTAAATCACGACTATGTGCATAGCCGCTGATTAGATTGCCGCCGCAAATTATTCGGCTTATTTTGAACTTGCCTATCGTACCCATCGGCATATTTACCTTTGGTTTTTCAGAGGTGGCGCTTTGCGCAGATGAAGTTTGGGCAAGCAGTATCTTTTCCTCAAAGCTGGAAATAACCGGCACGACTGCAGCTGCTGCAAGAGACCTCTTCAAAAAGCTTCTGCGGCTGGTATTGCTTTCTGATTTCATATTTTTTAAATGACCTGAGTTCCCACTAAAATCAAGCAAAAACCTTTTATTTATCTAAACCGCCTGAATCATTAGTATTCCATAAAAAAAGGCGCTTCTGGGTGAAATAAGATTTTTAAAAATTATTTAGTATTTGGCTGAACCGACCCCGAAGGCGTCATACACTGGCAACC
>JBAMMJ010000220.1:6128-19049 GCA_039793825.1 Verrucomicrobiota bacterium | reverse complement strand
TTAAGTGAGCAAATGCGAACGCAACACCGCTTTATGACGTTAAATAAACACTTACCTTTAAAAAAACACAAAACCAACAAATTAAAATCCCTTTCTTTGTCTTGGCATTAATTCCTTTGATTATTTGACATCTTATATTGATAATCAATCTACATAGGAGATTTTTAATATTATAAAATAAATATTGCTATTTGCCGTGATAAATAAAACTGGTGGCTTGCTTTTACAATAAGCGGCTAAATACCACCAAACAAATCCCCGTGCGGTAGTTCCTCACCGCAATAGAGGCAATTCAACCGTTTACTGTTATTTTTACGTCCGCATTTCCGGCAGTTAACGATTTGAGATGTAATTCTTCCGTCGGCAACGCCGTCGCGCAAATCTATCTCTTCCATTTTTTTAACTAACTGGTCCTCAGTAATTCCGGTTTGTTCTTTAACGATTTCAAACAAAGCCTGGGTTGCCAGAACAAGTGTATCTAATCGGTTATTGATTGCGTAAATCTCGTTTCTGACCCTTTCCACTGCCTGTTTTGCGCTTTCGGCTTCAGCCTCCGCTTTTTTGATGTTGTAGTTCTGATATAGGTCAAAGAATATATTCATAATTTTGATTTTAATGCTATAATATCCATCTATTGCGCAATATTCAACAACTGAATCTAAACTAATAAAATATTTTGAATGAACTTTGAGTTAAAACAGGGTGTGAAATTGGAGGCGGAGTTTCCGCCCGGATTTCACAATGCCTATTTATTTGCGATATTTAACGCCTTTTCTTTTCAGGTGGTGTTGAACACCCCGATGATTTTGTATGCAAAGAGTCTTGGCGCGAGCGCGACCGAGCTGGGAATCATCAGCGGGATGATGCCATTGCTTGTGATTTTTCAAATCCCCGCCTCGCAATATATTCGCCGCGTAGGCTACAGGCGATTTGTTTTTGCGGGTTGGGGCACGAGAGTCAGTTTTATTTTTGCTATGTCAATCATACCATTGCTGGGAAGTTTGTTATCAAACAGGGTTCAAATTTCGCTTTTATTGCTCTGTTTATTCGGATTCAACCTATCGCGCGGAATTTCAAGCGCCGCCTGGTTGCCGTGGATCGCCTCGCTTGTGCCGGAAAACGCGCGCGGGAAATACCTTGCGCGAGACGCCGCGTGCGTCAATCTTGCAAGTTGCGCCACATTCTTGCTTTGCGCCGCCGTGCTCGGAAATAACCCCCAGCCGTTCCAATATACGTTACTGTTTGCATTTAGCGCGATTATGGGGGCATTGAGTCTAACCTTTTTAAAACGGATGCCCGATGTAGAACCGCCAGAGAACCAGAACGCTCATTCACAGCCGTTTCCTTGGCGAGAAATCTGGGAAAACAGTTCGTTTAAACAGCTGCTTCTTGCAGTCGTTGTCTGGTCTGCAATATACGGAGGAATGTCAACCTTTGCCGTCGCGTTTATGAGAACTCAGATCGGTTTGCCGTCGGACAAAATCCTTGTTATAACCTCAATTTCATTTATCGGCGGATTGAGCAGTTTGTGGTTCCTTGGGCAGAGATTAGACACGCTCGGCAGCAAACCGGTGATTGTTTTTTCAATGTTGCTATGGCTCGTTATGCTCGTCGGCTGGACGCTTATGGCAGGGAGATTTTTAAATTCAAATACCGAACTGCTGCTCATCCTTCAATTTTTAATGGGACTCGGCTCGGCGTTAACAAATATGGCAAATACAAAATTTGCAATGCTAATTATACCCCAGAAGAATCGCGACCAGTATTTTGCTGTCTTTTCGGTTTTAAGTTGCCTTTCAATGGGACTTGCGCCAATCGGCTGGGGAATACTCATAGATGCCTGCGCCTCTAAAAACTTTGAATTTATAGGTCTTAACTGGAATAGATACACTATCTTCTTTTCAGCCGCTGCGGCTGTGCTGTCGGCTTCAATTCTTCTTGCCCGACGGTTGCCCGAACCAAGAGCCGCGAGTATGGAAGAACTTTTGCGCGACCTCATCCTGCACGCGCCTCAAAGACTCTGGTTCCGCATCTGGACAAGGAATTAATTTTTTATAACATTGACTTGGACGCTTTGTTAATCTATTTACTACATAACGACATTAACAAATAAACAAAATGGCTACCAAATCCTCAGAAAAAGGCTCTGGCGAAGGCGCAAAGCCCTCTGCGATAAACGCAAGGACGCGCGACCTTGAAGCCGCCATCTCAACAATCCACAAAACTTACGGCGACGGCAGCATAATGCGGCTCGGGGACGTTCAAGCCCAGAAAAAGATTGACGTTATACCAACAGGCGCGCTTGCGCTTGACCTTGCGCTGGGAGTAGGCGGTGTGCCCAGAGGACGAATCGTTGAAATCTTCGGTCCAGAATCAAGCGGCAAAACCACCGTGGTGTTGCACATTATCGCAAACGCCCAGAAAGCCGGCGGTTTAGCCGCGTTTATCGACGCCGAACACGCCCTTGACCCCGCCTACGCAAAGCGGCTCGGGGTAAACCTTAACGACCTGCTCGTCTCTCAGCCCGATAGCGGTGAAGAAGCCCTATCAATTTGTGAAACATTGGTCAGATCAAACGCCCTTGATGTAATCGTTATAGACTCGGTCGCTGCCCTTGTTCCAAAGGCTGAACTGGAAGGCGAAATCGGTATGGCAACTATGGGAATGCAGGCGCGGCTTATGAGCCAGGCACTCCGAAAACTCACAGGACTTCTCGCAAAAGCCAGAACCACCTGCATTTTCACAAACCAGATTCGCGAAAAAGTCGGCATAATGTTCGGAAATCCAGAGACAACGCCCGGCGGAAAAGCCCTGAAATTTTACGCCAGTATTAGAATTGATATCCGTAGAAAGGACAACATAAAAGACGCCGCCGGCAACACAATCGGCAGCCACGTAAAAGTAAAAATCGTCAAAAACAAAGTCGCCCCGCCATTCGCCGAAGCAGAGTTTGATATCCTGTTCAATCAGGGAATCAATAAAGAAGGCAGTATAATTGATGTGGGCGTTGAATACGGCGTAATTGAGCGAAAAGGCTCCTGGCTGCAATTTGGCGGAGAATTGATTGGACAAGGAAAAGAAGCCGCCCAAAACACTCTCGCCTCCAAACCCGAGTTAGCAGAAAAAATCGTCCAGGCGATTCTGGAAAAACGGGCAACAATGCAACAATTCTAATCGGTTTTACCAGATTTTGAATTTGATTCAGTAAACACTCTGCTTTGAACTAAGTTAATAAAATCAGCAACCCAGAAATTATTTTTTTGAACAGATACCTCAATCTGTTTTTAACAATCTCCAATCGTTGAGAGATTGAAACTAATAATCTTGGAATGTAACTCGGGAGAAAACACCTGATCCACCGAGCCATCTCATAATTTTTACAACTCCTTATTACCTTGCTTAAAGTTAAAATTTTATTCCCGCTGAATCTATATGAGTTTCTATTTTGTAAAAAAACCCGATCTGCCTCTTTAACCAGAGAGTATTTGACCGCAAAAATAGAGTTAATCTCCTTTTATTTCCCACAGACCGAAGCCAATAATTCCATAAATATTATAAAACTATTCGCCCCTTGAATGGGCAATAAATCATTTTGATGAAAAATTTTTCTTTAAACCTTTCAAAAAGTCTGCATTCTATTACGCGCATAAGGTTGTATTATATTTGAGTTGAAGAATATGGAAAAAGTAGCGACAGTTGTTTTAAAGAATGAGGATGCGCGAAGAGTAATAGGCGGTCATCCGTGGATTTATTCCGGTTCAATTCATAAGACAATCGGCTCTCCAGCCGATGGCGATGTAGTTAACATTGTGGATTCAAAAGAGCGGTTTCTCGGACTTGGATTCTTCAATTCAAAATCCAAGATCAATGTGCGCGTAATTTCCCGCGAACAAACCCCGATAAACGAAGAATTTTTTGTCAGACGAATCACAGACGCCCTGCAGGTCAGAAAACGGTTTATGCCGCAGGCAACCTCTTTCAGAGTCGTCAATGCAGAAGGAGATTTCTTAAGCGGGCTCATTATTGATAAATACGAAGATGTCCTCGTGCTGCAAACTTCCTCGCTCGGGATGGACAAAAGAAAAGAAATAATCGCAAACGCGCTCGTTAAAGTATTTTCGCCCCGCGCGATTCTGGAAAAAAACGACATCGCAGCGCGTAAATTTGAAGGACTTCCAGACTCAAGCGGCATCCTTTACGGTTCTCTCAATGGCGATGTAAATGTTAATATAAATGGTTTGACGTTCCCAATCTCTCTGCCGGGCGGTCATAAAACCGGTCTTTACCTTGACCAGCAAATTAATTATCTAAAAGTATCCAGATTCGCAAAAGACGCCGAGGTGCTTGATTGCTTCAGTTTCTTTGGCGGTTTTGCCCTTCACGCCGCAAAGGCAAACGCAAAACATATTCACGCCCTTGAACAAAGCCCGGAGGCGGTGGAGTTGGGTAAGAAGATCGCAGCCGCAAACGGATTAAATGATAAAATCTCCTGGGAAACAGTAAACGCTTTTGATTGGCTCAAAGCTTCAGCCCAAAAAATGATTAAAGAACAATTGCCGCCTCAATACGACCTGATTATTCTTGATCCCCCATCCTTCACAAGAAACCGTTCTGCAATACCAGACGCACTGCGCGGCTATAAAGAAATTCACCTGCGCGCTTTCAAATTAATCAAACCCGGCGGTATCCTCGCAACATTTTGCTGCTCTCATCACGTCGGCTACAATCTGTTCTACGATGTAATCCTGGAAGCCGCATCAGACGCCCACGTTCTATTGCGCAGAATAGAAATCTATACTCAGGCTCCAGACCACCCCGTCATAGCCTCAATCCCCGAAACCGAATACATGAAGGGATTCGCCTTTGAAGTGATTAAATAACGCACGCTAAATTCCAACCCTTTACCAATCGGAGAAAAGACGATATTGCGGGGATATAATATTAATCTACCTCAACGGGCTAAACCCATCGCCAATTCCGAACCGCATAATCAGAAAATATTCTAATCGGTTTTCAGAACAAATCCTCCCATAAAGCCCCGCCATACCACCGCGCTGTATCGCGCAGGATTAACGCCGACTAATATCTTTTATTTGGCATTAAGAAGTTTATGTGTAGATTTTGTAACACAATTGTAACATAACGGCAATCTACATTTAACATTAAATCTGATGACATACGCCATATCCATTCGTAATATATAAGTAGAATAAAAAGATTTTATTAAGCAATTAAAACTGGTTAACCAAATGCAAAAAGCGACGCCACATTTAGAACAGAGCCTGCAGCAGGATATTAACAGGATAAAAACCAAAGTGCAGGAAATGGGACTCCTGTGCGAGATTGCCCTGAAATCCTGCTTGAAGGCTTTTACCGATAAAAATCGTCAAATTGTTTACAGCGTTATATTGCGCGACCAGTTCATTGACGAACACGAAAAAGAAATAGACCGACTCTGCCTTGAATTCCTTGTTCGGCAACAACCCGTCGCAAGCCTTTTGAGATTCGCTTACGCCACAATAAAGATAAATCTGGAACTTGAACGGGTTGGAGATTACGCCGAAAGTATGGCGCGCCAGACATTAAAATTGATAGACAAAAACATTGACTATCCGATTGAACAATTCAAAGAGATTGCCAATCTGACCATTCCAATGTTGCGTGACGCTCTAAATGCATTTATTAACCAGGACGCCGAACTTGCCGCAAAAACAATTCAATTAGAAGAAGCAGTGGACATCAAAAAACGTCAGATAAACACTCAACTGGTTGAACTGTTTCGGCAACAACAACTTCCTTACGAGGTCCTCAACGCCCTGATAGTGATTAACCGCCGCTGGGAGCGGGTTTCAGACCAGGCGCGCAATATCTGTATGGAAACGCTCTATATGTGCACGGGCGGATACGCAAAGCATCCGGGCGCCGAAGTATTCAGAATTTTATTCGTTGATGAACATAACTCCTGCAGAAGCCAGATGGCTGAAGCGATAGCAAATTCGTTAAATCAGCCGCGATTCACATTTGCAAGCGCCGGCTTGCAGCCGATGCCCATTGAAGCAAGAACAATTGAATTTATGAAATCAAAAGGACACGATATTTCCCGCGCCATCCCCAAATCCATATTACAAATACCGAATCTTGAACACTACAATGTTATAATTGCGCTTTCGCCAGAAGTCAAAAAGGCATTCCCACAAAAACCAAGAAAAGCCGTCTTTATGGATTGGAGCGTAAACGACCCATCAAAAGTTGAAGGCTCTCCAAACAACGTCTTAAAAGCCTACGAAGATACTTACAATTTTCTCAAATCACATATACAGGACCTCATCCACGCAGTTCTGGAAATAGACAAAGAAATAGAACAAAACAATTCAAAATAAGAGTTACTATGAACCAAAATACTAACATCATAAAACCTGAATACATAAATATGAAAAACACAATAACCTGCATACTCGCCGCGGCATTAGTGGCTGCCGGCTGTTTCGGTTGCAAAAAGTCTGCCCAACAGGGTGGCAAGGTTACCATCCAGAATAAAGGCTCAGACACAATGGTCAACCTTGCTCAGGCATGGGCGGAGGCTTATAAAAAAGTTGCGCCGAATGTTGAGGTGGAAGTTTCTGGCGGAGGAAGTGGAGTCGGTATCGCCGCCCTTATAAAAGGCACGGTAGATATAGCCAACGCGAGCCGCGAATTGAAACCATCTGAAATTGAACAGGCGAAAAAGAACACAGGCAAAGAGCCTAAGGAGTTCATTGTCGGTTACGACGCACTGGCAGTCTACGTCCACAAAGATAATCCAATTGAAGAAATCACCATTGAAGAATTGCGCGAGATATACGCCGAAGGCGGCAAAATAACCAAATGGTCTCAACTTGGCGTAAAAATTCCCGGAGCCGCAAACGACGATATAGTCCGCGTTAGCCGCCAGTCAAACTCCGGCACATACGAGTTTTTCAGAGAACACATTCTAAACAACCGCGACTTTAAACTCGGTTCACGCGATATGAACGGCTCAAAAGAGGTGGTAGAACTTGTTTCTACAACACCAACGGCAATCGGCTACAGCGGTATGGGATACGCCACGCCAAAGGTTAAAATGCTTAAAGTCGCCCAGAAAAAAGGCGAACCCGGTTATCTGCCCACAGTGGAAAATGTCCATAATAAACATTATCCGATAGCCCGTTCCCTCCAGATATACACCCTTGGCGAACCACAGGGAGAAATCAAAAAATATATTGATTGGATTTTATCAGAAGAAGGTCAAAAGATTGTTGAACAGACAGGCTACGTCCCATTGAAAGCGGTCAGCAAATAAATCAAAACAACCCGGAATTTCAACTTTCCTTTTAATCGTGATCTGGAATGAATAGAGGAGACCCAAACAGATTGCAAAAGCGTCCTCTGTGGAGCGTTTACGGAGAAAAGGCGCTTGAGGTCGTAATAAAATTTAGCGGAATAAGCGCGATAATCTTCGTGTTTGCAATCTTCTTCTTCATTTTCCGCGAAGCCGCTCCAATATTATTTAATCCGAAGTTCCACCTGAAAGAGTTTTTATTCAGCCCGGAATGGTATCCAACCTCACAGGTCAATGTCCGCTACGGGACGCTTGCGCTAACAATCGGAACTTTCAGCGTAACGGCGCTTGCAATGATAATCGCTGTGCCATTCGGGCTTGGCGCCGCGATCTTCATATCTGAATTCTGCGGCAAGAAACTGAAAGAAACACTCAAAATAACCATAGAATTGCTTGCCGCAATACCAAGCGTGGTGTGGGGATTTATCGGCTTGACCATTATGAGCAAGCTAATTACTCAAATAACCGGCGCGCCGGTCGGAGTAAATATATTAAACGGTGGAATAATCCTTGCCCTTATGAGTCTGCCGATAATCGTTTCCATAGGAGAAGACGCGCTTAAAGCCGTTCCGGATACATACAGAGAGGCTTCGCTTGCTTTAGGCGCAACCCGCTGGCAGATGGTTAGACGGGTATTGCTACCGGCTGCTAAAAACGGATTGCTTGCAGCCGTGCTTCTCGGAGTTGGACGCGCGGTCGGCGAAACAATGGCTGTCTTAATGGCAACAGGACACGCAGTTCACATTCCCCACGGAATACTTGATTCGGTAAGAACCCTCACAGCAAATATAGCAGCCGAACTGGGCGAAGCCCCAGAACGTTCAGACCATTACCGAGTCCTATTCTTAACAGGTGTCCTTTTATTCATCATAACCTTTATAATCAATTTAACAGCCGACCTTGTAATTCGCGGAATTAAAAAGAAAAAATGAACGCGCACGCCAATAACCTTTTTGTTGAAACCGAGTTTGTCCGCAGAAAAAAGCGGCAAGAGATGGTTGCTAAATTTATTTTCCTTGCGATGTCAATCGCAATGATAATACCGCTTCTGTTAATTGTTATTTATTTAGTGGTAAAGGCGTTTCCATCATTGAGTCTTGAATTTCTAATTGATATTCCCAAAAAAGGAATGACAGATGGCGGCATCTGGCCCGCCTTTATCGGCACAATTTACCTTGTTGTCATATCTCTTGGTATATCGGCGCCTATCGGTGTAATGGCTGGCATCTATCTTAACGAATATGCAAAAGACAATTGGTTTAACCGCATAGTCAATCTCGCGGTTATAAACCTTGCAGGCGTGCCGAGCATTGTTCATGCCCTTTTCGGTCTTGGGGCGTTTGTTTACGCGGCAAGGTTCGGCTGCTCAGTAATCTCCGCTTCATTGACTCTCGCGATAATGACGATGCCGGTCATAATCGCAAGCACCCGCGAAGCGCTCGCCTCTGTGCCTATGAGTTTTAGAGAAGCCTGCTGGAACGTCGGCGCAACCCGATGGCAAACAATCCGCCGCATCGTCCTGCCAAACTCAATCGGCGGAATCCTCACAGGCGTAATCCTGCAGGTCAGCCGCAGCGCCGGCGAAACCGCTCCAATTATGTTTACCGGAGCAGTGTTTTATAAAGCGGTTGAACGCGGCGACCTGTTCCCATATACGCTTGATGGCCAGTGTATGGCTCTATCTATGCACCTTTATACAATCTCAACCCAGGTGCCCAACGTTAAAGAGTCAATACCCTACGCCACCGCCGTTGTGTTGCTGGCAACAGTTCTGCTCGTAAACACAACGGCAATTATTATCAGAACTTATATCCGTTCCAGGAAAAAGTGGTGATTTTTGAACTATCCGCTATGAGCGCAAAGAAAAAAATTGAAGTAAGAAACCTCTACCTCTCCTATGGACACAAAGAGGTAATCCACGGCATCAGTTTTGATGTCTACGAGAACGAGATTCTGGGCATCATCGGACCGGCTCAATCCGGAAAAACCTCACTCCTCAGATGCATCAACCGCACCATAGATTTTATCCCGGATGCCTACATCTCCGGCTCAATAATCATAGACGGCGAAGATGTTTTAAAGACAAAAGATGTTTACTCATTAAGACGAAAAATCGGGATGGTCTCCCCCCTACCCGTCGGTCTGCCATTAACCATCTATGACAATGTCGCCTTTGCCCCGCGCTGCGCCGGGCTTACAAATAAAAAAGAACTTGATAACATCGTTGAAGATTGCCTCAAACGCGCCGCTTTGTGGGACGAGGTAAAAGACAGGCTTGACACCCTCGGAACTAAACTCTCCGGCGGTCAGCAACAAAGACTGACCATCGCAAGGGCGCTCTCGCACAAGCCAGAAATACTCTGTCTTGACGAATTCTCAATCGCTATTGACCCGGTTACAACTATGAAAATTGAGGACGCGCTAAAACAGATGCGCTCTCAAATGACAATCATCCTCGTAACAAACCTCGTCCAACAGGCGCGACGGCTCGCGGACAGAACAATGTTCTTGATGAACGGAAAAATCGTTGAACTTGACCGCACAGATGTGATTTTTTCCGAGCGCGCAAAGAACAGGCAGACCTACGAATATGTTCATGGCATTTTCGGCTAATCAACATTATTATATATGAACACAGCATCACAACAACAGTTAACCCCGTCATCTAAATCGTTCACATACAGCATAACCACCAGGAACCTGAACCTGTGGTATGGCAAATTTCAAGCTCTTATAAATATAAATTTAAACATAAAACACGGCATAATAACCTCGCTTATCGGTCCGAGCGGTTGCGGCAAAACAACACTGCTGCGCTGTTTCAATAGAATCAACGAACGCTACGATAACGTAAAAACCACAGGCGAGATAATAATACTTGGAAAAAATATCTATGACCCCGATATCTCCCTCATTGAATTGCGAAAATCCGTCGGTATGGTCTTCCAGAGACCAAATCCATTGCCAATTTCAGTTTATGAAAATGTGGTGTTCGGTCTAAAAATCCATACACCTTCAAGCCAATTACAAAAAAGTCTACTTGACGAAGCCGTTGAGAAAGCTCTAACAGAAGTCGGTCTTTGGGACGACGTAAAAGACAGGCTACATCAAAAAGCGACGGAATTGTTATTGGAGCAACAACAGAAACTCTGCATTGCCCGATTGCTGCCGCTGAAACCGCAAATCATTCTTATGGATGAACCCTGTTCAGCGCTTGATGTGGAAGGTACACGTGCAATTGAAGAATTAATGTTTGAATTGCGCGGACGCTACACCATCGTCATCGTAACTCATAATATGGCTCAGGCGCGGCGCGCAAGCGATGAATGCATATTTATGTTGATGGGAGAAGTTATTGAGCATAACAAAACAGAAGACCTATTTATCAACCCAAAAGACCAGCGCACAGCCGAATATATTGAAGGAAGATACGGATAATTTTCGTTCTGCCGAAAAAACTATTCCGACGGCTTATAACCGGAGGTCTTTTTATCGTCCTGTTTCAATTTTATCAGTCCCAACGATTTGGCATGTTCATCAAGAAAATAAACAACCACGCTGCGCAATGTCTTTTCCTCATTAGCCAGATACCATAGCATCAACGGCATTGAAAGCAATATCATCCATACAAAAGCCGAATATTTTCCAAGAACCCCGATAAGCAATAATTCAACCGCCAGAATGCCCCAGAACAGAGCCTTGGTCGGCAGCGACCACGCCGAACTTAACCTGCATTTAAATACCTGTTTCCCCTCCGGATATAGTTCGCTCGCCGTTATTAACTGAATAGTTGTCCAGCGAGAACCAAATATCTCAATATCGTAATCGCTCCAGCCAGAATCAACCCTGTGCGACCATCCCTCCTGCTCCAGTTTCTCCTGAATTGTTTTGAGAAACTTTATCCTGTCAATGTCCTTTTCACACCAGTAAGCGATCCATTCAAGCGATTCTCCGGAATCTTTTATCGCCACAGATTCAAACTTCTGCGCCGCAGACATCGGAATCGGATTGAACAATAATCGTTTGTGATACCGCGCATATCCGCGAACAATAGGCTGCAAAAGATATAAAATCCCTACCAGCGGACGCGACCACCACCGACATTTGATTTTCGGAATCTCCGCCTGATAAGCCGCCACACCGCACATTGTCAAAATAAAAATCAGATTCAAAACCGCAATCGGCAAAAAGAACTTAAACGGCGCCGATAGCACAAATAAAGGTAATGTAACAAGGATATGATATTCAAACGACGTCAGAAGCGAAAACAATCCAAGCGGACTCGGCGCGTAAATCGTTTGAAACAAACCCGAGCCAAATTGTCCGTGATAAATTATGTGCCTGCCTGCTAATATACCGGGCTTTGCAGATGTATAAATTCTTCCAGCCCAGACACTGCCTCCAAACGTGTTAAAATATTCAGGATGCTTCCTTATCAATAGCGCCTCAGCTTCTCCGTAGCCATATTGCTGTTTTAGATAATCTTTCACGTTAGAACGCCGATAATGCCAGACAAATGCCGATGGACTAAACCCAATCCTGTAACCTCTCTCCTGTATCCGCCAACATACATCCACATCGTCGCCGGCTTTTTTAAATATCGGGTCAAAACCTCCGATCTCCTCCAGAACCCATTTGTAAAACGCCATATTGCATCCTGGAATATGCTCGGCAATGCGGTCGGTCAACATAACATGTGCCGGACCTCCTGGCGACGCCATAACCGCCGCTGCGACCGGTGAATCCTCTGGTGGGAGAAAATTAGGACCGCCTATCCCAACAAATTCCGTCCTGTTAAACTCATTTGTAATGTAATATAGCCAGTCTTCGTCAGCCCGACAATCGGCGTCGGTAAAGGCGACTATCTCACCATCAGCCATCGCAATTCCGGTATTCCTTGCTACCGATAGTCCATAATTTTGCTGCCGCACATACCGAAGTTTAGGATACAGGCGGGCAATCTCGGGGGTGGCATCGGTTGAACCGTCGTCAACCAGAATCACTTCATAATCAGGATAATTAAGCTGAAACAGCGAATCCAGACAGCTCTTTAACGTCCGCGCCCCGTTATAACACGCCACTACCACGCTTATCTTTGGATATCTCTCAAGCGGATAATACGGAGCAGCGCTAAATTCTTTTTGCACGGTATAAAACGACGGTTTCTTTTGCCGGTCCGCCGTGGTAATCCCCATCGCCCAATCGGTGATCTTTCTGCCTCCGCGATACCAATCATCGGTGAAACTAAATACAACTGCGCCGGCAAAACCGCTCCTGAAGGTCATTTGAATCTGCCATGAAAGCATCCTGCATTTCGCCTCTTCCCCCTCCCGAATAGAATCAACCCCAAACTCACCGAGTATCACAGGCTTTGTGTCGGCAATCATCTGCAGCCGAGCCAGATAATTCTCAAACGGCTTCTGATTATGCAGATAAACATTGTAGCAATAAAAATCTATCGCCGATGGGGTAAGATATTCGGTAGGGGGATAATTCCCAAATGTGCAAAGACATTCAGGGTCTATTGATTTTGCCTCTTCAACAAGCGAATTGATAAACGCGTT
>JBAMMJ010000220.1:4188-6118 GCA_039793825.1 Verrucomicrobiota bacterium | reverse complement strand
GTTTTTTGCACCACTCCATCGCGCTATATCGGGTTTAATTTCATTTATAAGGCTATAGGCAAAAATACCAGGATGACCGGCAAACGCCTTTACCGTCTTCCGAACCGTCTCCCGCGCCGATTCAATTTCTTTTTCGGAATCAAGTATGCAAATATGCGTCGGCAACGGTATATCAAGCAATAATTTCAGCCCCTCTTTTGCCGCAAGGTCAACAAACCATCTCGGAGGCACATTGTAAACGCGTAAAACATTAGCACCAAGCTCGCGTATTAATTCAAAATCGCGTCTTGCCTGTTCCTGATCGGGAAAACAATATCCGTGAGCGTCTGGTGCAAATGGTCCGTAACAGACCCCTTTTGGAAAAAATTTTTTATCTCCCAGCCGAAAAAACTTGCCATCTATCCTGATTCTTGATTCCTTTCCCAGTTCAACATTCATCTAAATAATAATTCCCGAAAATTTTATAAAATATCATAATTAAATATTTCAAAACACCTAAAACTATTGACTCATTTTAAGAGAAATTATTCAAAATCAATTTTTATATTCAACTTATCAAGAATAGTGCCTTCGGCTTGAGCAAGAACGGTAAGGGCTTTATTATAATCCACAAGCGCGCGAATCTCAGCCAGCTGCGCGGCGATTAAATCTCTCTGGTATTGGAGCACAAAGAAACTCGTGCTTTTGCCATTCTGATATTTCTTGACTTCGGCATCCAGGGCAGCCTCGGCATACAGCCGCGCCCGGCGAGTAGCGTCTATTCTATCAAAACTCGTTTTAGCGAGCGAAATCGCGTCCTGTATCTGCACCATTATGTCCTGTTCAAGTTTCTTGACCATCAACTCCGCCTGCTCGCGCATCTCTCTGCTCTCGCGAAGTTTGGCTTTAACCTGTTTATTACTCCACGGGAATACAACTTCCACCCCATAAACATAGTCAGGATTTTTCTGACTCCAGCTATCTGCAAACACACCGCTGGCGCCTGTGTTTATTGCTGAGTTAGCATATCTACCGACAAGGCTTACATCTGGAAGTTTTTGATTTCTGTAGTAACGAATGTCAAGGTCGCGAATCTCAACAGAGGTCTTTAATTGAGCCAGATCAGGACGCGAGGCGATCCCGATCCTCCAGCTCTCCTGCAAATCAAATCTTTGCGGAACGGCAATCAACGGCTCGGCAGGCACAAGCCTTACATCTTTCCAGTTGTCAAGGTCGTCAACCACCATATTTTTGAGCATATTTTCCTGCACCGTCACAAGGTGCCAGGCGTTGATCAAATCAGACCTTCTTTTAGCAACTTCCGACTCGGCAAGCTTCTCATCCAGTGGCAACAAAACTCCTGCCTTCACCTTTGCCACATTGTCCTTATACAATCGCTCGGCAAGTTCAAGCGCCTTTTCCTGAACCTTAACGTTTTCACGCGCATACACAAGTTCGTAATATGCCTGCCGAACAGCAGAAATGATATTTATCATCTGAAACCGAAGCCCGAACTCGGACATCTTCAGATTTTTCCTGTTAACCAGAATTGTCCACCTCTCCGCGTCTATCGTGGAGTTTTTCAGCAACGGCTGACGTAATTCTATCCCTACGCTTCCGCCATATTGGTCCCACGGAAAACTCGTCCCATATTGCCTTGTATAATCAATAGGAACCGAATAAGTGGTACCAAACGGCAACTTCCCCCCTACCGAAAGCCGTAGATTGTCGTAATTATTATGCGCGCCTTCAATCTTAAACGGGTTGCCAAAAAAATCCACAAACTTTCCCGGATTCTCCCTGTGCTCGCGATTGTATCCCATCGTTATCAACGGGTCATAAACACCTTCCGAGGCTTCAAGAATAGAACGTCTAATCTTCGGATTGAGCCTCTCAATCTGCAAATCAAGATTGTGCTTTAACGCCATCTCAATGCATTCCTCTAACGAAA
>JBAMMJ010000220.1:2202-4178 GCA_039793825.1 Verrucomicrobiota bacterium | reverse complement strand
GTCTGTTGAGCTAACGCGCTTAATCCAATTAACAAAATAACAATAATCAACCCTCTGACAGTTTTCATTCTCATCATCAAGTTAAGTTCATTAATTTTGCAATATATTTCCACAATCTCAATTATTAGCCAAGATTTTTTACCAACTTCCTACTTATAACAATTATTGAACCTTTTATAAATAGAAAGTTACGAAGATATTGTTAGATTAAAATGAGACCTTCTCTTTAAGATTGTTTATTGAGGTTCATTGATTGCAACGAATTAGCTTTATATTTGTAACCGACGATTCCCTTTTAGCGCTCATACACCTCCCCTCACTATACATTTTAATGAATCGGTCTTAAGGTTTGTTTGTAATTGCGTTCCAATTAAAACCATTTCTTTCAGCATACGCGGCAAACTCCTTCTCGTACCTTATTAAAACCGCCCGGACAACACTTGAATCATCTCCATATCCTATTTTTGGCAGAAAATCAGGTATGATATCGCTCTTTCTATGTGCATAAATCAACGCAAACGCCGCCTCGGCAATCGCATAAAACGGCAGATGCTTTTCAACCCCCTCAACAAAATCTTCAATCGCGTCGGCTAAAAATTCAAGCTGCACGCTTAAATGAGGATAATTCCGCGTCCTTATCTGCGTAAACTCAACCTTCCACATCGGCAGTTCCCGCAATATCCTATCTAACATCGCAGGGGTAATCTTTGACGCGCCCTTTATAACGTAATTAACGATTTCAGGCATAACACAATCTTAAAAAACAAACCAATATGAATCAATCCTAATTTAAACACAAGCCTACCCTTCTTCATTCTTTAAACATTCCCTCTTATATAAAATCTCCACTTACAATAGAGATTCTCAGGGTGTTTGTCAGGTGGCGCAAACAGACATTCCACGCAAATTCGCTCATCAATCACCCTTGCAAAACCCTCAAACTCGCTACGGTGCATCTCCTTGCAGTTATATTCTCCAAGTCCACGTTTTAATCTCGCTGTTTGAGAAGGACAATCAGCGACGGTTAGATAAAGACCCTCCTCCTTTTCTTCAAATTTATAACCAATGATCAATGCCCACGGATAAAGCGATTGCGCCTTTAAAAAACCCTTCAATCCTTTTTCCACGATATTAAACCGCTTTATTATATTCTTTGCTGCAAGCTCGCCTGCCCTTTGCCAGACCTTTTGATTTAATTCTTCAGCGGTTTCCTGTCCAAATCTTTCGGCTGTATACAAAAACCAGAAGGCGTCCAGAACCCTATAATGCCATAGAAGAAATTCTAAATAACTTCGCAATTCCTTTTCGCCCAATTGTTCAGGCAGATTCATATCTTTGAAAACTAATAATAACGTAGAAGCAATTTGCTGCAAACATTAAAAATAATCGTTGAAATCTATTTTTGGCTTTGCAACCATTTTACTATGACGATAATTCGTTTTTTATTAACAACGTCTCTTTTTATCAGTCTTACACTTCACTGCGCCGCTGCAGAAAAAGGACTAAAGCCTAATATAATCTTTATCCTTGCCGACGATTTAGGCATAAACGACCTTGCCTGTTACGGGAGGAAAGACCATAACACCCCCAATATAGACAGATTGGCAACAGAAGGCTTACGGTTCACGTCGGCTTACTGCGCGCTTCCGATATGTTCACCAAGCCGGGCAGCAATCTTAACAGGAAAAAACCCGGCAACCCTCCACCTGACAACATACCTTCCCGGTCGCCCTGACTGTATATCTCAAAAACTTATTCAGCCAACCATAAAACAACAACTTCCGCTTGAAGAGAAAACAATTGCCGAATATTTAAAACAGGCAGGTTATACAACCGCCTGCATCGGCAAATGGCACCTCGGTGGAAAGGGTTTTTCGCCAAAAGAACAGGGGTTTGACCTCTACCATCCCGGCTCAGCCGTCACAAAACCCTCAGCCACCGAAGGCGGCAAAGGCGAATACGATTTAACACAAACA
>JBAMMJ010000220.1:0-2192 GCA_039793825.1 Verrucomicrobiota bacterium | reverse complement strand
AGAAACCAATAAAAATAAACCGTTTTTCCTTTATCTCGCCCATAACTCGCCGCACATACCTTATTCGGCAAAACCAGAGCTTGTTGAAAAAAATAAAAACGCGTTTGAGCCGGTCTACGCCGCAGTAATTGAAACCCTTGATGATACCGTCGGCATACTTACTAAAAAACTTGATGAATTAGGCTTGTCAAAAAACACCATCGTCATCTTCACCTCTGATAATGGCGGTTTACACGTGCCCGAACTCTCACATAAAATTATAACTTACAATTCCCCGTTCCGCGCCGGCAAAGGTTATCTTTATGAAGGCGGTATTCGCATCCCTCTAATAATTAAATGGAGCGGGCAAATCCCGGCTGGCAAAGTCATATCCACGCCCGTCAACAATACTGATTGGTTGCCGACAATCCTTGATATTGTCGGCATAAAAATTCCGAAAAAAATTGATGGTATAAGCATTAAAAACATCCTCCTTTCAGGAAAAGAACTTAAAACCGCTCGCCGCTTCTTTTTTCACTTCCCACACTACACCAACCAGGGCGGAAGACCGGCAGGCGCCATAAGAGATGGCAACTGGAAATTAATAGAAAATTACGAGGACGGTTCAATTGAACTGTATAACCTTGAAAAAGACCCATCAGAGACCAGAAACCTTGCCTCCAGTGAACCTAAAATAGCCGCGCGCCTTAAAAATCTGCTTGATAAATGGCGTTCGCAATCAGATATCCAGACAAATAGTTTTAACCCAAAATTTGATCCCGAGCTTCACCGCAAATTATATATTGACCTTGATCCCTCTAAATTCAATCCCGCAACAGCATCAAAAGAGGAAATTCAGAATATGCTCAACTGGCGAAAACTGATGGACGAGGTAACAAAAATGAAATAAATCTCGGATAACTTTAATATGGGCAACGCTAATTCAATAATAATGGCGATTTTCTATTGCGCCCTGTTCATCTCCACTACATTTTCTTCAACCGACGTCCCGCGCGAGGCTTTTTTTACGATTCAGGTTGTGGACGACCAGACAGGACGCGGCGTTCCCCTTGTTCAATTAACAACAGTCAATAACCTTTCCTACTACACAGATAACAACGGGTTAGTGGCTTTTTATGAACCGGGGTTGATGAATCGTGAACTCTTTTTTTACGTGAAATCGCACGGATACGAATTCCCTCAAGACGGGTTCGGTTACGCTGGCAAACGGCTGTTTACCAAACCGGGCGCAAGGTCTATCCTGAAAATCAAACGGCTAAATATCGCAGAAAGATTATACAGAATTACCGGCTACGGCACCTATCGCGACAGCGTCCTGGTCGGTGAAAAAATCCCTGTAAAAGAACCGCTTTTGAACGGTCAGGTATTCGGCCAGGACACCGCCATTGCCACAATCTATAAAGGCAGAATCTTCTGGTTCTGGGGCGACACAATGAAACCGTCCTATCCGCTCGGGAATTTCGCCGTCTCCGGCGCCACGTCCGAACTGCCCCAAAGTGGCGGTCTGCCCCCATCCACTGGAATCAATCTAAACTATTTTGTGGACTCAACCGGTTTTTCAAAACCAATGTGCCCAATCAAAGCTGATGGAATGAAATGGCTTGAAGGTCTAATGGTCGTCTCAAATTCAGTAGGAGAAGAAATGCTCCTCGCCCGCTACGCCGCGGTAAAAGACCTTGGACATATAAACGAGTTCGGACTCGTAGCCTTTAACGACAAACAGGAGGTTTTTGAAAAGTTGCTCGCCTTCCCAATAAGAAACGGTTTCCATAAATCAGCCCACCCAGTTCTTATTGATATTAAAGGAGAAAAATACTTCTATATCTTCCCAACACTCCGCGTCAAGGCGCAACTTGACGCCATAAAAGATTTAAACCAATACGAAAATTTTACCTGCGTAAAAAATATCAAGCCCGATGGCAGCTGTGAACTTGACCTCTCTAATGATGGAAAACCCAGATTTCTGTGGCGAAAAGCCATTGCCCCATTCAATCCCTCCATCAACGAAGAAATGGTTCGGAAAAAACTTATAAAACCAAATGAAAACTGGATTATGTTGCACGATGTCCAGACAGGAAAACCAACTAAAACGCCTCACCTCTTTAACGGTTCGGTCTGCTGGAACAATTTCAGGCAATCCTGGATTATGATTACACAGGGCGAGCCCGGAGAAATCTGGTTTGCAGAAGCAG
>JBAMMJ010000219.1:1870-19562 GCA_039793825.1 Verrucomicrobiota bacterium | reverse complement strand
CTTTGCCCTTAATTGAATTATATCAGAACCCCCTTCGCAAAGCTGGCGGGCAACCTCTTCAACACTTCTACCATGCAAATAGCCCGTATCAACAAATGTATAAAGTCTACATTCAGAAATCTTCTTCATTAATCAAATCTTGTCTTCAATAATATCTTTTCTGCCGGCGGATTCAAAAAAGCTATCCACAAAATTTGTTGAATAGGTGCCGCGGGCAAAATTCGGGTCTTTCAATATTTCCAGTTGGAAAGGAATGGTTGTTTTAATCCCGGTGATTATAAATTCGTTCATTGCCCTGACCATTTTCGCAAGAGCCTCTTTTCTGTCTTTGCCGTAAGTAATCAGTTTCCCAATTAATGAATCATAATATGGCGGTACAGTGTAACCCGCATAAATATGGCTATCTAATCTGACACCTTTGCCGCCGGGCGGATAATAGACTCCAATCAGCCCCGGGCTTGGCTTAAAATCGTTATACGGGTCTTCGGCGTTAATTCGGCATTCTATTGCATGCCCTCGTATCTGGACATCTGAAAGTTTCAACGGCTCACCGGCAGCTAACATAATTTGCATTTTAACAAGGTCAATCCCGGTAACCTCTTCTGTAATCGGATGTTCAACTTGAATTCGTTTATTTACCTCAAGAAAATAGAAGTTCCCCTGCTCATCTACTATGAACTCAACAGTGCCAGCATTAGTGTATTTTGCCTCTTGCGCAATGCGAATGGCTGCCTTGCCCATCTTTTTTCTTAAATCTTTAAATTTATTTTCAATCAAAGGCGACGGTGTCTCTTCAATTATTTTTTGGTTTCTTCTTTGAATTGAGCAATCGCGCTCGCCTAAATGAATAATATTGCCTTTGTTATCTCCAAGTATTTGAAACTCAATATGATGCGGATTTTCAATATACTTTTCTATATACACGCCTGAATTACCAAAAGCCTTTTCTGCTTCAGTTCTTGCAGTATGGTAGCCCCGCACGAGCGATATATCGTTGTGAGCCACTCTCATCCCTCGTCCGCCGCCGCCGGCTATCGCCTTGATTAAAACGGGATACCCGATCTTTTTAGCAATTACGAGCGCGTCCTGTTCACTTTCAACCGCGCCGTCCGAACCGGGGGGAATTGGGACGCCTGCCCTTTTAGCAAGTTCGCGGCTAACAGCTTTATTCTCAAGGGATTGCATTGCCCGTGGGCTCGGTCCGATGAACCTGATATTGCACTTCTCGCAAATCTCGGCAAAATGCACACTTTCGGAAAGAAATCCGTAGCCGGGATGAATTGCGTCTACATCCGTTATCTCAGCGGCGCTAATGAGACGGTCAACTCTTAAATAACTCTCATTAGCCGGACCTTTTCCAATACAAATTGCCTCGTCAGCGAGTTGAACGTGAATAGAATTGGCATCTGCTTCAGAATAAACGGCGACTGTTTTGATATTCAACTCTTTACAAGCCCTTATGACACGGACTGCTATTTCGCCTCTGTTTGCAATTAGAATTTTTTCAAACATTGTGTTTTGTCCGGGTTATTTAGAACACGATAATTCCTTAATTTACAAAGGCTTAACCTTGAAAAGAGGTTGTCCAAATTCAACCGGTTTGCCATTCTCAACAAGCACCTTTGTGATGCGACCGCGAACTTCTGCCTTGATTTCATTCATAACCTTCATCGCCTCAATAATGCAGACAATCGTGTCAGGATTTACCTCAGAGCCAACTTCAACATACGGGGCAGATTCAGGGGATGGGGCTCTATAGAAAGTGCCGATCATTGGCGATTTTATCTCAATTTCCACCTCTTGAGCCTCCGGCTGGGACGTTGGAAGTTGCTGTTGGACAGGAGAAGTGGATTGTATCTGGGCTGTTTGCCCACCTACAATCGGCGTATAAACAGGTTGGGCTGGCAGGATTTGAGGCATAGATTCTTCAGAGACGGGATATCCAGGACCAATGCCCCGCTTTAATCTGATTTTGAAATCTTCTTTTTCCAATTCAAACTCCGTTATGGAGTTCTTTTTCATCAGGTCAACGATCGCTTTAATATCTTTTAGGTCCACAATAGCCTCCAGTTAGTCAGTTAGGTTTTTGTTAACCAAAAACAAATTGATTTAAAATTGTTCATTTTTTTAAATTACATCAAAATCTTAGCCAAAAATCTTCCAAATTCGGCACAATGATAATGCCGAATTTGAGCATGTCAATAGTATTTTTAATGGTAAATTAATAATTTTTAGCCCAAAAAGGCTGTTTTCTGGTTAAAAATTAACAGTTATTTTTGTTTACTGACTATAACGTTAACGGCAGCGAAAAGTCCCAGTATATAAGAATACCATCCAAAGCCGCTAATTTGTCCAACACAGACCGGCGCTATCATTGAGTTATGTCTGAATGGTTCACGGGCGTGTATATTTGATAAATGGATTTCCACGACCGGAATTCCGACCGCTGAAATAGCGTCCCGTATTCCTATACTGGTGTGGGTATAGGCGCCTGCATTCAGGACAATGGCGTCGTATTTACCTGAAGCTTGCTGAATATAGGTGATTATTTCTCCTTCGGAATTTGACTGTTTAAATTCAACATCAACGCCCAACTCCGTTGCTTTTTCTCTAACCCTTTGTTCAATCTGTGGGAGGGTTATACCACCGTAGATGCCCGGTTCGCGCGTGCCGAGCATATTAAGATTTGGACCATTGATAAACAGTACTTTCATTACTTGGCTAAATTTTAACAAAATATTAGTCCCTGTCTAATAAATTTTTGCCATTCGGGCTCGTTTCAAAGGTTGATAAAACTCCGGCAATCGCAAAAGCCTGATAGGATAAAGCCGGTATATAAAGATGGAATTCTACGAAAGAATGCAGGCAGCAGGCGCAAAGACCGAGCCAGTAATAAAAAAGCGGTTTATTTATGGAGGCGGCTTTAAATCCGCGAATCAGAACAGAACCGATAAATATCAGAAAGAGGAACATCCCTAAAACGCCTGAATCCGATGCCTGTTGCAGGTAATCATTGTGCGCAAGTCTTGCCATTTCAGCTTCGGGCGGTTTAATTTTCCTGTATGCGATGGCAAATGTTCCCGGTCCGGTGCCAAATATTGGATGTGTCAGAGATGTCTTTATAGCCGCGTTCCAATAATCAAACCGCGCTCCAAGACTTCTTGCGCCGCTATGGAAATAATCTGAATATTTAATTAATACAAATGCACCAGCGAATAGTATAAGCCCGATTACGGATAGAATTTTAATCTTCTTTGAAAAGTCCGACTGTAAAAACCACAAACTACCGACTATAGCGGCAATAATAAAACCCGATTTAGACCCTGTCCAATACAGGCAAAGTAAACTTGACGCAGCGACCGAGGCAAAAATAGCAATTCTGACAGTTAGCGCTTTAGCCGTTTTAACGCCATAACTGTATAAAAAGTAAAGAACTTGCGGGGTTAAAAGCAGCAAACCGCCAGCAAAGGCGTTTGGATAGATAAAAGTGGAAAAAATTCTGTTGCTGAGAATCTTTACCCGAAATTCGTAAGTATCAAACTGCGTTCTTTGCCCGGCTGGTAATTGCTGGAGGGTTTTTTCAAAATTCTGGCGAATTGTTTCAAGTCCGCCAAAATGTTGCTCAAAACCGTTTGCGATTGTCCATAAAAATCCAAGAAAGATGCCTGTAAACAATAATGTGTTAAATTTTTCAAATTCTTTCTTATTCAAAACGCCGACATAAAAACAGATAACGCAGGCGCCAAAATGGGTTAGTGTTTGAGATGTAAGCTTAGAATCTATGGTGGTAAAGGCGGCAAAAATCTGCCAGACGAACCAGAGCAATGGAAGGAAAAGAATCAGACTAATTTTAAAACTCCTCAATTTAACGCGGTTAAAAAGGTTTAATAACACGATTATAGCGAGCAGCCAATAAAACCAGCTAAAAGGAAATGGCTGGAAAACAAGCTCAATTAGATTGGATGGCGGCTCAATTTTATCGGCAAAGATTATTGGATTCCCACCTTTTGCAAACACAAGACCGAAAAAAAGTCCTGTCGTTAAAGTTGATATTTTACCATACGGAGTATCAGGGTTGTTTCCGAAAGATGAACTGGTATTTTCTGTTCGTTTACTCACAAGCCGGTCAAAAAGTCAGCCGCAACAGGGTTACTTCAATTATCAATGCTTCTTGAACGTTGGTGAATAACATCCTCTGGCACTCTTCAATAATGAGGAGGTTTTGTTTTGCGGACTCTGGAGAGATTCTGGAGGCAATTTTTGCGGTATAATCTTTAAGATGAGGCAGGACTAAAAATTCAATGCCCGAGGGGACTTTCTGCAGCCATATATCTCTGAATAGCCATTGCATTGCCCTGAACAATTCAAGCCGTCGGTTTCTGTATTCGGCTTCAATTGAGGCTTTAATCTCCTTTTCAAGTTTTTCCAGCAGATGCGAATCTATTTCTGAATACTTCTTTTCCGGAGACTGCGCTGAAAATTCGGTTTCAACCGATTGCCTGATTTTTCCGAGTGTTTCAACGATGAAATCAAAAATTTTGTAACGAGTCAGAATATTACTGGTTGAACCCGACATCAGTTTTGCGATATGTTCCAAAAATGACTTATATTTTTCAATTTCAGGGCTTTCATTTTCGCCGAGGTTAATCTTCTGGCATCGTGAAACAATGGTCTCAAGAAGTTGGTGAGGTTCGGTTGACAGGAGGATAATCAACGATCGCGCAGTTGGTTCTTCAATGGTTTTCAAGAAGGCGTTTGCGGCGGTCTGATGCATTCTATCAGCCGCGACTATGATAGCGATTTTCCACTCCGCTTCAAGCGGCTTCATCTGAAGCACCCTTATTACTTCTCTGATTGAATCCGCCGTAATTTGACGCAACTTTGACTCCGGTCTTATCCAGTGTATATCGGGATGAGACTCATTTTCTATCCTGCGGCAATTTCGGCACACATTGCAACATTGCAACGCGGCGCCTTCTGGGCTTTTCAAAGGCGGGTTTTCACAATTCAAAATCTTTGCAAGGTGCATCGCCGCCGATTCAATCTTCTCAATATTCCCGCCACAAATAAGAATTGCGTGCGGAAGTCTGCCTCTTAACAAAAGCCTTTCAAAATAATTTTCAGCGAATTTGCTATTTTTCTCTAATAATCCAGGTTCGGACATAAAATAATAATGTAGTAATTATATAATAAAGTCATTAAAAAATCATTGGTATGAGTTTTGAGCATTTAACTGAGTTTATTGAAGAGCCGGTTCAACCCGATATCTGGGAGCTGGATAGGGAGGTCGTTTTTCTCAATCACGGTTCTTTTGGAGCCTGCCCCAAACAGATACTTGATATCCAGACATCATTAAGAAAGGAAATGGAGCGCCAACCGGTTAAGTTTTTTGTAAGGGAACTTGAACCGAGAATTGATGAGGCGCGAAAGATTCTTGCCGATTTTGTTGACGCGGACGCTGACGGTCTTGTCTTTGTCCCCAATGTTACTTACGCAATAAACTGCGTTTTCAATTCATTAAAACTTAAAGAAGGGGATGAAATCTTGATAACCAACCACGAATACAATGCCTGTAAAAATATCGCTGAATATGCGGCTAAAAAGTCTGGCGCAAAAGTTGTCGTAGCTAACATTCCATTCCCTTTAAAATCAGAAGCGGAAATAATCAATTCCCTCTTATCCGGAGTAAATCCAAAAACCCGTCTTGTGTTGCTCGATCATATAACAAGCCAGACTGGATTGATATTTCCGATTAAAAAAATTGTTGTTGAATTAAAAAAACAAGGCGTTCCAGTTTTGATAGACGGCGCCCACGCTCCGGGTATGATTCAATTAAGTTTAAGGGATATCGGCGCCGATTTTTATGCGGGGAATTGCCACAAGTGGTTGTGCGCCCCAAAAGGTGCGGGTTTTCTGTATGTTAAAAAAGAATGGCAGGCGGAGATTCGTCCCATCGCGATAAGTCACGGCGCTAATTCTCAAAGGACCGATCGTTCGCGATATTTGATTGAATTTGGATGGACAGGTACAGACGATCCGACCCCGTATCTATGCGTCCCGAAAGTGATTGAATTTTTCGGCAACTTAATCAGCGGCGGCTGGGAACAGATAAGGAAGCGAAATCGCGCCCTTGCGCTTGCCGCCAGGAAAATCTTATGTGAAACTCTTCAGTTAGACCCTGCGCAAATACCTGAAGAATTCATCGGGTCTATGGTGTCGTTTCTGATCTGGGACGCTTCCGACAAAGAACCTCCAAAGAGTCCACTATATATGGACAGACTCCAAACCTATCTATGGGAGAACCATAAAATTGAAGTGCCTGTGGTGCCATGGGAAAACAATCATCGTATATTGAGAATCTCCGCGCAGCTGTATAATCATCTGGACCAGTACAGAAGATTGGCTGAGGCGTTAAAACCAGCGCGAGCTAAACGAATTTAGTTATCTACCTTTATCCGATAGAATTTTCTGGTTTGCGATGACGGATCGACAAAGAACTCATACAATTCTGTTGAAGGAATGATATTGGTTTCAACCGTCCAGCGATTGAATAAAATAGTTGATTCTACCACATTGGTTCTATTCATTCTGCCCTGAACTAAAAATCTAACCAGTCCATTTGTTGTAGTTTCAATGTGTTTGATTTCAATAGTTCCGAGCGGCAGAACTACAATCTTCACTGATTGCGTCGCAGAAAGTGGCGGTGTTCCTGTATCGGAAACTATTATTTGAAAATTGTTTGTTCCTGTCTGGTTTGCCAGTGGAGTCCAGGAAAAGGCTCCTGATGAGGTTATAGAAGCCCCTGGTGGAGCGCCTGCCAGAGAAAAGACGAGGTTTGTTGATGGAGTCTCAACATCAAATGCTGAGCAGACAAAACTAATAGGATAGCCGGCATACTCAACAATATTGGTAATCGGATATAAAACCGGCGGATCGTTTACCTGGCTGATTGTCAAGGTGACGGTGGCTTGAACCGATGTATATGCGCCGTCATAAATGGCGAATTTGAACAAATCAGCTCCAGAATAATTTGTAACTGGCGAATAGGTTCTCAGGTTTCCCGTGCCTGACAAAACCCCATTTGTCGGTGCGATAGTAATAAGGTAACCTAGAACAACGCCGTTGGTGCTCGCCGGACCAAGAGTGATTAATATTGGTGTGTCTTCTGCTGTAGAGACCGCCTGGCCTGATGGGACCAACACAGTTAGATAGGCAGGAGAACTGGTAACCGCGCCAACGTTATTTGAGACTACAAGGTTATACTGTCCTGAGTTTGTTGATGAAACCGCTGAAATTAAAAGGTTACTGTTCGTTGCGCCGGCAATCGGCGTAGAGTTAAATAACCATTGATAGCGAAGCGGTGTCGTTCCCGTTGCTGTCGCTATTAAAGTGGCAGAGGCGCCCTGAATTGCAACAGTATTTGACGGTTGGGTCACAATAAGCGGCGCGGAATTAACGGTTAAGGTTGCGTTTGAACTTATAACCACCCCGGCAATATTGCTTACTATTACAGAGTAATATCCGGCGCTGCTTGATTGAACATTTGTTAACAGCAAAGTGGAATTTGTTTGTCCTGAGATATTGATAGAATTAAATCGCCACTGGTAGGTAATGTTGGTCCCATTTGCAGTGACAGAAAATGCTACATTTGTTCCTTCCTGAACAGATTGACTCTGCGGTTGTGTGACTATAACAGGCGGTGGAATAAGGTTATAATTAATCTGTGCCACTCCGGTAGCGCCGCCAACGCCATCCACAGCAATATAATAAATTGTATCGGCAGTTGCATAGAATTCTACTCTGCTGAGGCTATTGGTTGGCGAAACGTCGTTATTACAGGCGACTGATCTTAAATCGGTATAGTCGTTTGGAGGTAGATTGCCAGCCACGTCATATACGGCAAGCACTGTGTCAAAAGTGCTGCCGTAAGTGTCAATTATGAGTAAACCATTTGTTGGGGCTTGATAAACGAACCATTCTGAAGCGCCGCCGGTAACACCACAATGCAGGGGTTCGCCGGGGTCTGTGGTAGAACCGTATGTGTTAAAAACTTGAGCGCCGGTAAAACCGCGAACAGGACCCTGATTTCTGTTTATTCTTCCTTTAGTTGAATGCTGTAAATTGTTACCATTAAGATTTTCAAAGACTCTCGCCAGGGCATCGAAAAATTTATCCTGTGAGGAGAATCTCGGATCAGAGACACCGTCCACCTGAGTTATCTGTAAACGAATTGGTCTGGTAATCCTGACACGGCTGCCTTCTCTTAATATTGCATAATAAACACCTACTTTGTCAAGGGTGACATTTTCAATAGTTAAAGAGTTAAGGTTTGACGCGATTAGTTGGCCGTTAAAATACCATTCAACTATTGCCCTGCCGGAGGTTGAACCTGTTTCAAAGGTTATACTTGCGCCCTGCTGCACGTTGGTGTCCTGCGGTTCAAAAACAGGTTCTGGCAATAGTGATGCCGTAGATTCCAGCGACCATTGCATAATAATTTCACCACTTTCACCAAAACCATCAACAGCGATAATATATTCGGTTCCGGCGGCGACATTGAATTGCAAAGAACTATATTTAACACCAATCGTTGCATCGTCGTTTGCCGCTATTTGAGTTAGACCAGTAAGATTTGTGCCTGTATAGACAGCGAGTAATGTATCAAAACTGCTGCCTTCCAGACTTAATGTTGCGATACCAGATACTGGAACAACCCAGCATAACCAGACGGAGTTTGTGCCGCGTTTACCAGCGTGTCGGGGTTCACCGCTTTGCCGTGTGGCGCCGATGTTGCTTGCCCTCCCGTAGCCGGAAATTGAATTTGTCACAATTCTGTTTTCAAAATTATCGGCAAACGGCAATTCCGGAATCTGCAATTTTAGTACGGCTCTATCGCTCTTGGTGCCGCCGACAAAATTATACAGCACAACATTATAGGCGCCGGCGTCCGAAAAACTGACGTTCTGGATTTCAATAAACGAATTTGTCGCGCCCGGGATTGGCTTATCATTCTTGAACCACTGGTATCTAACACCTGTGGGGTCAACAGGAGTTACAGAGAATAGAGCCACTCCACCAACAGTCACGGTTTGGGAGACTGGTTGGGTTAAAATCTGCGGCGGGACTGCAACTGTTAGAATCGCGGTTTGGCTTGTGACCATTCCATAAGGGTTTGATACAACGGCATAGTAATTTCCCGCCATTAACGCGGTTACTTTGTAAAGTTTTAATTCGCGATTTGTTTGTCCTGCAAGCGGCGCGTCATTGAAATACCATTGGTAATAGAGTGGCGGATTTCCTTTTGCTTCAATGGAAAACTCTGCTTTGAGTCCTGCAAGGAGCTGTAGACTTTCGGGTTGTCTGGTAATTGTTGGAAGTAATTTAATAGTTAATGTTGCTATTCTGCTTGTTACGCTCCCTGCCGGGTTCTGAACTATTAACTGATAACTACCCGCGTCTTCAGTTTCTATATCGCTGAGGCGGATCATCGGCGAGTTTGCCCACTGTATTAAAACACCATTATGATACCACATAAATGATAGCGGCGGCGTGCCATCAACCTGAGCGTTGAAATAAACATCCTCATCCAAAGAAGCCACTACATCCTGGGGTTCAATAATTATGACAGGCGGAGTGCCAATTGAAAAACTTATGTCTCTGCTCCGAACAGTCCCATACAAATTCGTTATAATTACAAAATAAATTCCTTCATCTGAAAAGGATGCATTTTTTATTTCATAGAACGGGTCATTTGCGTATGGAATCGGCTGGTTGCCCTTGAACCATTGGAAATACAATGGCTGAGAGCCGATCACGCCAACTTCAAATCGGACCGAGCCGCCAATCACAGATTGCCTATCCGGCGGTTGAGAAGTTATTAAAGGCGGACCGGATGAATAGGAGGAGATTTTACCTACAAACGCGTCCTGTCCGCCGGCACTTGTCAATTCATTTGTGCCGAACTCTGTTGTGCCTACAAATGAACCAACAACGCAATAATTGTTTTCGGGGGTAAACATCCCTGCTGAAACCTCTGTATTATCCAGAATAAACTCGTTTATTTTTCCTCCATATTGATCAAGGAGTAAGATGATTCCTTTATTTATTTCATCGCTAATAAATCCGTTTAATAAAATATTATTTCTGGGATTCACCGCTATTGAGGTTGCGATGTCAAAGTCATCGTAGTTAAAACCTTTCGCCATAAGCGGATTGCCGGAAGAATCAAATCGGGCAATAAACAGATCAATTTTGTTGGATGAAGTGAGAATAATTTGTCCAAAGACTATATTCCCAGGTTCACCTTCAATTTGTCCGAAAATGCCTGCGACATAGAGACTTTGTCCGGTCGGGTCAATGGCGATTGCCTTTCCTTCCTGAATTCCGGCGCCTGCAAATGATTTCACCCAAACCAATTCGCCGGATGAGTTGTATTTTGCCAAAAACATATCAGGGGTAGATAGGCTGTCTAAAGTAGTATTGCCAAACCGCGTTCCCCTGCTATATGCCCCTGTTATGAAGATATTTCCATCATCGTCAACAGCGATAGAATTTACCTTATCATCCTCAAAACCGCCTGCGTATTTAACCCAGATTAATTCTCCGTTCGGTGAGCATTTTGCAATAAATATATCCCGACCGCCAACCGATGGTATAGTCTGAGAGTCCAGAGTAATGACACCCTCATAGTTTCCTGCAAAGATAAGATAACCTTTTCTATCAACCACCATAGAAGTGACTGAATCGTTGCCGGCTCCGCCAAATGATTTCACCCATATCAATTCGCCATTAGAGTTATATTTGGCAACAAAAATATCCGTTCCTGTTTGCATTATCCCTGAACTGGAATCGGATTGCGAAATATTAGTGGTTCCAAAAGAGGCTGATCCTTCATAAAAGCCGCCAACATAAATTGAATTATCATCGCCGATTGCCACAGACGTGGGTAAGTCATTACCTGGTCCACCTGCCTGTTTGAGCCAGATTAAATCGCCATTGGGCGAGTATTTTAAGATTAGAATATCACTGTTTCCGGCGGATTGGGCATTTACCCCGCTGGCGTCAATAGAACCATTGAAACCGCACACGACAACTATGTTTCCATTTTTGTCTATGGCAAGCGCGTTAGCCGAATCCTGTTGTATTCCACCTGCCCTGCGAGCCCACAGGAAATCAGGATGTAATTCTATAGTTAATTTTATTGGTTCGCTGACAACAGAACCGGCAATGTTAGTTAACAAAACCCAGTAAACACCACCATTCTGTTGGTTAACATTGGTAATTAGAAGCTCACTGCTGGTCTGACCCGGTAGTATAAGTCCGTCTTTAAACCATTGATAAGCTATCGGTTCGGTGCCAATTGCCGAAACGCTCAAAAGAACGGTTTTGCCTATTTCAGATTCCACATCTTCGGATTGTTCAATTATCCGGGGCGGTGTAATGACCGTGAGCGAGGCGTTCTGGCTCAAATCAAAACCGTACTTATTTACTACCATTACACTATAAAGCCCGGCGCTTGAATCGGAGACGTTTTGAATTACCAGAACTGGATTTGTCTGGTTCGGGATATCAAAATCATTTAATCGCCACTGATACATCAAAGGAGGCGTTCCTGAAGCGGCAACAGAAAACTGAACAGTGCTACCCGCAACCGCAATGGTATTTGTCGGATTAGAGATAATCTGTGGAGGGTTACCAATAGTTACTTTGGCGGTCCTACTTGTCGCAAAGCCGAATGGATTTGATACAACAACATCATACAGACCGGAGATATCTGGAGATGAAGCCACAAGGTTAAGCGTTGAATTTGTCTCAGATAGTATAGGAACACCCTCTTTTCGCCATTGGTAAAGCAGCGGTTCACTGCCATACGCGTCAATTAAAAGTGTAAAAGAAGCGTTTGGCGTGGCATCATAATCAGCAGGTTGTCTTATAATAAGTGGCGGAACAAAAACATTTACCACCGCAGGCGTACTCAATATATATCCAAAATCATTGCTTACTATTACAGTATATGACCCGCCATCAGATTCTTTTGCAGTTACAATCTTTAATAAATTATTCGTCTGGCCAACGAGAGCCGACCCATCTTTTTGCCACTGATAATACAAAGGTTCAGCGCCTGTTGCCTGAACATAAAGTCTGATTTCTTGATTTAATATCACATTGGTGCCTATCGGCTGTGCAGTTATTGATGGAAGCAAAGGAACAACAACGGTCAGATTAGCAACAGCGCTTGTGCTTGTGCCCGCATAATTGCTTGCAATACAGTAGTAATTCCCTGAATTCTCTATGGTCAGGCTATCCATTATTAAAACGGCATTTGTGGCGTATGGCAGAGGGCTGTTATTAAACATCCACTGGTAATTTATTGGTTGAGCGCCCGACGCTAAAGCGGCGAAGATGACTTTTTTTGAAATAAATTGTGTTGTGCTTCTGGGATTATTCACAAAGTAGGGACGTTCATCGCCTTGAAGGACAAGAAAATGATTGCCACCTTCGGCAACGGCTATAACATTATCCACATCGTTAATTTGCACCAGAGGGCTTGCCTGGGTCGTGCTCTTTGTGTTTGACCAGGCAAACAATTTCCCATCATTTCTAATCGCAAGATTGAAATCATAACCTGCGTCAATAGCCACAATATTGGACAAACCGGGCGGCACCTGAGAATAGGCTCCGAACGAATACACCTTCCCATTAGCGCCTAATGCAAGTGTGTAATCCTTGCCAGCTGCAATTGCAACAATATTGGATAATCCCTGCGGCTGAGGATTGGAGGTCAAAATGTAATTGCCCCAAATTACCACCTTTCCGTTATTTAACAAAGCCGCGCTGTGGCTATAGCCGGCGCTAATTGCCACTACATTTCTCAAATTTTGTGGAACATCAACCTGGCCAACGCTATTGTCCCCCCACGCAACAACTGTGCCGTCACTTTTGAGCGCAAGACTATGATACCCCCCTGCGGAGATGGCAACCACATTTGACAAATTCGGAGGTATATTTATCTGACCGAAATCATTATTTCCCCAGCCAACTACCCTTCTGTCGTAAAGCAATGCCAGCGAATGCAGCTCGCCTGCCGAGATCGCAACGACGTTGGAAAGTCCTGATGGGATATTTAATTGTCCAAAATCATTCCAACCCCAGCCGACAACTGTGCCATCATTGTTGAGCGCAAGACTATGATTGGCGCCGGCGGCGATTGCAACAACATTGAACAGCCCGGGCGGTATAGTTGATTGTCCAAACCAATTATTCCCGAACGCTACAAGCGGATATATTCTTAACCATGCATTTGAACTGACAGTTGTCCCGTACGCGTTTTTTACTTCAACATAATAATTACCAATGTCAGGAGATTGAACGTTACTAATCATTAATACATTGTTAGTGGCTCCCTGAATTTTCACATTGTTTGTTAATCGGACGTTATCCTTATACCATTGATATTCAAGAGGTTCTGTGCCTGTGGCATATATAAAAAAGTAAGCGTTTTCCCCGGCCTTAATTACTGCTGGGTAGGGTTGTTGAATAATTCCTGGGGGCTCAAAGGTAGCTGGCGGATTGAACCGGACCTGGTCAATATAAGCCACTGGTATTTCAGAGATATCGGGCGAGAACTGAATAAATTCCCAGCGGATATAATATGGTTCGGCCGCTTCTAAAGCAACCATTTCCAAAGTCCAATCAGAAGGCTCAGAAAGCGCCAGCCATTGAATTCCATCTACAAATAGCAGCAATATTCCATTTGTCGTGTTAAGTCTCCAGTAATAACTCAATGTCCCGGGTCCGAGGACTACTGTCTCCATCCATATCACACCCGGTCTATGCATAGTTCTGGCGCTTGCTGAATCAACTCCATCCTGTGTTGTGTTATAATCTATATTCCACACATCATTTCCGCCTGTTGTGAATATTAAGTTTGTGTTATCAAGGGCTTCGGCAAGCGTATCTTTTAAAAAAGACTTGTATACGATTAATTCTGAATTAGAACTCATAATTGAGCCGAAAGAATTAGAAATATAAACCGCATACCATCCGCTATCCGATAATTGTAAATCTGAGAACCGCAAATAAGGTGAATCTGCGCCATAAATGTGGCCTATTTGATCTGACAATGCAACACCATCTTTATACCACTGGTAAAACATAGGCTCTGACCCGATTGCGCTGACAGAAATTTTAGCCGTACCCCCTTCAACTCCAGCTTGAGATTCAGGTCCAGAAACAATCTGCGGAGGCGAGTCTTCTAAAAAAGATACATTCTGCAACCATCCGCTGACAACCCAGCGGTTACTTGATTGACTTTTCTTTAATGTCCATCTAACGATGTTTGTCCCGGATGGAATAAAAACATAACCAGAAGCCCAGTCGTTGCTTCCGTGTAGTGCGTCCAATACAGTTGGATTTAATTGTTTTGCGGCGATCTTTGATTCAAAGTCTATATTTATCCCCTGCGCCGTTCTTAATTCCCAGTTGCCGTTTGTCCTGATCCAGAAATCTGAGTAATTTCCTCCGACTGCAGGTGGGCTAAAAATCCATAATCCAGCAGATTCTCCGGATTCAATGCCACTTAATTGAATCGCCCAGGTAATTGAAGGTGAACTGAGGGTTAAATTCAGGTCCTTGTCAAAAATTACTACCGATTTTGGCGTTGGTGGTATAGAAAACCAGCCGCTTTCCCAGACCAATGTATTGGGTCTACCATCTGTGCTGTCGTTTAAGTAGAATCTCACGTCCATTTGCTCGTTTCCGCTAAAGCCTGTCCCCCAATAAGTGAAACTAAAATAATCAATTAAAAGCGGGAACATCAAACCGTTCGGATTCAAAATTACCTGGTCGCCTACCTCGCCGTAACCATTTATTTGAAAGGTTGTGAATAAATCGTCTACAGTATTATCATAAACCACCCTTTCTTTTGGCATTATGCTGATTTCCAGACTATCATTTGTGTCTCCATCCAGTTTCCAATAAAAATACAATCTACCGGGACCAACCACTTCGGTTTCAATCCAGGAATTTCCGCCGGGCAGAAACAGATCGCCCCGCGCAGATGACCCTGTTGTTTCAATAAATTCACCGCTCCACCAATTCTCGCCATCGGTTTTGAAAAGGAGGTTGGTATTAAACAAAGCGTTATTCAGGGCGTTTATGTCAACTATGATATTTGCCCGATAGCTTTCAACCACTCCATAGATATTGCTGACGATTACCGAGTAAGCGCCGACGTCGGAAAGTTGCGCATTCGTAATCGCGTAAGTATTGTTTGTGGCAAATGGTATAGGAATACCATTTTTTAACCATTGAAAAGATAACGGTTGGGCGCCACCTGCTATAACATAAAGCCGTGTTACCGAGCCCGGCAAGATTGCGCGCGAATATGGCGATTGCAAAATCGCCGGCAGATTCATATCTGCTCGTGATATAAGATTAATCAATACAAAGCCGATCAGTATAATTGTTTTTACATTTTTCATATTGTAAACTCTAATTTGAACCTATTTTTTGTATTTTGACGTAAATTCAAAAATTGAATATTTTTTACACAATCGGCTCGGCAATCTCTGTTAACATCTCTACAGCCCCCTTTTTTGGACGCATATTTGGGTATTTCAATTGAACAGCCTTTTTTTCTTTTCATCAAATCAACACAGGCTAATAAGTTGTGTCCGGGATATTATAACTAAATTTTATATACCAAATTTTACGATAATAATCAAGTAATTAATATAGTCCAAATACGCCCTTGTATTAGTTAACAATAATTGGATAAACGATGGACTTAATTATTGTTTAGCGTTGTTCTGCGGGGCGGATTTATGAGTTATTAAAAGGTAAATACCGATAAAAATACCTAATCCGATTGCGCTTAGACTTACGAATAGGCTTAATGGCGATGGTAAAAACCTGAAGACTATCTCGTGTTTTCCGGGTTCAAGGAAGATGCCACGCATCAAATAATTTGCGCGGAAAATAGTGGACTGTTTCCCATCCACCCAGACTTTCCAATCCGGAGCGTATCTATCATTTAGCAACAAGACTGATGGCGTTTTGTTTTCGACTTCAAATGTTATCCGTTTTGGAGAATAAGATTTAATTTCAACAGGCGTTGCTTTAACTGGCGCCGAGGCTGGGGCTGGCAAATTTGTCAGCACCACAACTGTTTTGGACAGATCAAAATTAAGGTCAGTCAGGTTTTGCAATACCTCCTGTTCATTTGTCGCGCTAATCCAATGGGTATATAAAGCCGCTCGCGGCAGGGCAGCCTGCCACTCTATGAGAGCAAATAGTCCGTTGGTTTTTGGTGCGGCAGTTAACTCTTCAAGCCGTGTTGCGCGCTCAACCCCAGGCTTTGGTTCAAGGTCAAATGGCATTATCACTTTAAACCGTTTTTCCGCAGGGTCTAAATGATTGTTTAAAAGATCGGCAAACATTGTGAGTCCAACTAAATATTTAGTATTCATCAACTGCCAGTAGCGCGGAAGCAGAGGAAGCGTGGAAAAAGTTTTTAGCATTGTTTCATAATCTTTTGGCATTCTGGGCATCTGCGGGTAGTTAGCGGTTTGAATATTGTAGTAGAGAAAATGATGTTGAAGCCACTCCTGGTAATACAACATTGCGAAGGTCTGCTCTAACTGAGCAATCTGCTGAGGCAATGATGAACCGGTTGCATTGAGCAGGTTCAAACCGGCAATTCTTACGTCAAATGTGACCCGTGATTCCCACGGCTTTTGCCGCAAATAATCAATAACAGGATTTGTGGCGTATTTTTCTTTGTAATCATAATAAATAATCCAGGGCGCGTTTGCCCTGCAGAGGTCAAAAACAAGAATTGCGCCGAGTAATAAACCAGCCGCTTTTGAACGTTGCCCGGCAAAGAACCCTGACATAATCAAAACTATTGCGACAACTGAAATCACAAGGAACATCAAATACAAGCCAACCTCGTTGATGCTGAAATTTGCGATCTGCGAAGCAATTTGAGAGTCGGAAAAACCCTCTTTTAACAGGTGGTTTTCAATATCTTTTCTTGAAGTTGCGTAGACCATCGCTCCCAGAACGCTGATTGCCACAAATGCAATAAGCCCCCAGAAATAGAGTCTTTCCGAACCGCCGGCATTTTTTAACCACAACTTAAACTTTTCAAACACGTTGCCGGGTTTAACGCTGGCGCCACTTATGTATCTTGCCCATAATCCAGCCAATCCAAATCCAAACATTATTATCAAAGCCAGATGAAACATATGCATAAACTTTATCGGATTTCGGATGGTAGAAAAGAATGGCAGGGCGTAGATTAACTTATAAAATGGCGCGTGGCGTCCCCATGCAAGCAATAGACAGATAATTGCTGTTACCAACCAGAAGCGAACCATTCGCTTTTGTCTTTCTGTATAGACAGAGCCTTTCTTCCTAAAAGATTCAACAACGGCAAATCCAGCTATTAAGACAACTAAAATTCCGGCGTATTCGCCCGAACCTGAATGTCTATCATAACCGACATTCATTCCCAGATCGCGTCTTGGGTCTCGCCCAACCTGTCCCCAGTAAGAAGCCTCGTAAAGTCGGCTCCCTGCATCAACCATCCTATAACCAAATAATCCCGGTATAATTACCCGTAATGTTTCAATCTTTGGCAGGCTCCATTGGGTGGCAAAATACCAGCGCTCGGTTTTCGTCCTTGAAT
>JBAMMJ010000219.1:0-1860 GCA_039793825.1 Verrucomicrobiota bacterium | reverse complement strand
CCTATTATTTGTGTGGTAAGCAGGGTTATTATAACGTGAGCCGCAACAACTGCTGAAAAAACGGCAATTATCGCAACGCGCCCAATTCCCTTAATAATTTTATTTTGAAAGTTTCCTTCTTCTATCAATACGAGGTAGATCACAAACGCGGCAATTACGAGGCTATATAAGGCGCCAACATCAAATCCCTCCATTATTCCAAAACCCACAGCCATACCAGCGAGCAAAAGTTTCAAAATCGGACGTCTTTGTCCGGCGCTGATTATTGCGGCAAGCGCTAAAAATGTAGCCGCTTGTGTTAGCGCGCGAGAGCATTGCCCCCAGCAAGCGTTGGAAAATGAATTCATATTCAGAGCCGCCGCAAGCCCGGCAATGGAGCAAACCACCGCGTTAAACCCTACCTGCCTGAAAAATATATACGCGCTTACTCCGAGAATTAATAAGGTGAATGGGACATAAAATTTAGCGAAAAGCAACGGCTTTAATAACAGAGCAAGCGCGACTGAAAGATTGGGAACCGCGCTTGGCATTTCATAACCGGCAAGGTAAATATCCATCCAGAAACCAAGAAACGAACCCGGCAATTGAGTCGCTTCGGTGCTGATCGCTCCAAGTGGACCGTCGTTGGCAAAAACGACAAGCTCCGTCTTAAAGCTATCGCGGAACAAAAATAAAACTATTAACGCGAGTATTACAAAAAAAATCAAGAATCCCGATTTGTTGTCTTTTATAAGCGCAGTCATAAATATCAGGTCTCAATATTCCATCAATGCAACAAAATAACTAAAAACTAATTAACTATATCTGAACAATAAATACGATTTTTCTAAAAATTACAATGTTAATCTGAAATGCGTTTTATTTATTGTTACACTACGGGAATCCAAATTTGAACGGCAGCTTATGAAAATTATTTTTAATATTTTATTAATCTGACAAATTCTGGTTTGTATAATTAACCGAATTTGTTTGTTTTTTCACCATTGTCGGTGTGGCGTCGCGGGCGATAAGTTTTCCGGTCCGTTTATCCCAGACCCGCGTTCAGTAGGTTAATTTGTGATTACTATGGCAATCCATACAAAAGCGTCCATCCTTATTTGTTCCTGATAAAACTGACTGGTGGTCTGGTGGTTCTTTTAATTCCTTTTTATCTCTATCTGCCTCAATTAGCAATTTGTAGTTATGACAGCTCAAGCACCGAAATCGGACGGCTCCTTTATGTGGATACATTACGTCCGGCGGCGTAAGGTTGTCTTCATCAGTTGAATGGTTGGTTGAGATACCATGGCATAAAACGCAACCAACATTTGCTTTAAGATGAATTACTGTAAGCTTTTCGCTCTGATAATTTGCGTGGCAGACATAACACCTGCTATTGTCGGCAGGCGGACCGGGATACTTTGACTTTGGCTCTTTTATTGGTTGCTCCGTATCAAGCGAATCAAGAGAATCAGGCAATGGTTCTGGTTTTCGCTCGGCAGAATAGACTTCGGAAAACAAACCAATCAATAAACAAAATGATCCTATGAATATGGCAAGCCGCGCTGTCAACATTCTAAATGGAGAAAAGATTATACGTATTCCCAATCTTTCAGCCACTGGTAATCAGCCGGCAACCGTGCCCACATTTCATCAGCCGCTTTGTTGAGTTCTACCGTCTCTTTGACGTCCAGCTCCCGCCGTTCTTTTACCGCGTCAGCCACATTATCAACCTGGTGAATATTAATTAATCCCGGAATTGGCGCTGTGATTGCCGGATTGCAGAGGATATACCGTATAGCGAGGCGGGCGCGTCTATCGTCCTGTTCGGCTTCAGGATTGTCAAGCGCGCTAATTGCCTTTGAACAGGGAGTTGCTTGC
>JBAMMJ010000218.1:0-2597 GCA_039793825.1 Verrucomicrobiota bacterium | reverse complement strand
GTAATAATTGAGATAGAAGGAAATTGCGCCGCTTTAGATAGTTTTTTAGAAAGATTGGTAAAAGAAAAACCGACGCGGAGCATAATAAATAAAATTGAGACTGAATATATTAAACCGCTCGGGGTGCGGGGATTCACAATTCGTTCCAGCTTTAGCAACGGCGAAAAAACATTGTCAGTGCAACCAGATATTGCCGTTTGCGAGGATTGTTTGAAAGAAATATACGATCCGAAAAACAGAAGATATTTATATCCATTTACAAATTGCACAAAATGCGGTCCGCGTTTCAGCATAATTGAATCTGTCCCATATGATAGAAAGAACACGTCAATGAAGGATTTTAAAATGTGCGCGGAATGCGCCGAAGAATATAACAATCCAAACGACAGACGATATCACGCGCAACCGATTGCCTGTCCTGTATGCGGTCCCCACATTGAGTTATGGGACAAAGGAGGAAATACTATAGAGATGTTTTACAATGCGATTGTTGAATCGGTAAGACAGATACTTGACGGGAAAATAGTGGCTGTTAAGGGGCTCGGTGGATTTCATCTTATCGTAGATGCTCAGAACGAGGATGCGGTCCTCAGGCTAAGAAAATTGAAGCACAGAGAAGAAAAACCGCTCGCGGTAATGTTTCCGTCAATAGAATATGTCAAAGATATTTGTCTTATAAACAAAATAGAGGAGGAACTGCTGCTCTCTCCTGAAGCGCCGATTGTTTTAGTTCATAAAAATAGAAATAAGATTGATGGTAAAATCGCTCCCTCTGTAGCTCCGAACAATCCATATATTGGCGCAATACTTCCTTACACGCCGCTACATCATATACTCTTAAGAGAAATAGGAAAAGCCGTTGTCGCAACGAGTGGAAACATTAGCGACGAACCTATTTGCATAGACGAGCGCGAGGCTCTTGAACGGCTTAAAAATATTGCCGACCTTTTTCTTGTGCATAACCGAAGAATCGTTCGCCACATAGACGACTCTGTTGTGGCTGTTGTGAGAGATAAACCGATGGTTATCAGGCGCGCCAGAGGCTATGCCCCGCTTCCAATAGAAATTCCGGTTAATACCCGACCAACGATCGCAGTGGGGGGACAATTAAAAAATACAGTCGGTTTCGCCTTCGGTACGCGAGTTTTTTTAAGTCAACACATCGGCGATCTTGAAACATTGCAAGCCTATATAGCATTCAAAAAAACAGTAAACGATCTGCCCTGTTTATATGAGAAACAGCCCCAAGCCATAGTATCCGATCTCCATCCTGATTATGCGTCCACACAATTTGCTGAATCATCTGGTGTTCCTCTGGTTAAAGTTCAACATCATTACGCTCATATAATGTCTTGTGTGGCTGAAAATAGGGTGAATCTGCCGGTGCTTGGAGTTTCTTGGGATGGAACAGGTTATGGAGGAGATGGAACAATCTGGGGCGGTGAATTTTTATATGTTGATGAGAATGGTTTCAGAAGAGTAGCACATTTTAAATTGTTTCCATTGCTCGGAGGCGATACCGCGATTAAGGAACCAAGAAAAGCAGCGCTGGGTATGTTGTATGAAGCATTTGGAGATGTTTTGAATAAACAAATCCCAACGATTCATTCGTTTTCAAATGAAGAATTGGCGATTAATCTGGCAAGATTAAAATCTGGTAAATCCATTCCATTAACATCAAGCGCGGGGAGGATTTTTGACGCAGTTGCCTCAATAATTGGTCTAAGACAGATATGCAAATATGAAGGCCAGGCTGCAATGGAATTGGAATTTGCTACCGATGGCATAAATACAGACGAGACTTATCCAATTTCGTTGCTTGAAAACAAAGATAAAGCCAATGAAAATAATAAAGTTGCAAAATTTTTAAATCTAATACTTGACTGGAAGCCATTATTAGAATCTATAATTAATGATTATTGTGGCGGAGAGAGTATTAGAAAAATTTCTGCCAGATTCCATAATTCTATGGTGAAATTTATTGTTGAAGTAGTTAAGAGAATTGGGGAAAAGCAGATTGTTTTAAGTGGTGGATGTTTTCAGAACCGTTATTTGACAGAAAAGGTAGAGAGAGATTTATTGAAGCTGGGGATTAATGTTTATCGTCATCAGGTCGTGCCGCCAAACGACGGCGGACTGGCGCTTGGTCAGATTATGGCTGGGGCGGCTCAATCAGCGTACTTAACGGAACTGAAAGAGAGATAAAGTATTACTTATGTGTCTTGCAATACCTGGAAAGGTAATAAATGTGATGGGCGAAGACCCGCTTGAACGCACGGGTAAGGTAAGTTTTGGCGGCGTCATTAAAGAAGTCAGCCTTGCCTATGTGCCAGAAGCCGGTGTGGGCGATTATGTAATAGTTCACGCAGGATTTGCGATTAGCAAAGTAGACGAGAAAGAGGCTGAAGAAGTTTTTAATTATTTGAAACAAATAGACGAAATAAAAGTTAATTAAACGAAATCAAGAAATAAAGATGAATACGAAACAATATATAACACTTGATGGAAATGAAGCGGTTGCGTATGTAGCATATCGCTGCAATGAAGTAATGTGCATTTACCCGATCACACCTTCGTCAAATATGGGCGAATGGTGC
>JBAMMJ010000217.1:0-19702 GCA_039793825.1 Verrucomicrobiota bacterium | reverse complement strand
TGTATTTTGACCGATTATGGAATCAATCATTGAGTTCAATGTTAATGATTTAGGTTCCAATCATTTCCAGAACAGTAAATATTTAGAATCCCGAATGGCGCCGGTGGCGTAAAACGTTATACAAAAAGCGATTTTTAGTGCGCGGCGGTAATGGGCGAAGCCCCAACGACCCCTCTATGCTATAATTCAAAGACCCGCGCCTATTAATTGAAGAAAAGAGTATCAACGTTTAATAAATACTTACAGCGTCTCTCGCTATGATTGCCACCGCGTCCTGCAACTAACCCCTATCTGGAATTATCCAATCTCTTCCGCGCCTAAAATCAGAGCAGGAAAAAATCTATCTTCAAACAATTCTTGACAGCCAGAACAAAATATTATTTCTATATTTTAGACAGTAGCAATTGAAAAGTTTGGTCTTAGCTTGGTGTCAAAATTATATAATTTGCGCGCCTTTTATCCTAAACCAGAGGCGTTAGAAAAAGGGACATTTTCTTCGGTCGTCCAGAGAAAAGTCTGTCATTGCCATCAAACAACAACCCGTAGCGTAATATGTACTTAGACCTCATATTAAACCTTTCACTCCTTGTGGCGTTAGTTATAGTCTCCAACTTTCTGGAAAGACGAAAACCAACCGATGAGTCTTTCGGTTCGGTTATTCAAGGTCTACTTTTCGGCATTGTCGCTGTAATCGCTATGTTACGCCCGGCGGTGCATTCGCCGGGATTGATTTTTGATGGCCGCTCTATTGTATTAAGCCTGTGCGGTCTATTTTTTGGAACTTACGCCGTTCTGCCCGCAATGGCGATCGCTATTGTATGCAGAACTTTATTAGGCGGAATAGGAATGATCACAGGAATATTATCTATCCTCGTCTCCTCCCTTGCAGGACTCTACTACCGACGAATAAAAAACAGAGAAATAAATTCCATAACCAATGAAGAGTTATTCAAATTCGGATTTTTCACTCATTGCGCGGTATTGATGATGATGTTGACTCTACCAGATGAACTTTCGTTTGAGATATTAATAAAAATGGCAATCCCATTTCTTGTTTTTTATCCATTAGCAACGTTGCTCGCCGGCAAAATCCTTCTGGAACATCGCCAGATGTTTTCCTATATAGAGTCCCTTGATAAATTAAACGAAGAACAACGAAGAGTTTTTGAATCCATCATTGACGGAGTGATAGTCACCGACCTCAACGGAAGGGTAATCAATTTGAATCCGGCCGCCGCTAATCTGACGGGCTGGGACCCACAATCGGCTAAAGGCAAAATGATTTCTGAGGTCCTCAACGTTGCCGCACAATCTAATCAACCCACGCTTCCACTGGAACAACAGATGAATTCAGCCATTAAAGAGGGCAAAACCGCAAATTTAGGTGATTCCATTGTGTTAATAAATCGCAACGGCAAAAAATATTATGTGGACGTGGCTGTATCTCCGATAAAAATTAGCGATGAAAAGACTATTGGCGCTGTTTGCGTCCTTCACAACAAAACTCCGGAAAAAGAAGCAGAATCAAAAATTCAACTTCTACAAAGAGCGATTGAGACAGCTGGTTTTGCCGTCATTGTTACAGACAAAGAAGAGCAAATTGAGTATGTTAATCCAGCCTTTGTCTCTATGTATGGATATGCCCCAGAAGAATGCATCGGCAAAAAGCCAGAAACGCTTATCAGTTCACACCTGTATAACTCGGAATTTTATTCATCTTTTGAAAATATACTAAAAAGTGGTAAGGCCTGGAGCGGAGACCTTATAAACCGACGAAAAGATGGTTCCGTAATAAATGTTAAAACCACAATTATACCTATTAAAAACAATAAGAACGAAATTACAAATTATGTGGGAATTTGCGAAGATTTAACAAAAACCCGTAGCCTTGAAGAACAACTTTTGCAAGCGCAAAAAATGGAGATCATTGGCAGACTTGCCACCGGCGTCGCGCACGATTTTAACAATGTATTAAGCATTATAAAACTAAGCGCGGACTTAATACGTGGTTGCAAAAATCTTTCTGACGAAGGCGAAAAAAGTCTGGAGTATATTGAAAAATCGGTGCAAAACGCCACCAATATTGCCCAGCGCATCCTTGCATTCAGTCGGGTAAAAAATACCCAACTATTTGTAATTGATATAAATGAGCTCATCGGCGGAATGAGCAAGATGCTCCAGCGACTACTCGGTTCTGATATCGTGGTCAAAATCAGGGGATTTCCCGCAAAAATGATGGTTGAAGCAGACAGAGCAGCGCTTGAACAGGCAATTATGAATCTCGCAATCAACGCCCGCGACGCTATGCCGCGCGGCGGAACCCTTGAAATAACCACCGATTTTATTTACATAGACAAACCGTCAACTCCCGAACAGCGCGTCGGCGAATTTATCACATTGAGTGTAAAAGATACCGGAACAGGAATCCCTCCTGAGATTCTCCCGCGAATTTTCGACCCTTTTTTCACCACTAAAGGACCCGATAAAGGAACAGGACTGGGACTCTCTATTGTTAAAGATATCGTCAGTAAACATAAAGGTTGGATTGAAGTGGAAAGCACCCCCGCGTCAGGCTCTAAATTCACTATATTCTTACCGAGACACTCCGAAACAAAAACCCCAACGCCCCAAACATCTCCAAATAAAGAAACGCTCAAAGGCAACGAAACGATCTTGCTTGTTGAAGATGATGCCACCGTAAGAATCCTCACGGCAAAATTGTTAAAAGCAAATGGATATATTGTCATTGAAGCTTCAGACGGACAATCTGCCATCAATAAATTTGCCGAATTAAATGGAGCAATTAATCTCCTGCTCACAGATATCGTATTAACAGGAAGACTTTCAGGCTACGATGTTGCAAAAAAACTCAAAGAAAAAAAACCTGATTTAAAAATCGTATTCATAACCGGTTATCCTATGGAGATTGAAAAAAGTGTTTTTGATCTGGTTGAAGGCGAAAATGTTCTCCTGAAACCTTTGAGCGAACTAAAACTGCTTCAGATAATAAGAAGAACTCTGGATACTAAATAGTAAAACCATTTAGATTAAAACTAATTAAATCTCAATTATTCTCATACCTGTAAAACTTCTATTCTTTAAAACTATAATCCACTCTTCTTATAGCCAATGCGCCCTGATAACTCCGCACCAAACAAAGAAATTTAAAAATTAAACTTCACATTATTTCTTTCGTAGGAAAATTATAAACACATTACCGCCGGCGTCGCGGTGGCAGAAATCAGGAACGACACTGCTACCATATCGGATTAAAGCCACAAATTTTTCGCCACTGCCTTCACGGGCTCAAAAGCCGCCAGCTCCCGGACACGCCCTGCTGGATATTGATAAAAAAATTAAAGATTTCCTGAAACTTTTATTGACATAAATTTTTAATTTTATAAGGTTGAGAAAAAAAATAAACGTATGAGATTCGGTATTAACACATTCCTGTTTGTTTCGCCGTTCACGACAAAGAGCGTGCATTTGTTCAAGACCTTCAAAAATTGGGGGTTTGATACGGTAGAAATCGCGATTGAAGACCCGTCCCACATCGATCCGGCAAAGGTTAAAGCCGCGCTGGACAAAGTTGGGCTTGCCTGCGGCTCAGTCTGCGCCTGTCTCGGTCCAGACCGCGACCTGCGCGGCAATGAAGAGCAGCAAAAAAATTCAATGAACTATATGAAAGCGTTAATAGACCAGATGGTTACGCTTGATTGTCCGTCGCTCATCGGTCCGGTTTATTCCTCTGTCGGCAGGGCGGAGGCTGTTCCACCAAAGGAATATCGTCAACAATGGAAAACAGTGGTCAAAAACCTGAAAGAACTTTGCAAATATGCCGAAGACAAAGGCAAACAGGTCTGTCTTGAGCCGCTCAATCGGTTTGAGACCGATTTTATTAACACTGTTGACCAGGCACTTAATATGATTCACGATGTCGGCAGTCCGGCGCTGAAACTTCATTACGATACCTTCCATATGAATATTGAAGAAAAGTTCCAGCCGCCTGCAATTGAAAAGGCAGGCAAATTGCTGGGACACGTTCACGCCTGCGGCTGCGACCGCGGAACCCCGGGCTACGACCATATTGACTGGAAGGGGATCGCAAAATCGCTGAAAAATATTAACTATAATGGCGACGTTGTGATTGAATCCTTCACCCAGGATGTAAAAGTCATAGCCAAAGCGGCGGCAATCTGGCGCAAGATTGAACCCAGCCGCCAGGATATCGCAATCAAAGGACTTGAATTTCTGAAGAAAACACTCAAATAATTGTAAAAACTCAATTCAATCCATTGCGCTTAAATAAAACGGGCGTCCCACTCCGACGTACGTTTTTTATGGTTTTGGAAATCTACTTAACTTCAACATCAAATTTTTTTAATTTATTACGCAAGGAAAAATCTAAATTCTTTAAATCATCTGTATATAGTTCAATTAGTTTGCATTGATGTTTAAGATATGCATTGCATTTGAGCTCACGTCGCTTCAAATATAGAGGATTGTCTAACATCCCCCAAAATTCAATAAAAACTGGTGATTTGTCGCGTGAATAAACAGTAAAATCAGGAATAAGATATTCGGGAATATTGGTAAGCCTTTCATATTCATGATAAACTTGATGACTGGACAACCAATCATCAATTGATTGCTCTGATAATGATCGAACATCATGTCCGTCTGTGCAATGGTATTTTCGTGGATATTTCTGTCTTATGTCTTCTTCAATATCAGCTAATTTTTCTCCGCTAATCCTTGAAAAAGTATATCCACCAGCAAAAAACTGAATCAAATTTTGTGCCAGGTCACCCTTTAATATATTATTTACTCTTCCCGTATCTGGATTAGTCACTATGTGTTCAATATTATAACGTGGAACTGAAATACGCTCCTTTGAACATTGTTCAATACGAACCTGAAATGGATATCTGCCGCCCCAAGCCTCATTCACTATATTAGCAGCACCATCACAAATCGCTTGATATACTCCATATATTAATTGTTTTCGCCCATAATAATTATAGAGAAAACAAAAATCACCTTTATGAACATATAAAGGCCATTTACTTTTAGAACCGAACAATCCCCGCTCAAAACATTCCGCCTCTGTTTCATCATTACATTCAAATATGAATAATTTTATCATAATTTCTCCTTTTTGTTTTTGGTAGTCGTTATGAATTATAATCTCTTATTACCGCATTAAAAAGAAATAAAATACAAATTTTATGAATAGTATTTTTATTGGAAAAAGAATAATCGGACAACATTACAATCTGTAAAATTTTTGATTTAATTAAGCACAAATTTTGGAACCAGAAATATTATTGTAATGCGGTTCGGTTATACGGAGTGCGGTGTTAAGCCTGCGTAAGCAGGCGCAACACCGCTTTGTGACGTTAGGTAACCCCTTGTCTTGAAAAAACAACCAACAAATTAAATCTCTTTCTTTGTTTCGGTGTTAATTCCGTTGATTATTTTACATCTAAAAATCACAAAACGGCGATTCGTCTATTTCGTAGACATACCACAGCACTCCAAAACGCTCTACTCCTTCTTATGCCAAAAATTTTGTTCTCCATCTGGATGCTTATTGGAAAATCTTGTGGTTTTATTGAGGTATAATTTCTTTACATACTGGGACTTCTGTGAATGGATAAAAAAACCTTTTGAGACATTGTCTGTTGTGCCTGATGTTTAACAATTTTTTTACTTACTTCACCGCCGAGCTGCTAAAAAACATTCAACAATCACCAGAAGTCCTCATTTAATGATCGCCCAACAATAACAATTATATCGCGCAATATAAACGTGAGTTTCAACCCACAGATTGACCACGCTATATCCAATTACTTCAACACCGCGCCCTGACTCGCGTTTGTTACAAGGCGACGATACCGCGCAAGCCAGCCGCCAAATTGACGTTCAAGCGGCTTGAAGCTCTTCTTCCGTTCTTCTAATTCAGAATCAGGAACAAGGATGTCAATTTTACGGTTCGGAAAATCAATCCTGATCCTGTCGCCATTTCTTAACAATCCGATAGGACCACCCTCTGCGGCTTCGGGTGAAACGTGTCCTATGCAGGCGCCTGCCGTGCCGCCGCTGAATCTGCCGTCGGTAATAAGCGCTACCTTGTCGCCAAGCCCCATCCCCGTGATATAACTTGTCGGCGATAGCATTTCTTGCATCCCCGGACCGCCTCGCGGACCTTCGTTTCTTATAATCACAACATCGCCCGGCTTCACCTTCCCGGCGAGTATTCCCTCGCAGGCTTCTTCCTGACTCTCAAATATTATGCACGGACCTTCAAAAACGAAGTTTGAGCCACAATTTGCCTTGAACTCCCCGCTAATACCCGCCGTCTTCACCACCGAACCTTCAGGCGCAAGCGTTCCATACAATATTGCAAGTCCACCATCTTGACTGTACGCGCTCTCTTTAGTCCTTATGCAATCATAAGGATCAAACTGGAACACCGGGTCATACGGCATAAGCCCTGCAGGCTGGGCTCGTTTTAGCAATCTTTCGCTGTTCTTAATTTTTGCCCGCGCAATTTTGTTGCCTTTCAATTTTGCGATTGCAAGGATTTGATATGGCATCTTTCCCGCGCCTTTTTCATATTTCCAGAACAATACAACCGGCCTGTTATTCACGGAAGCGAGTTCGGCTTTGACAAGACCGCGCGCCTCCTGAATACTGGTTGAAATAAATCTGGCAATTTCCTCAATCCCTTTGATGGTTGTTTTGTCAGGCAATCTAACCGACGCCTTTTTGTGAAACACACCGTCAAAAGCCTCTGTTGAATTAGTGTTCCAGAGGGCTGCAAGGCGCCATAGCGCTATTGCGTTGAGGTCCCCGGCAAAGAAGAACAACGGTTTTGGAGCAAGCGTGCCCCGAGCGGTTTTAACAACCTGATTGTTCGGATCAGAAGGATTTCCGAATAACATTGAACAGCCTGAGACGCGCGCAATTTTTGCCTCATCGCTGCAGGTTTGAGACCGAACGTCCCATTCGTTTATATTTTCACCAAGCGTTTTGCCGGTTACTGTTTTGCAAGAAAGCGTAAGGATTTTTTTAGCCTTCGGTTCGCCTTCGCCCTTGTAAACGTCGTTGATGTAACCGTTTGATTCGTCAATTCGCTTCAGCTCGCCCAGAATCGTATAAATGCCGCCGGCGCGGTGCACATCCTGAATATGATAATCCGAAGATGGCGACACCTTGCAAAGGCAGGGCACATTGCGCGATATAGAATCAATCCTTGCAATATCATATTCAATTCCGGCTTCTCGGGCTATCGCAAGGGTGTGCAGGATTGTGTTTGTTGACCCGCCCATAGCCACATCAAGCGCAATAGCGTTGTCAAACGCCTCAATCGTGGCAATATCGCGCGGTTTCAAATCCATTTGAACCAGTTTAATAATCTGGTAGGCGGCTTTCCGATAAAGCATCTCTCGCTCTTTTGAAACAGCCAGAACAGTCCCGTTTCCCGGCAGTGCCATACCAAGAGCCTCGCAAAGACAGTTCATTGAATTGGCAGTGAACATTCCCGAACAAGAACCACAGGTCGGACAGGCGGTTTGCTCAAGTCGTTTCAAGTCCGCTTCGGTAATCTTTCCAGATTGCAATTCAGCCACCCCTTTAAACACCGAAATCAAATCCGAAAACTTCTCCGCCGGCGCCGGCGCTTGAATATCCTGTTCAGCCTTTGTTGCCGCTATCCCGGCAGCCATCGGACCGCCACTGACAAAAATCGTCGGGATATTTACCCTCATCGCCCCCATCAACATCCCCGGAACAATCTTGTCGCAATTCGGTATACAGATCATCCCATCAAAACAATGCGCCTGAATCATTGACTCCACGCAATCGGCAATCAATTCGCGTGACGCGAGCGAAAACTTCATCCCTGTGTGTCCCATCGCGATTCCATCGTCAATGCCGATTGTGTTGAAGATGAAAGGCACTCCGCCAGCCTCTCGGACGAACCGCTTAATCAAAGCCCCAACCTCGTCCAGATGTATATGACCGGGAATCGTCTCGGTATAACTATTACAAATCGCAATAAACGGTTTGTCAAAATCCGCTTCAGACTCAATCGCGCCAGTAGCCCACAAAAGGCTTCGGTGTGGCGCCCGTTCAAAACCTTTTTTAACAATATCTGACCTCATATTTAACTCCGTAATTCTAAACTTAAATACAAATACAACACATTTATTCCATTGTCATCAAATAAAACTCTTGAAACTTACATAATCTTGTTCACGATTTATACAATGCGTAACATTACATTGTTAAGCTCGGACGACTTACACTGGTTCAACGAGGGAACACATTACTTCCTTTATAACAAACTTGGCGCGCATCCGCTCGTTGACAAAACAGGAACCCACGGCGTCTATTTCGCCACCTGGGCGCCAAACGCAATTTCGGTAAACGTTATCGGAGACTTCAACAATTGGGACAAGAAAAAGAATCCGCTAAAACCGCGCGGCCATTCCGGAATCTGGGAAGGCTTCGTTCCCGGTGCCGCTATCGGACATCGTTACAAGTTTCACATAGAATCAAAATTCAATAACTACTCCGTTGATAAAGCCGACCCATTCGGCTTCTTACACGAAACCCCGCCAGCCACCGCCTCAATCGTCTGGGATATAAATTATAACTGGGGCGACGGGGTCTGGATGGAAAAACGCAAACAATTAAACCGCCATAACAAACCAATCTCAATTTACGAGGTTCATCTGGGTTCCTGGATGCGCGAGTATGGCAGAGAACACGATTATCCACGCTATGCAATGCTCGCAGATAAACTCGTTGAATATGTAAAACAAATGGGGTTCACCCACGTTGAGTTTTTGCCAGTTATGGAACATCCATTCTACGGCTCCTGGGGATACCAGATTACCGGCTATTTCGCACCAACAAGCAGATACGGCACCCCTCAGGATTTTATGTACCTTATTGACTGCCTACATCAAAACGGCATCGGCGTTATCATTGATTGGGTCCCGTCCCATTTCCCCTGCGACGAACACGGACTCGTCTACTTTGACGGCACCCACCTATACGAACACGCCGATATGCGCAAAGGCTTTCATCCCGACTGGAATAGTTACATCTTTAACTACGGCAGATACGAGGTTAAAAGCTTTCTCATAAGCAGCGCCTTCTTCTGGCTTGATAAATATCACATTGACGGACTGCGCGTGGACGCCGTCGCCTCAATGCTCTACCTTGACTACTCCCGCCGCCCCGGCGAGTGGATTCCAAACATCTACGGCGGCAGAGAAAACCTTGAAGCAATAGACTTCCTCAGACAGTTTAACACCGCAGTCTATCAACATTTCCCCGATGTCCAGACAATCGCAGAAGAATCAACCGCCTGGCCTATGGTATCACGCCCAACTTATATCGGCGGACTGGGCTTCGGCTTCAAATGGGATATGGGCTGGATGCACGACACACTACGCTACTTCTCCAAAGACCCAATCTTCAGAAAATATCATCATAACGACCTGACTTTTCGCGGAATGTATGCCTTTAGCGAAAATTTTATCCTATCACTCTCCCACGACGAGGTGGTCTACGGCAAAGGCTCTATGATAAGAAAAATGCCCGGCGACGACTGGCAAAAATTCGCAAACCTTCGCGCCCTTTACGGCTACCAATTCGCGCTACCCGGGAAAAAATTGTTGTTTATGGGAAACGAGTTTGGCCAGTGGAACGAATGGAACCACGACAAATCGCTTGATTGGTATCTCATTCAACCAGGCAACCTCCACGAGCGCCTCCAAAAATGGGTCTCAGACCTTAATAAACTCTACAAATCAGAACCGGCGCTTTATGAAACCGATACCTCGCCATCAGGCTTTGAATGGGTTGACAGCAACGACTCCGAAAACAGCACCCTGAGTTTCCTCAGAAAAAGCTCAGACGGCTCCCATATCCTCCTCGCAGTCTTCAATTTTACACCAGTCCCACGATACAACTACAGAATCGGGGTTCCTGCTTCAGGCTGGTGGAACGAAGTCCTGAACAGCGACGCCAAAATCTACGGCGGCAGCGGTCACGGAAACTTCGGCGGCGTCCCAACCCAATCAATCGGCTGGCATTTCAAAAAAGATTCCATCCTCGTTACACTCCCACCCCTGAGCGCCCTGTTCTTTAAATATGCAGGTTAAAAACTAATCCGAAGAGCTCTACAAAATACAGACTCAAAAACCAATAATCAGCCCAAATGGGTCAAACCTAAATAACGAACTATGTTGCAGGTGAAACCCAATAGCGTTGAAAAATTCTCTTTTAATTCCCCATTCAATCTGTTTTAATAATATATGTTATGTGCGGCATAGTAGGATACGTGGGGGTTAAACCCGCAGCACCAATTTTGCTTGAGGGGCTTCGTCGTCTTGAATACAGGGGGTATGACAGCGCCGGCATCGCAGTTATTCACAACGGAAAATTTCATTTTCATAAAAAGAAAGGCAAAATTGACGACGGGCTGGCGCGTCTTTTAACAAACCAGCCATTGCATGGTAATATCGGTATCGGTCATACCCGCTGGGCAACTCACGGTATTCCTTCAGACACAAACTCGCATCCCCATTTTGACCAGAGCGGCAAAATCGCTGTAGTCCATAATGGGGTGATTGAAAATTACGATAGAATTAAATCGCGTCTGCAAGGACACAAATTTGTTTCCGAAACCGACACCGAAGCGCTCGCGCACCTGATCGGCGTCCATTATGAACGGTTAAAATCAGAATATTCCAGCAATAGCCAGAATAAATCCGTTCAGTTTAACGCAAATATTTTAACCAGAGCGGTTATGGATGCGCTGCGAGAGGTGATCGGCACATACGGCATCGCCGTAATTTGCGTGGATTTTCCCGATGTGATAATCAGCGCCCTCAGAGGCTCCCCAATTATAATAGGCGTTGGCGATGACGAATATTATGTAGCGAGCGACGCCGTTGCAATCGCCCCACACACCTGCAATGTGGTTTTTCTAAACGATTACGATGTCGTCACTATCACCCCACAGGGCATCCAATTAAACAATTTAGGAACAGATACCGCAAAGCTCCAGATCAGCAGACTTGAACTTGACCCGGAAGCGGCAGAACGCGGAAACTTCCCCCACTTTATGCTCAAAGAAATCTTTGAGCAACCCAAAACTATCCTCAACGCAATGCGCGGCAGAATAAACTACGATGAAGGCACGGCAACATTTGGCGGTTTGAATATGACAACCGCCGAATTGCGCGCCATTGACCGCATCGTTATGCCCGCCTGCGGCACAAGCTGGCACGCCGCCCTGATCGGCGAACATTACTTTGAGGAGTTCGCCCATATCCCCTCCGAAGTAGAATACGCCAGCGAATTCAGATATAGATGCGCTCCCCTTGAAAAAAACACCCTCGTGTTAATAATCACTCAATCAGGAGAAACCGCCGATTCTCTTGCCGGACTCCGCGAAGCCAAACGACGGGGACACAAAGTCCTCTCCATCTGCAATGTCGTCGGCAGCACTATCGCAAGAGAAGCCGACGGCGGAATCTACCTCCACGCAGGTCCGGAAATCGGCGTAGCCTCAACAAAAGCTTTCACATCACAGATCACAGTCCTGGCGTTGTTTGCCATCCTGATGGGCAGAATAAGAAATCTTTCCATAAAAAGGGCGTCTCATATCTTAAAAGCCCTGGAAAAAATCCCAAACCAGGTCGCAGAGGTCCTTGAACAACACAATCATATCAAACAAATAGCCCTCAAATATGCCCAGGCAGAAGACTTTTTCTTCCTTGGCAGACAATACAACTTCCCCGTTGCACTTGAAGGCGCCTTAAAATTAAAAGAAATTTCCTATATCCATGCCGAAGGCTATCCCGCGGCAGAAATGAAGCACGGTCCAATCGCGCTCATTGACGAAAAAACGCCAACCGTCTTTGTCATCCCAAAAGATTCAATGTACGAAAAAACATTTTCAAATCTCCAGGAAATCAAAGCCCGAAACGGTCCAATAATAGCCATAACCACCGAAGACAATCAGGAAATAAAACAACACGTTGAGGACGCAATCTTTCTGCCGCAAACCGAAGAGCCCCTGTTCCCAATACTCGCTGCAATACCGCTGCAATTAATCGCATATTATATTGCCGTTGAACGCGGATGCGATGTTGATAAACCGCGCAACCTCGCAAAAAGCGTTACCGTGGAATAACAACACCCGACTTTTTTACCGTTTCATATTAGAAAGGATGAATAGCCACTTCGCGCCTTCTTCGCCCATCATTAACTACTGCGCCCGATTTTGTTCAGACCCTGATTTTATCCCGCGGAAACGAAAATAGAGTTTATTTCCAATCCAGACCGTACAAAGCGCCGTTATTGCCCCGGCAAATACATCCACAAGGTAATGATACCTGCAATACACCGTAGAGGCACAAAGCAATATCGCAACGACAAGATGCACATAACGGATTTTACGCAAATACCTGAATGAAAAATATACCGTGGTCAACGCAACAGCCACGTGACTGCTCGGAAACGCAGCCCCGGGCGCTTCAAAACAATCGTAGATAAACGCCATAATTTTGTAAAATACGCCAGATTGCACCGCAGCCGGAAACACCGGCATACCCACAGGTGCAACCTCCTTCGGAATTTCCACAGAAACAAGCTCCCGATAGAAAATACGCGGTCCAACAACCGGCAAAAATATATAAATTATAAAACAACAATAAAAAACAAACGATACAATAGAGACAAAATGGTGGAATTGCTCTTTATTTTTCAAAAAAAGCCAAAAACCAACTCCGGCTATCATCAAATAATATGAAAAATACGAAATATAAAATATCTCGCTCACCCACAAATAGGGAAGCCGCTCCATAAATTGCAGACTCGGCTGAAACCCGAAAAGCTGCTCTTCAAGTTTAATAAAAAACGGATCAAAATAACCGCTAACAAATACCTGATTTAATACACCCGTTTCCCGATAAAAACCAATATACAAAGGTATCGGATAATACAGCCTCAAAAATTCAAAAAGGCTACCGCGTTTTAATTTTTCCTCATTCTTGACCAGAAGGTGAATCGCTAATAAAACCCCGATATGAATTAGAAAAAGCAAAACCCAATAAGCACCAAGTTTATTATGCCCAAACAAAACAACCAACCCCGTTAAAATAATGTATATCTGCGTTGCGTAATCTATGAAAGTATAATTCTTCATCTTAACCAACCCTCTGAACGATACCACTCTAATGTCTTTTTTACCCCCTCTTTTAACGAAGTCTGGCAAACTATCCCAAGCTCATTTTTTAATTTAGATACATCGCACGTCCACGCCGCGGCGCTTAATTCTCTATATTTCTGTCTGCTAAGAACGCTCGGTTTTTTACTCAATCTTGAAATCATCTCCTGACACAAACATATCGGATAAAGAGCCTGTATCGGCAAATACAACGGAAAAGTCCACACATTAAGTTCATCCGCAATTGTTTTAGCCAGCTCGCCAGAGGTTGTAATTTGCGGATTAGCGACGAAATAAATTCTACCTGCGGCTTCAGGCTCTAATAACGCTTCAACACAAACGTGGGCTAAATCTTTTACATAAACAATGCTCAATTGTTGTTTGCCACCGCCGAACAACGGCAGAATATGATTCCTAACCGCTTTAAAAAGCCTTAAAAATTCACCATCCCTATCTCCATAGATGCCAGGCGGGCGAAGGATTGTGTATTCTACTTCGCAATTTTGAATTACCTCTTCTTCAGCCGCAAGCTTGCTCCTGCCATAATCGGTTATTGGACAAGGAGCGTCCTCTTCGCGCCGCAACTTGCCCGGAGCAGACGGTCCTGTGGCAGCCAAACTTGATATTAAAACCAGCCGTTTTACTCTATTCTTCCCGGACTCATTGATAGCCTCAACAAGATTGCGCGTGCCCTGTTGATTTGCTCTGTAAAAATCCGATGGCTCCAGCGCCCGCACCAGACCGGCGCAATGTATAACGTGAGTAACATCCCCAAGCGCCGATTTTAGCGAATCAGGATTATCCAATGAACCTCTGCATACCTTGATTTGATTAAGCCTGTGATTTATAAACGCGGTTGAACTGGTAGAACGCAACAATATTGAGGTTTCAATCCCCCTGTGGCAAAGCTCGTCAAGAATATGACTCCCGACAAACCCGTTTGCCCCGGTCAACAATACCCGCATCTGAACGCTACTCCTTTATATTATACCGAGTTCTTTCCCGATCTTGCCCAACTTTTCAAGGGCAAAATCTATCTGGCTATCGGTATGCGTCGCCATCAGGCTTACGCGAATTAATTCCTGACCCGGCGGAACCGCCGGAGAAACCACCGGATTCACAAACACGCCTTCTTCCTGAAGCCGCTTTGTAAATTTAAAGGCATTCAACAGGCTCCTGCAATAAATCGGCAAAATAGGCGTCTGACTTACCCCAAGATCAAACCCGAGCGATAACAAACCCTGACGCATCCGATTTGTATTATGCCACAATCTTTGGATTCTTTCCGGCTCGCTTACCATAATGTCAAGCGCCGCTTTCACAGCAGCCGCATTTGCCGGGCTCATACTGGCGCTGAAAATCAAAGCCCGCGAATGATGTTTTAGATAATCAATCATCTGCGCATCGCCTGCTATAAATCCTCCCAGACTCGCAAGCGATTTGCTGAAGGTTCCCATTATCAGGTCAACCTGCTCGGTCAAACCAAAATGGTTTGATGTGCCAGCCCCTTTCTCCCCCAAAACGCCAATCGCATGCGCGTCGTCAACCATCACAGCGGCATTATATTTCTTTGCAAGCCTGACAACTTCCGGCAGGTTTATAATATCCCCCTCCATACTAAAAACCCCATCAACAACAATTAATTTTCCTGCATCAGGTTCAATCCCCTGCAACCGTTTCTCCAGCGCTTCCATATCCTGATGCGGAAACCGAATAAATTCGCCCTGCGAAAGTAAACAGCCGTCAACTATGCTCGCATGGTCGCTTTTATCCGCCAGAACATAATCATCTTTGCCAACAAGCGCGCTTATAACTCCAAGATTTACCTGAAAACCAGTGCTATAAAGCAGAACAGCCTCTTTATTGACAAGCCTCGCCAGAGCCTGTTCAAGCTCAAGATGGATTTCCAGTGTCCCATTCAAAAAGCGCGACCCGGCACAACCTGTTCCAAACCTCTCAACAGCCGCCTTCGCCGCCTCTTTAATTTTCGGATGATTCGTCAACCCAAGATAACTGTTAGAACCAAGCATCAGGACTTTTTTCCCGTTAATAATAACCTCAGTGTCCTGCGCCGATGAAATTGTCCTGAAATAAGGATACAATCCCATAGCCCTGACCTGCCCGGCGCTCTTAAAAGACCTCACCTTGTTAAACAAAGTTGGATAACCATTGCTAACGTCGCTCTTAGCCGCGCCGCTGTTGTTGGCGGCGCCCACAGCAACGCCACTCGTCTCAACTTTGTTCCCTTTCACAGGTTGTTTATCAGATTCGTTTAACATCTTTATCTTTTTATACTAATGGGTAACTCTGCCCGATTACAAGCGTTCATTTCCAGTTGTTAACGCAAAAAATCATCCGCTCGCCACTTTGAAAACAAAAATAAAACAAGTCAATTATTATCCATTTTAACAATAAAATCAATTTTGAACAGCCCAGCATCTTACTTTGTCCCCTGATATGTCAAGATTATTTAAAACGTCGGGAAAGAACTTTATCCCTTATCCCTATAAAAACCTACTGTTACAATTCAAGAATGCCCCGCTATGCTGGACTCGGAATACGCCGCAATACATTATCCGTAATATTTAATCCCGCAACATTGGCAAATAAAAATTGGCGTCGGGTTTTCCCCCGACGCCATTTACATAATTTAATTCTATTTTTAAACTTTCTCTACCATTGACGCGGAACATTAAGGACGCAACGCAAGGTGTCTCTGGCAATTAATAATTCTTCGTTGGTTGGTATAACAAAAACCCGAACACGCGCCTCTTTCTTGCTTATTTCGCCCTCTTTTCCGCCAAAAAATTGTTTATTAAGTTCTTCGTCAATTTCAATACCAAGCCATTCCAGACCCGCACATATCCGCGAACGGATATCAACTGCATTTTCGCCAATCCCACCGGTGAAGATTATCGCATCGGCGCCACCCATCTCAGCAAGATAGGCGCCAATATATTTCTTGACCCTTAAACAAAAGATATCAATAGCAAGTTTGGCGCGTCGGTCATTGTGCTCTTTCTCTTCTGCTAGAAGGTCGCGCATATCATTTGTAAGCCCTGACAAACCGAGCAGACCAGATTGTTTGTTCAATAACGCGTCAATTTCTGTAATTGACATCGCCTCTTTCAACGCAAGGTACTCAATAATTGCAGGGTCAATATCCCCGCATCGCGTGCCCATCACGAGCCCCTCCAGCGGCGTCATACCCATTGAAGTATCAATTGAAACGCCTTTCTTAATCGCCGCAGCCGAACAACCGTTGCCTAAATGAATAGTTATGACATTTGTTTCTTCAGGTTTTTTACCGGTTAATAGGCGATACCTGAAAGCCACATATCGGTGGGATGTGCCGTGAAAACCATAACGCCGAATTTTGTGACGTCTATAAAGCTGATATGGTATGGCGTATAGATAAGAAGTCTCAGGCATATAAGAATGGAACGCAGTGTCAAACACTGCCACCTGCGGAACACCAGGACCAAACAATTCCCTCGCCGCATTAATACCTTTGAGATTTGCAGGATTGTGAAGCGGCGCAAGATCAATGCAATCCTCTATCCCCTTAATTACGTCCTCATCAATTAAAACCGATTTTTTAAACCGCTCAGCCCCATGCACAACCCTATGCCCGACTGCGTTTATATCCGCTAACGACCTGATTCCCGGTATGCCCGTCTCCGGCGCAATCATCCACCGCAGCACATAATCAAGAGCCGACCGATGGTCGCGCAATGGCAACGTCTGTTTAACCTGTTTTTTCCCTATGGCGTTCAACGTAACTATTGATTGCCCGCCTATTCGTTCAACAAGCCCGCGCGCCTTCTGCTCATCGCTATTTGATTCTATCTTTTTCAAGTCCGTATCTATAATCTGAAATTTCAGAGACGAACTTCCGCAATTTAAAACCAATATATTCATACCCTTTTTCGCCTTTTTAGATTTTGATGTCATCTGTCAAATTTCAATCCTCATAAAAAGCCATTTGCTTAAAAAAGCAAAAAGCCCACTATCCCCTACATTTCAACATATTATTAATCATTTTTTCAATTATAAAAGAAAAGGTCAAGCCATAACAAAGATATATAAGTATAACTTATATTTAATTTTCAATCCATCCACTATCCTCAACCTATCTTAACCACGCTGCCCCCATCAATACACCCTCAACACAGTCTGGATTATTCCCAATGTGAACCGGGTCAAAAATGATAGCAACTGCATAACCGCTGGTATCTGAATCACAATGATTATTATAATGAACCCGAAACGGGCAATGTTGTGATAGGTTTCGTCGCTCCAGCCCAGGATGTAGCTTGCCACGTGAGAGCCATCCAGCGGCGGTATTGGCAACAGGTTAAAGAAACATAGGAACAGACTTATTATAGCGATCCTGAAACAGAGTTCTATAAGAAGGTTTGAATGCAATACATTCCCTAAATGCACAAGCGCAATCGCCCCAAATGCAATTACGATATTCATAAACGGACCGCTAATCCCCACAAGCATATTGTCAAGCCGACGGTTTTTAAAATTTGCGGGATTCACCGGAACAGGTTTCCCCCATCCGATAACAAATTTTGCCGCCCCTGAACCGGCAGCGCTGAGCAAAATCCCAAGCAGCGGTAGCAAAATTGTGCCAAAAAATTCTATATGCACGATCGGATTAAGCGAAACCCTCCCGAGCAAACGCGCCGTATCGTCTCCCCGCTTCCATGCCATCCAGGCATGCCCGCATTCGTGAAATGCAAGTACAATTAGAAAACAGAGATACGATATTGCGCCGTCTACTAAAATTTTAGGGTTTAAGTCCATTGATTGTATAAAAATCCATTATTGACGGGCATTTCCGTCAATACTAATTAATTGACCGTTTATTTAAAGCTATTTATTGATTCTGTTCCGTTGCAGATTTATTTTCTTCAGGTTGAGACTGTTCAGTCTCACCATTCAATTCTTCCTCAGTCTCTTCCTGCACAGGTTCAGGTACCTGTTCGCCTTCAAACGAATCCTTTTGAAGTTCTTCAAAATCCACAGGCTCGGCAACGTCAGTGTCAGTCTCTTGAACCTGTGCTTGAACCGGCGCCGCAACCTGATCAGTCGCCTCAGATTGGCTCGCTACGGTTTCAGATTTTGCAATTGTAGCGGCTTCCTTCTGCTGTTCTTCTACCGGTTTTTGTTCTCTAACCGGTCTCGGTCTTGGCTTTTTAGCCACATACATTTTGCCGCTGTAAAATTCAATTATATGCCCCTGATGAATCAACCAGTGGATATCGGCGATTATTGCGGTTTGTTCCGGAGTAAATTCTTCTTCCGCTTTTACAGGTTGAGGCTGCGCTCCAGCGCCTTCGGACCCCACTTCGGTTTGAGCTTGAACGGCACTCGCTGCCGCATTCTCGGTCGTAATCGCCGTAGATTCGGCGTCTTGCGTCGCAGGTGATTCAATGGGCACAATCCCCTTCTTCGGAGTTGGCGCAAGCGCCTCTATCACTTCATACCTGTTGCAGCCAGGATGCGTCTTAACATACTCAATGATCCGTTTGACGTTTTCACTAACAGGTGTGGATTCAAGGTCAAGATAATGCGGACGCGACACCGCAACATAGGTAATCCTCCTGTCCCATTTGAAAAATTGCAAACCTTGCTCCGCAAATTTCTGGCTCAAAAACACCGCAAGCCTCATCGGAAAACGTTTTTCTTCCTCCCAATGTTTTCTCACCAGCCGTTGCAGCGGTTTGCACGGGATATTGCGGCTTGCCTCGCCTTCCATTACATACGTCTCAACCTGATGAATAATATTTGGAAGATGAACCTGACGGAAATGAGCCACTACATCATCCCGCGAAATTAACCTGATAGGTTCCGGCACGTTTAATGTGATATACTCAGTCCGCCAGCTCTGCTCCTCAATCCATTTCTTCACCACCTCTTCATCCCGAACAATGCGGATTTTCATCTTGTACTCTTCAAACGGAATATGAGAAAACCGTTCGGAGTGAAGTTTTCTCAATTTAAGTTGATAATCGTGGTGATTGGGCGGACCTAAAATCACGCCGCTTAATCCGCACTGCGCAACAAAAGTGTATTTCCCTTTCGGCGGCTCAATCTGTGTTCGTTCAGCCTGGTAAAAAGTTGAAAAATGTTTATCAAGAACATAATCAATCGCATCGGCTTCAGATAGCCACAAGGTGTTATCTAACAAGCAGAGAAATAGCGGCTGAACGATAGAACCGTCCTTGTCTTTTATAACCTCAAACTTCACAAGCTGGTTCTTCGGATAGTCCAGAGCCTTTCGCGCAAGTTCAAACAACGGAAAGGCGCGTCCAATCATTTTAAGCTGCCGAATAGTCTTATTTACAGTTTCATCATTTAAAATTATTGAAACCTTTACCCTCGGCAAAGGAACAAAATCCTTATCCCTCGTGAACAAGGGGGATAAGCTTGATG
>JBAMMJ010000216.1:1007-2613 GCA_039793825.1 Verrucomicrobiota bacterium | reverse complement strand
TGCGGCGGTTTTTGCGCGGCAGGCTTTTGCGTCTGAACAGTCGTAGCCGCCGTTGGCAGGGAACGTTCAAATTCGGTCAATCTTTGTTTATGCGGATTCATACGACTTGTCATAATTGAGAGAATAAGGGACAAACCGAGAAAGACCGCAGCGGCATATTTTGTGGCTTTGGTTAGCACTGTTCCGCTACCTGCCCCGAATAATACATCGGTGGCAGTTGAACCGAATGCCTGTCCAAGGCCCGCTTCCTTCTTCGGTAACTGAATCAAAATCAGCAATCCGAGAAACAAACAATCAATAAATAATATTATTGATAATAGTGTAATTATTAAACTCATATAAAAACGAATATATATATTACTCTAAAAAATTTGGCAATCAAATTGAATTTTTAATTATTTCCGAGAAAGACCTGACTTCCAGCGATGCCCCGCCGACAAGTGCTCCGTCCACATCGGGCTGCATCATCAATTCGCGGGCGTTGCTCGGTTTAACACTACCGCCATATTGAATTCTGACTTTTCTGGCAATACCCTCTCCATAGATTTGCGATAGCACGCTTCTTATAAAACTGTGCGCCTGCTGCGCCTGCTCGGGCGTGGCATTTCTTCCGGTTCCAATTGCCCAGACCGGTTCGTAAGCGATAATTGTCTCTTCCATCTGTTCAGGCGTCAGACCGGCAAGGCTGCCGCGGACCTGTCGCTCCAACACTTTTTCAGTGAGCCCAGCCTCTCGCTCGGCAAGAGTTTCGCCAACACAAACAATCGGTTTCAAAGCCGCGTTATGAGCGGCGTGCGCCTTTTTAGAGATTAAATCATCAGTCTCTTTTTGATATTGTCGCCTTTCAGAATGTCCCAGGATAACATAGCGAACCGAGAACTCTTTCAGCATAACCGCCGCAATTTCGCCGGTGTAAGCTCCGACGTTATTCTCGTTCATATTTTGAGCGCCAAGCTTTATATTCGTGTCAAGGATCGCTTTTGAAACCTCGCATAACGCGGTAAAAGGCGGACAAACCACGATATCCACCTCTTTCACACTTGCGAGTTCTCGTTTTAAACCGTTTACAAGGTCAAGAGCCTCTGCAACGGTTTTATTCATTTTCCAGTTCCCAGCAATAATAAGTCTTCTTTCTTTTTCCATAAATCAGTCCAATTAAATCTTTGAAATTATAAAATTAATTTTTATCCACAGCAGCAACCTGCTGGCTTATCCATAAGAGCTGCGACGCCCGGAAGCACCTTGCCCTCAAGAAATTCAAGACTCGCACCGCCTCCTGTGCTAACAAATGTCACTTTATCAGCCAGACCGGCTTTGTTTAAAGCCTTGACGCTGTCGCCGCCTCCGATAATGCTTTTTGCGCCATTTTGAGTGGCGTCGGCAACTGCCTTTGCAATCGCGTTTGTGCCTGCGGCAAAGAGCTTGTTCTCAAACAATCCCATCGGTCCGTTCCACAAAATTGTTTTTGCGCCAGCAATTATTTCAGAATATTGCTTGATTGTTTTTGGCCCTATATCCAATCCCGCGTAACCCTCCGGGCAATCCAGAGATGAATTCACTTTTACGTCCTGATAATCAATCACCGGTTTGCCTTTCTTATCCAGTT
>JBAMMJ010000216.1:0-997 GCA_039793825.1 Verrucomicrobiota bacterium | reverse complement strand
GAACAGGCTTGGCGATAACATCATCCACAGGGAGCAAGAACTGAACATTCTTTGCCTTTGCCTTTTCTAGAGCTTTTTTGGCGACATCGGTTTTATCCGGTTCAACGAGCGATTTGCCCGTCTTGTGTCCCATACTCAGACGGAATGTATAAACCATCGCGCCGCCAATGAGAAGCGCATCTGCCCTATCAAGCAAGCGGTCAATCACATTGATTTTATCGGATACTTTCGCGCCGCCGAGGATTACAATGAACGGCTTCTTTGGATTTTCAAGCTCATCTCCGAGGAACTTTAACTCCCGTTCCATCAAGAGCCCGGCTACACAGGAACCGCCTTTTGAAGCAACTACGCGAGCAACGCCTTCTGTTGAAGCATGCGCCCTGTGGGCAGAACCGAACGCGTCATTCACATAAATATCGGCAAACGCAGCGAGTTTCTTTGAAAATTCAGGGTCGTTGGCTTCTTCTTCTTTATAAAATCTTGTGTTTTCCAGAACGAGGATATCCCCTTCTTTCAAATTATTTACAGCCTTTTCAACCTCAGGTCCTGTGCAATCTTCAACAAATGTGACCGGTCTGCCAAGCATCTCCTGCAATTTCGCCGCAACAGGCTTAAGCGATGCTGTGGGGTCTTTGCCCTTTGGGCGACCAAGGTGCGAGGCAAGAATCAACTTTGCGCCTTTTTCAATAAGATAATTGATTGATGGCAGGGTCTCTTTGATACGGGTAACATCTGTAACTACCATCACGCCTTCTTTTTCCTCAAGTGGAACATTAAAATCAACGCGCATAAATACGCGTTTTCCGCGCACATCAATGTCTCTTATTGTTAACTTTGCCATAATTATAACTTTTTATTTTTTGCCGATTTATTAATCTCTTTAATCTGAATTCAAACCTATCCGCATTTGAATAAAAACATTAATTAAACAATTATCCAATGTAAACATTAAAAATAAAAATTATTCAACCCCGTCGCATTTTCAATTGAAAATTTG
>JBAMMJ010000215.1:14629-19752 GCA_039793825.1 Verrucomicrobiota bacterium | reverse complement strand
GAAAGGGTTACGATACTGTGGACTGGTTGAGTGAATACGATTCCTCTCCGTTCCTTCTGTGACCTCTGTTGTAAAAAATAAATAAACCACAGAGAACACAGAGAAAAAATAAAAATAATTTTATGGCAAGACAATAACCACAGAGAACGTAGAGATTCACAGAGAAGAAACATTTTGTTTAACCCCGTCAGAGTTATATTGATATTTTCCATTTTTATATCCACCTATATGAGTGGTTGCCAGTGTATGACACCTTCGGGGTTTGTTTAGCGGAATACTAAATAATTTTGAAAAATCTAATTTCACCCAGAAGTGCCTTTTTTCCTGGAATGCTAATGATTCAGGTTTATGTTTTAGTTTGTAAAACTGGTTGAGGTTTTATATAAGATGAAGGTATAAAAATTGACAGTGTTATAAGGGGATATATAATAAACTTAACTTATGAATGTTCTTGTCACTGGAGGAGCCGGCTACATAGGCTCGGTTTGCGTAGAGCAACTTTTGAATCTGGGGCACAACGTAGTTGTCGTTGACAATCTATCAGAAGGTCATCGTCAAGCCGTTGATGAACGCGCCATATTTGTAAAAGCCGACCTTGAAGATTCAAGGGCGATATGCGATGTCTTTAAAAATCATCCGATTGATGCGGTTATGCACTTTGCTGCGCTTGCTCTGGTTGGCGAATCAATGGAGCAACCGGGAAGATATTTCAAAAACAATGTTTATGGAGCGTTGAATCTCTTGGAAGCAGGACGGCAGGCAGGCATCAAAAAGTTCGTTTTCAGTTCAACCTGCGCCACTTATGGTATCCCTGACAAAGTTCCAATAACAGAAGACCAACAGCAGAATCCGTTGAATCCTTACGGCGAGTCCAAACTGATGTTTGAAAAAATATTAAAATGGTACAACAAGATTCACGGGCTTGAGTTTGTGGCATTCCGTTATTTCAACGCCGCCGGGGCAACGGAAAAGTATGGAGAAGACCACAAAACAGAGACTCATCTCATCCCGAACGTATTAAAAGTGGTTCTTGGGAAAAAAGAGGTCTGCGAGATTTACGGTACTGATTATCCAACGCCTGATGGCACCTGCGTCCGGGACTACATCCACGTTTACGACCTTGCTACGGCTCACATAGCGGCGTTAAAACCCGGCATAGTCGGTTATTACAATCTCGGCAATGGCGAAGGTTATTCGGTGAGAGAAGTGATTAAGGTGTGCGAGAAGGTTACCGGCAAAAAAATACCTGTGGTAGAAAAGCCGCGTCGCCCGGGCGATGCTCCAAAGTTAGTGGCAAGCGCTGAAAAGGCGCGACGCGACCTTAACTGGACACCGATTTACCCGTCGCTTGAACAAATTGTATCATCAGCCTGGAACTGGCATCGCTCGCACCCCAATGGATATAAAGATTAAAAACAGAAGAATTTTAAATTTAGTTTTTGCTCTCTAATTAACGATTAGTGTTTGCGTTGTCTGATTGTTAAAAAAGCAAAAAACTGATTTTTTTGTGAAACCTAATTTGCAGAATTATAATTTTTGATCAGAGATGATCAGAAATTTTTCTTGATAATATCAAGACATTTCCGATTAATTTCAATCGCACGGGTTTGTGAGTCAGCCTCAGTGTAGCAACGAAATTCAGGCGCGTTCCCGGATGGACGCAGATGGATTATTTCGCCGTTTTCAAAAGTTATTCTGACTCCATCCAACCGATTCACCTGCGCCGGTTTGCCGGAAATAGCGCCAAAATAGTTTTCAATTTCAGACAGATTCTTCTTTTCATCCACAGAACTAAATTTTTCAAGTATCGCTCGCGAGCGGCTCTGCTCAAAATTGGTTAATCTATCGCTGGCGGTATGACGCTGCGGCAATTTTGCAAGCAGTGAAGAAATGGATTTTCCTGATGTTTTGGAAAGGCATAATATCGCAAGTATTGGCAAAACAGAATCCCGTGTAGGTAGTGGATCAAGGACATTTCCATTTTTTCCCACCACTTTTGACTGTAGCAAAAAGCCGCCATTCGCCTCAAAACCGACAACAATTTTTCTTCCTTTTAAAATAGCCTCCTGCATTGATTCAATAACGTAAGGCGAGCCAATTTTTGTCCGTTTAACCTCGGCAAAGTATCCGCTTTTTTCAATGGCTGTGTTGCAACTTATAGGGATGCTGACAGAATCGGCACCGAGGAATCTTGCGCAAAGTAGTCCAACAATATCCCCTTTTAGCCAGTTTCCGTTTTCATCGCTGATAAGCGGTCTATCGCTATCGCCGTCGGTTGATACGATTGCATCAAATTTAAATTCAGCAGCCCATTTTTGCGCAAGTTGAACATCGGTTTCTCGTATAGCCTCGGTGTCAACCGGAACAAATTGCTCCGAATAACCAAGCGTTGTTACATTTGCGCCCAATTGACGCAATATTTCCACAAGGATTTCTCTACCAACCGCCGAGTGCTGGTAAACGCCGATTTTTAAAGACTTAAAAATATCCTTTTCAAAAAAATCAATGTATCGGCTTATATACAATTGTTTTGCCTCATCGTTAACAGAACGTTGCCGTTGCCGTTTTTCTTTAAAAAATCCGCTTGAATCAAATAATGATTCATCAACATTTACCACCTGGCGTCGTATTCCCTCCTCGTCGCTTTTTAAAAGTTCTGTATGTGGTTTGTTAAACTTGATACCATTTCTATCTGCGGGTATATGACTTCCTGTAACCATTATTGATGGGATAAGATTTTTAAAACCGTACAGCGCAAGCGCCGGCGATGGGATTTTTCCGCAATAAATCGGCTTGCCATTGGCATCCTCAATGGCGCGGCAAACCGCTTCAACAATTCTATCGGTGCTCGGTCTTAAATCGCCTGCTACCGCAATTGCCCGCTGATGAAATAATTGGGATTTCTTTTCATCTTCGGCGCTCAATGAAGTTGATTGTTTCGGAATTTCGCAAACCGATTCTAAATAAGCAATAAACCCAAGTGTATAGGTATAAGCGATGAAGTCAGTAATATCTTCAGACAAACCGCGAGCGCCGCTTGTGCCAAATTTGACCCCGCAGTTTGACATCAAAGCGCCAACACTTATTTTCATTTTGATTTAATAAAGAACGACTGTGCTTACTTTAGAAGATGCTCAATGACCATTTGATCAAGCGCCTGATAGTTGCGTTCAGAGATTAATTTTTGCGCTGCCGCTTCATCAAATGTTCGCGCTTTTTCAACAAGCAACAGAAATGTCTTTCTGCTGTTGATTAGATGTTCCATCCAGTGCTCCGGTTTGGTTGTTCTAAATGGATGGACATCAAAGCAAACGTATTCCCCCTTTTTACCATATCCATTCCGTTCCAGCGCGCGAACCTGATTGAACGCTAATCGCAGGTTAACGCTACCGAACGGTTTGTCCTGATCAAATTTTAATCCATTCTGGTCGTTTAAATGCAACGACCATAATTTGCCGAAGGCGCAGGCAAAATCTATTTCATCGGCAGGATCAAGTCCGGCAAGTATTGCGTGCGCGCTTTCAATCAAGCAACCGACCCGTTTTGGATCGTCGGTTAAGGTAGCCAGCGCTAGAGCATGCCCAATCGTCGGAACATAGGCAACATCCATCGGCTCGTTTGGCTTGGGTTCAATCGCAATCCGAATCTTTTTGTCATAATTCAACATCTTATTTAAAGCCTGAACAAGGTAGTCCACACACCTGCGAGCGTTTTTAGACTCACGGATATAACTTCCCTCTCTTGCCAGCCATAAAACAATTAAATCCGTGCCAAGCGCCCGCGCAATGTCTATACATCTAATAGAACGATCAATCGCATATTTCCGACACTTCGGATCGTTGCTTGTGAAAGCACCATCAATCGTCATCGGGCTGAACCAGAGTCTTGGCGCAACCATCTCTGCGGCAACACCGGCGTCATTGAGCCGTTTCTTTAACTCTTTTGCCTCTTTTAAAATTTGTTGCGGCGACTTATTATCAATATCCGGAACGGCATCATCGTCGTGAAACATCATCGCGTCAAAGCCGTTTTCCTTCAATTGTTGCAGCTTCCAGTCAAAGGTTTGCGCTGGACGGGTTGGCGGACCGTAAGGGTCTGCTCCTTCGCTTAAATTCCAGGGTCCAAAACAGAATTTATAATTGTGATTACTTTTGCTCATAGGTTTTTTAATCAATAACATTTTAAATCGCGAATGAAAAGCAAAATTTTGTTTAAAATTTACTGAACCTTTAAAAAGAGAGGCGAAATCTTCTATTTCGTGAGTAGCTTGAATTAATTAAATAAATTCAAATCCTCCGCGACAATATAAGTGGGAAAGCGGATTTTTGGGAAAATAGAGTGATTCAAAAACTAATCGTTATCTATGCCCCTGACTTCAATTGCGCCTCTGCGGCGTAGAAATGATTTCAATTCAAAACCGTTGGTTGATAAATAAACTCTGTCACATATTGATGCCGACCTTCAATTCCTGACAGTCATTTTTGTCTATGCCCCATTTTTTGCTCCATCTCCTTGCGGCAATGAGTATGGCTATTATACTTGTGGTCAGTATTCAGGTTCTTAAGACTCCTTCCCATCAGGCGATTTTGACTCTTGCATGCACATAGCAACAACCACAGCGATCCTGGTTCACATTCAAACCGAGAATTAAAGTCTGGTTAAATCTGACTTCATTGTCTCGCATCAGGAAATACAAAGCCCGATATAAGGAGTGGAAAAAGCAATTGTTTGAAGGTCTCTATTTCACCGGTAATACGACCTTAAAGCGGGTTTGAAGTAATTTAGATATACTAATAATTATTTAAAAGCAAAATAAAGAACTATTTTGATTATTAGATAATCTTAATTTCAATGCAAAAAATGTTTAATTAATGGCAAATTATGTTTTGATTTTTCAGTCAGATATGTAAAACTCGTCCTGAACCATATGCGAACCAATAATTGGGAACAAAAATTTAACAGGATATTGAAAAAGCCCGAATTTGATAAATTCGTTCGGGTGGCTCTTTTATTTGGGGGAATATCGGCTATTGTTATTTCTTGCGCAAAACTAAATCGGACTGTTATTGCTCCGCCGATGATTCCCGGAGCGAGTTATGTCGGCACCAAAGCGTGCGCCGAGT
>JBAMMJ010000215.1:9797-14619 GCA_039793825.1 Verrucomicrobiota bacterium | reverse complement strand
GTGTCACGAAGAGCTTGTGCGGGATTTCAAGACCGCTTCTCATGCGCGCCTACAGGCTAAAGGCAATAATGCAATCGCATACGGTTGCGAATCCTGCCACGGACCTGGCAGCATCCACGCAAAGGCTGGTGGCGGAAAAGATAACATTGTGAACCCGAAAAAATCGCCGCAAATTTGCTTTGATTGTCACCTTGATAAACGCGGAGAGTTTCAGCTTGCGTTTCGTCATCCAGTGTCGGAAGGAAAGATGACCTGCTCTGACTGCCACGACCCGCATAAGGGAGATATCCTTGCCCTTGGCGCGGCAGGTCAGATGGCTCAAAACGAAAACTGCCTGAAATGTCATCAGAACCAGCGCGGACCATTTGTATTTGAACACGAAGCCATACGCGAAGGCTGCACTCTCTGTCATAAGCCGCACGGCTCGGTTAACGCAAAGATGTTGACCGAACGCAACGCAAGCCTCTGTTTGAAATGCCATTTCAGGCAACCGACCGGAGCAGGGCAGGTTTTGATTGGCGGCTGGGACCATACCGCAGCCCTGCAGATGGGAACTTGCTGGAGCGCAGGTTGCCACGAGGCTGTTCACGGTTCTCACGTCAGTTCATCGTTAAGATTTTAAATTCTAACAGGGTATCAACAATGCAAAGACTAATTATTAATAGCCGGTTGATAAATAGGTTCATCAGTGGAAAAGTAATTTTGCTCGCCTCAATTTGCGTCTTTGGCATATTCGGGGCATCCGGCGCCGAAGCCAAAGAAGAAGCCAAAAAGGAAGATGCCAAATCTTCCGAAGAGGAAAAAGAGTACAATAACTGGGTAGAGTTTGGGTTTGGCGGCGCTTCGGTCAATGGCAATGAAGCGAATTTCCAGCGGAGAATGGGCGTAAGACAGGGGGTGTTTGGCGGGATCAGCGACTTTCATTTTGAACAATCCGTCGGCAAAGAAGGATTATTCACAATTGATGGTCGCGGAATTTTTGACAATCACGATTACAAACTTAAACTGGGGATTGAAATCCCTGACAAATTCTACATCCGCGGCGGCTATAGCCAATCCAGATACTGGTACGATGGCAGCGGCGGATTTCATCCTGCATTACCGTGGTATGATATCTACGATGACAGATTACACCTGGATAGACAGAATGTCTGGGTTGAAGCAGGATTGAGGTTCCCGGATTTGCCGCAGATCACTTTCAGATATGAACGGTATACCCGCGAGGGACTTAAGGATTCTACCTCCTGGGGCTCATCAATGCCGGGACTATACGGCATTCGCAATATTGTTCCATCATTTCTCGGAATAGACGAAACCCGCGACGTCTTTATGCTTGATGTAAGCAAAAAGATTAAATCTACTGAACTTGGGCTCGGTTTCAGATATGACACTCAGGACATAGACAACAAACGTTATGAGCGAATTTTCCCCGGAGGCGGCGCGGCGCTTGATAGATATATCACTCAAAAGGATTATGTTAGTTCAGATTTGTTTAATATCCACGCTTACAGCAAGACCTGGTTGAAAGAAAAAACGCTCTTTACAATGGGTTATTCATTCACAGATATGGATACCGATACCGCAGGATACCGCAGATACGGCAACTATTATGACCCTGACTTTGCAAATCGCCTGCCGCACTTTGAATCATTTGAAAATATGGTCGGCGGTTCATTGTTAAAACAACACGTCGCAAGCGTAAACCTGATGCAGATCATTAAAGATAACCTTACAATTTCGCCATCGGTGAGAATTGAAAGCCGGGATATTGATTCAAGCGCCTTCTTTCTTAAACCGTCGCTTGGCGGCGGGGCGCCCTGGAATAATGTGGACGCCTATAGCCAACGTAATGTAATTGATGTCTCAGAACGGCTTGAACTTAGATATACAGGCGTCACCAATTGGGTCTTTTACGCCCGCGGCGATTGGTTGCAAGGCAGCGGCGATTTAACCGAGAGGCTCACCGGCGACCCATTGCCGCTTCTTAATAACGTTGATCGCTCAACCGACGATGAACGTTATATGCAAAAATATACTGTCGGATTTAACTGGTATCCAATTAATAGACTCTCTATTTCTTCTGAATACTATCATAAAATAAGAATAAATAAATATGACAACAACGGGTTTATACCTTCTTCTCCTATAAACCTCTATCCAAATTATTTCTCCCGTCAGGAGTTTGAAACCGATGATGTGAATCTGCGACTTACCTGGCGTCCTTTAAATAACCTGACGCTTGTTGGACGTTATGATTTTCAACTTTCAACGATTCAAAACCGCTCCTGGTATGATTCTTTAGGCGACCTTGAGACCGCAGAGGTAACCAGCCATATTTTGAGCGGCAGCGTCACCTGGTCTCCGTTTAACCGCCTTTACCTGCAGGGTAGTGTCAGCTATGCAATGGACAAGACCGACACACTTGCCGACACGCTTACAGGCGCCGCTTATGGACTTGTTCTGGACGCAAGGAATAATTACTGGAACACAAGCGTTACTGCAGGCTATGCCCTTTGCGAAAAAGCGGATTTTGAAACGACCTATGGCTATTACCGCGCCGACAACGCGCAGAACAACGCCATCTGGGGTTTGCCGTTGGGTTCAAACGCTAAAGAACATAGCGTAACGGCTGGCATCGTTTACCGGGTTTCAAAAAGGGTAAGATGGAACCTTAAATATGGTTTCTATGATTATAACGACGCCTTGACTGGCAGCAATAACGATTACACCGCGCATACGGTGTTTTCAACAATTCAAATGAGGTTTTAACCGTTTATGGTTAAAATTGAATAAAATACAGATTTTTTAGTCCAATTTAATAGAAGGTGAATTTACCAACCTTCTCTTTCCAAAGATAAAGAGAAGTTTGAATAAAACAAAAAACTGATAAAACTATGAAAAAATTACTAACAACACTCATTGCAATCGGTGCGGGGCTGGCAATTGCTTCAGCCGCCGACGCTCAACAAAACTGGGAAGCGCATTGCGCTAAATGCCACGGCAAAGATGGCAAAGGCCAGACAAAAATGGGTCAGAAATTAAAGGTTAAGGACTATACGGACGCAAAAGTCCAGGAGTCAATGAAAGACGAAGAGATGATAAAAGAAATTAAGGAAGGCAAAAAAGAAGGCGACAAGACTTTAATGAACGCTTACAAAGATGAACTCTCTGACGCCGAAATCAAGGCTCTGGTTGAATACATCAGAAAATTTAAGAAATAACAATTAAACAACAAATCTGTTCAACCCTGTCCGTCTTTTGACGGGCAGGGTTTTTTTCTTGATTTTATTCACAATATGAGTTAAATAGTTTTACGATTTAAATTACAAACCCAGATGTTTTTCGGATTAAAAGAAAAAAGTGGCAGGCAAAAAGGCTCCATTTTTAATAGCGGGCAAGGGTTTACATTGATGGAAACTATCGGCGTTCTGGCAATTATTGTAATATTAGCCGGTATGATGATTCCTCCAATACTTAAAAGAATCTTTGAAGCCCGCAGAACCGCCGAACAAAACGATCTTTATATAATAAGCGAGGTTTTGAAGGAAGAAATACTGAATAAGAAAACTATTCCGTCTACAACAGATTGGGCGGCATTTGTCGCAAATAGACTTAACAAACCTGCAACCGAAATAACGAAATCCCGACGGATTATGGTTGTTGACCCCCAGCTGCAAATAAGCAGTCCTTCTGGCAAACTCCCTTATACACAGACAACAAACGGCACGGCATACCCGAGAAACTCAAGAATTATGTTTATCTCCAATCTATCTTTGAACCCTAATAGCCCTGCCATACCTGCCGATATAGGTTCTGACCCGATAAAATTTCAGCTTGTCTGGGATACTCCTGATGGTTCAGTTCCGCCAGGGTGGCCTGCGGATTGGTACGGAAAAGGCGAAAAACTGGTCATTCAACGAATGGAATTAAGTTCATTGTTTGTCAGACTGGTTGTTCAGGTAGTCGGTGGCACGCGCGCATATATATCAATTGACGGTAGCCAGCCATTTTCAATCTCAAGCACAAACCGTTTTTATCTTAAAGGCACGCCATTGGGATTGTATGACGCGGTTGGCACAAAATTATTAGAACATACTGTTCTGTACGACGACGCAACCTATATATTTAACGGTGTAAGTTGGTCCACAGATGTCGGTGGCGCTATGACCGATACGCGCCAGGCGCTCGGTCGGCTTGTTGACACTTTTTTAAGTGCCCCGGTTAATCCCGATTCCAAATTCGGTTCAACCCAGCAATATTTAATAAATGACCTTTGTTCTTTTATGCTGATTTATTCCCGCTGGGCGGCTGACGGTTTTTCAGATTATGGAAGCAATAGCGACCAGCAGGTTCCTGAAAATGTGATGTTAGAGAAAGCCCAACAACGAATTGATGATACCTCTGGAAATTTAATATGGTAAATTATGGATGATTGTAAAACAATAAACGGCAGAAACTGGTCTCTCGCCTTCTGCCAGGGCAAACGGTATTTCTCGGGCGCTTATACACTGATTGAAATAATCGGTGTTCTGGCGATATTGGCTATTATTGTGTCAATATTGGCTCCTTATCTATTCAAACGGATTACCGAAGCCCATATAAATCAAGAAACTCAACTGATGGCTGCGTTTGAGAAGGCGTTCAAAGACAATGTTTCGCGCAATCGCAGGATCCCTGATCATACCGGATGGGCAACGATAGTGGCAAATGAACTTGGTATGTCGGTCTTTGACACCACAAATATATTTAAAAACCAACGTATTTTTTTAATTGATCCGCAATTTCGGATCGGTCCAAATCTCACCGGTCTGCCGTATATTCA
>JBAMMJ010000215.1:3486-9787 GCA_039793825.1 Verrucomicrobiota bacterium | reverse complement strand
TATATTCAGGGGACAAATGGCTCTTTGCAACCCCAGAGCCCGAGGGTTATGATAGTGTCAAGTCTCGGTCCTCCATTACCTGAACCAGGGGGTATATCCGCAAATTTTAATGCAATATGGAATACTCCTGATGGACAGATTCCTTCAGTCTGGCAGAGTAGCTGGAAAGGGAAAGGCGAATTTCTAATAATCAGACGAATCGGGATGGATTCATTATTTAAGTTCGTTATAATAAACAATCTTGATCCTACAAATGAAGCATTCATTTCAATAGACGATAGTCCACCATTCCCTATTACGCGCAATCCGGCAGGTTTTTCCGGATTCTTTTTCAGAGATACAGTTTTTAAATTTTACGATACAAATGGTGTAATGGTTTCTGCAAGCGTTCTTAACAACGATTATAGTTATTTTTTTGAACATGGCCAGTGGCGCGGCAAATTGCTTGACGGGAGAATGAAATTAAACCAGCAGTTTAATCAGGCATATACCGCATTTCTTGCCGCACCGAGAAATCCCGGGGCTAAATTTGGCGCAAAACAGATTAACATATTAGAATTTTTCTGCGAATATTCCAGAGCCTATACTATCTGGTCGCTTGAAGGATTTATATATAAGACAAGTCAGGAGCAGTACCCTGCAGAGGAGCAGTTGGAAGATTATCAGGCGCTTTTATCCCAGACAGCAAGAGATTTGATTAATTAGGAAAGAATTATATGAAAGCTACGAATAAAAACAATTATTCTCTCGCTATGAAAGAACACTCTTATACAGGGAGATCAAGTTCCGCGTTTTCATTGATAGAAATGATTGGCGTATTGGCAGTAATTGCCATCGCGGCGGCGATTTTATTGCCAAATATGATTAAAAGAATTGACACCGCTGCCGCCGACGCCGAAGGTCAAACCCTAAAATCAATGTCTGATTATCTAAAATTGTATATAAAAAGGAACTGGTCTATTCCGAGCCATACCAATTGGGCAGACGCAATAGCGTTGCAGATAGGTTGGGAGAAGGGCGCTGTTTTAACAAATAGCCGCGGGATTGCTCGCGCATTCTTGATTGACCCGAATTTCCGAATTAACGGTTATCAACTGCCATATACACAGCGCGCCTTGGGCTGCACCAACAGGCCATCAAACGCCCGCCTGATGATTGTTTCAAGTTTGTTTACTTCATTGCCTGTCTCAAGCGGCATTATGAGCTCATCAAATGATTTTAACACTATCTGGAATACACCTGAAGGGAGCGTGCCATCAATCTGGAGCGGTTGGAACGGATACAAACGAGGAGAATTATTGAAAATTCAAAGGATAAATTTAGAGCCAATGTTTAAATATGTTTCGGTGAGCAAAAGCTCTGGTTCCGGCACCGTAAGTTTTGGCGTTGGAACAAATTATGATTCAACGGGTGTTGATAAAATAAATCTGATAGGTTCGTCCTTTGCCACCTATTATCTTGAAGGGACGATTCTTTATCTGTACAGAACAAATGGCATCCTTGATATGCGTCAAATAATAGAAAGCGACCAGTCATTTTACTTTGCTAACAACCTCTGGGGCGGACAGCCAGCAATGGGCGCCCAGATTACCGGAGAAGATTTTCAAGCTTGCGCCGACTTTTTCTTGATGGCTCGGTTAAACTCCAACGCCAGAAATGGCGCAACACCGCAAACTGTATTGAATGCGTTAATTGACTATATGAACGCGTACGTAGCCTGGGCAAACACAGGTTTTGACAAACGTTCGCCGACCTATTCGGCGCTCCGGGCGGCTCAAAGTGTGCTTGATTCACAAACAACAGGTTTAATCTGGAAACCGTCGCCGTAGGAAAATCCTTAAAATTTAATTTGTCAACCCGGATATTCAAGTTAAAATAGGATTGGTAAAATAATGGATAAAAAAGTCCTTGCAATATGCTGGTTGAATGGACAATTCAAAGCAATGACTGTCCACAAAGGGACTGTTAAATCTATCTGGGAATCTCCCCAGATAGTAGATGAGAATGCCGATTTCCAGGCAGTTCTGAACGAGGCGGTCAATCAAACAGGCTATAATGGTGTCAATGTCTGCATATTGATTAGTTCCCGCAAATTAATGTATCATCTAATTGAAGTGCCGCCAGTAAGCGGCGCAGACCTTGAATATTATATTGAGCGAAAGGCAAATCAGTTAAAAGCCTTTGATGAACCTTTATCTTTTTGCTATATTAAGACCCTTCCCACACGGATTTCAAACGGAGTATTGGTTAATATATATCCCCGTTCTTTTCTGGAAAAATTGACGGGAAGTTGCAATGAGATTGACCTGCATCTTTCCCGAATGTTCACTCTTCAATCTGTAATGCGGACTCAACTTGGCTCGCTCAATGTAGCCATTGAGGAACCTGTCGTGCTCGCTGCTGATGTAAATGGCTCAACAGCGCTATTAATAGGCAGAAAAGATGGAGAGGTCTATTTCGGTAGAACAATCTATGGAAACTGGAAGGTAGACCCCGAATATGTTTGCAACGAAATAATGCGGTCTGTTCTTTTCGTAAAACAACAATTCGGCGTTATGGCAACGCGGGTTTTTTTATATGGAACCGAGCTTGATAGATGGAAAAATGCTGTTGAACAAATTTGCGGATTGCCAGCCGAACCAATTTCTTATCCTTCAACCGCGATTGATTGGCTTAAAGAGTGTTTAAAACTTTCAGAAGATTCAAATGATAACCTTGTCACCGCTGATTTAAGACAGGAGCCTCAAACCCGCCTGTTCTTGCGAATGACTGGATTTTTGGCAGTCTTAATCATTGCAGGAATTGGTATCTGGATTGCCTTTGTTGAGAAAGAAATCAAACATCAAAAAAATGTTTATGCGAGTCTGGTCCCCGCTCAAAAGCAATTAGAGGAAACCAAGAATAAGCTTTTTGCAGTGCGCGATGAAATACAACACCGACAACAATTTGTCAAATTAATAACAGATAATATCATTCACCCGGTGCCGGGCTGGTTTTTCGGCTATCTATGCGACGTTTTCCCGGACGATTTAGTATTAAAGGAACTTGAAATACGATGGACTAACGGTTTGTGGCACGTCAGAATCGTAGGGGTCGTCCAGCCTGCTAATGATAAGACAGCAGAGCAGGCGCTGGCTTTTGGAATGCAACTATTGCAAAATAGGCTTGAGAGAAGTCCGTTCCATTTTAAAGTTATAAAAAAAAGCGAGACACCGATGCCTGCTGTTGCACTTACCGGCACAAATGTTCCGTCGGATATATCTTCGGACATTTCTTCAGGGATTGCAGCGCGTAAACAGGCTGGCATATCTATGCTTGGTGAAGGATTGGCAAATACAACAAGACCGGATACACCAACGTTGATTCAAAAAATTAAAGGTGGTCAAACTTCATTCTGGCTGGAGGGAGTAATGCAATGAGGGTGTTTTTTCCAAGATTACCAAAATCTTTCACCCGGCATTTGCCGGAAAGAATACTTATCTTTCTAGGATTTTTAGCCGCGCTTGCAATTGCTTACTGGAATATAACCAAACGGTACCCGGTAATTGGTGATTATCAAAAAAAAATCCAATCCATCCATTTTCTTGAGGATGAAGTGCAAAGTTTAAAATCTCAATATCCTGAAAAGCTTTTAAAGGAAACCGAACAAGGATATCTCAGGGCTTTAGATTATGTCTTCACAAACGAAGAGCATATCAATTTATGGTTTGAATACTTCAAAGAAAGGGCTCAATCTACAGGTTTAGAGATGGAATCCAGGCTAATTACAAACCATATCTCAAAAACTCCAAAAGCCACTATACTTATGAAATCATATCAGATTGAGTTAAAACCTGTTAAATCGGCAACCAATACTATCCCCCCTCACGAAAGGTTGTTGTCACTATTATACGAGATTTCAACTAACCAATTTAAAAGATTGGATTTCCTTGAACTAAAAGCCGCCGGCGATGGCACCCAACTGGAACAAGCAGCAATAGGTATACAATTGTGGTATCTGACAAACGCGCCATGAGAAAAATATTAGATAACCCTTATTTTGTTGGAGTTTTAGTGATTTTAGCGCTGATAGTTGCCTTTAGAAAACCACTGTTTTCATGGTTTGAAGGAATGAAATCTGTGCCGGCAGTTAACTATATAAGCACCAATGTGACTGCGCTGACTGAAAAAGTAAAACCTCAAAGTGTTGCGCAAATTCAACCAGAAATCCTCCCGGATTCAAAAATTGAAACTCAGAGCATTCAATGGATACTTACTCCAACCAGAAATCCATTCCGAAGTGTAATCAAAAAAGGCCTCAGCAAAACGAATGTAGTTGAAGAAGTTTCGCCGCAGCCCGGTCAGCAATTCAATTTGTCGGCAGTTGTTATTGAAAAAAACAAAAAATTTGCTGTAATAAATGGTAAAGTATTAAGCGAGGGCGATTCAATTTCAGGTTATCGGGTTATCAAGATTGAGAGAGATTCAGTAGAGTTGGAAGGCTTTAACGCAAAACGAACACTTACTTTCGGTGATAATGGTTCACAACAAACCAAAAAATAAAAACAATATATTTATGATAATATCAAAAATGAAGCTGAACCATAAAAGTGGCTATAAAAGAAGACAGATGGGAAGTATTATTCTGTCCCTGCTGGTAACCACACTAAATATACTCGCCGCAACAACTAACCAAACATCACCACCTAACATCGCCAGTTCCACAAGTGCTGCCCCGCTTTATTCGTTTAGAGCCGAAAACCTTGAAATGAAACAAGCCCTCGCCTTATTTGCGCGAACATACGACCTGAATATCGTCCCCGACCTTGATATAACCGGCGAAGTAACCGTTGATGTCAGAAACCTTCCGCTTGATAAAGTGATGGCGGCGCTACTCGACGCCTATGGATATTCGTGGATTATTGACGGCAATTTCATCCGCGTTAAAAGCACGGAGACCAAAACCTTCGTGATAGATTATCTTAGACTTGTTCGTAGCGGTATGGGGGCAAGCGCAGTGATACTATCAAGTTTGGGCACCGGTGGCACATCTGGGGGCGGCGGCTTGGGCGGAGGCGGGGGCTTCGGCGGTGGCGGAGGTTTTGGCGGAGGCGGCGGCTTTGGCGGCTTGATTGGCGGAGGTGGAGGTTTTGGCGGTGGAGCAGGTGGCGGAGGTGGAACAAGCGGCGGTGGCTCCGCTGTCGCGCTTTCACAACAAGACCAGATAGATTTCTGGAAAGAATTGGAAGAACAGCTAAAGGAAATGTTGAGCGATAAAGGCAAAATCGCCATCAATAAAACTGCAGGCATAATTCAGGTTACCGACAAGCCGTTAAATATCAAAAACATTGAAAGCTTTATATCAAGCCTCAACAGCGTAGTTCATCGTCAGGTTGAAATTGAGGCAAAAATTTGCGAGGTCATTTTAAACGACCAGTCGCAAATGGGAATTAATTGGTCAAATGTGATTCGCCGGGCATCACGCCAATTTAATATTTCAGGCGCTACCACAATAACCTCACCAATCGGGGGAGGGCAGGTCAAAGACAACGCTATAACTGGACTTTTTACATCAACAGAACAAAATTTTGACGCAATGGTATTAATACAGGCGTTGAAAGAACAGGGAGAGATTAAAGTAGTCTCTCAACCAAAAGTCAGAACCTTAAACAACCAGCCGGCTTTGATTAAGGTTGGCACCGATACACCTTTCTTTTTCCGATCAACAACATACATCCCGGCTGCTGCCGGCGCCACTATCACTGTTCAGGAAGAATTTCCCGCTCTTATAACAGTTGGCACCATCCTCTCAATTACCCCCCAAATCTCCACAAATGGTTGGATAATTATGGATATATCGCCAGTATTAAGCTCCCTCGTTGACAGCCGCGAAAGCCCGGGTAAAACAATCACCGCCCCGGTCCTTGATATCAAACAATCCTCATCGCTTGTTCGCGTTCGCGACGGCGCAACCGTTGTTTTAGGCGGCTTGATAAACGATTCTATGGCAAAAAGCGTCAGAAAGATTCCTATCCTCGGCGATATCCCGGTGCTCGGATTTCCCTTCCGCGGCACCTTCAATAGCAAAACAAAACGTGAACTGGTCATATTCGTTACACCGAGAATTGTTGAAAAAGAACAATAATTGCCCAAAAATTAATAATTAGAACAAAATTTAATTAATCTCGGACATTGAGGAAATTTTTCTGGTATTTTTCAAAACGATCAATATAATAACTTATCAAATTGGGCGCGGTGCCCCTATAGCTCAAATGGATAGAGCAGCGGTTTCCTAAACCGCGGATCCCTGTTCGATTCAGGG
>JBAMMJ010000215.1:2217-3476 GCA_039793825.1 Verrucomicrobiota bacterium | reverse complement strand
TTAATCCACTAAACATCCTGTTTTATCTTTGCCAAAATATATCAATCCCTCTCGGATATTCATCAAGTATTATGACAACCATTTTATGCGTCCCCTATTACAAACCTGATATGTTTTGGTTCTTCGTTTGAAATATGATTCCAGGTAAAACTGTTATTTTTAATCTGCAATATCTTTTCAACCGCCGCTTTTAAATCCGGCACAAGAAAATCGTGCCTGCTATTCACGCACCATTGCGATTGAATCATAACCGATATACACCCCAGCGCACGGGCGGCTTGAGCGTCCTGCCATTTATCGCTAAGCACAAATGATTCGTTCAATTTAATCTTCCACTTATAGACTGCTTCAAAAAACAATCCCAGCTTTGGTTTTCGGCAATTGCAACCATCTGTCTCGTCGTGAGGACATACAAGAACATCGTCAAGCAAAAACTCATTTATCAGTCGGTTATTAATTTGGTCAAGGTCGTTCCAGAACATATAACCCCGCGAAATACCAGGCTGGTTCGTGATTACAATGAGCGTAAATCCAGCAGATTTCAATTGTCTGATAAGGGGCACAGCTTCAGTCTTTATCCGCAACTCGGCAGGCGATGTCGGTGGTATCTGGTGGTTATTTTCTATCCGGCAATGATTCAATATGCCATCGCGTTCTATAAATATTGCTCTTCTCATAATAGACAATTCCTGTTAAAGCAAGAACCGTCCCAGTGATTGAAAAAATGGCATAAATTTTATAAATATTTATAACATCTTAATAATCAATATCTTATAATTAATCACTTTTGAGAATTTTTTCCTGTCAGGATTCTTAATTATTAAAATTGCCCGAGCTTGATTGAAAAATTTATGGCATTTTTACGTCAGATTGATAAAAATTGTTAAAAACTATGAAAAAGAATCTGATTTTGGTTTTCGTCGGGGTTGCTGTTTTAGCAAACACCATTGTTGCTTTTGGTGCCGAAGAAGGTTGGATTGACCTTTTTGACGGAAAGACATTAAAAGGCTGGATCCAACGCGGCGGAAAGGCAAAATATACTGTTGAGGACGGCGCAATTGTAGGCACAACTGTAACCAATACGCCCAATAGTTTCCTCTGCACTGAACAGGAATATAGCGACTTTATTTTAGAACTTGAATTTAAAGTTGACCCAAAACTCAACTCCGGTGTTCAGATTCGCAGCCAGTGTTTTGACAAGCCGACCGAAGTCCAGTGGCAGGGCAAAACCATAAAAATCCCAGCCAACAGGGTTCACG
>JBAMMJ010000215.1:0-2207 GCA_039793825.1 Verrucomicrobiota bacterium | reverse complement strand
GATTGACCCCAGTTCGCGCGGTTGGACAGGCGGCATTTATGATGAGGCAAGACGCGGCTGGCTTTTTGACTTAAAAAACAAACCCGAGGCAAGCAAGGCTTTTAAGCAGAATGATTGGAACAAAATCCGCGTTGAGGCAAAAGGCGACACAATTAAAACCTGGATTAATGGCGTTCCAGCCGCTGAACTCAAAGATTCAATGACACCGAAGGGATTTATCGCATTACAGGTTCATCAGGCAAAAGAAGCAGGACTCAAGGTTCAGTTCCGCAATATTCGGCTCAAAAAACTTGATTAATCACACTATTTTCCCGCGCTAAATATCCCTAATCGGGAAATTTAAGATTGATTTCGCTCTTTAACCCATTGGGTAAACGCTTCTAACGCGCGCGCCCGATGGCTTATCTTGTTTTTTACCTCTTCCCCAATCTCCGCAAAAGTCCGGTCACTTCCACCAGGATAAAATAACGGGTCGTATCCAAAACCCTTATCCCCCTTTGGCTCAAATCCAATCCTGCCTTCGCATAGCCCCTCAAAATACACGGGCTGTAAAAGTGCTTCAGCGCTACTCTCTTCTATGCTTTTAAAATCCGACGCTTTTACCTCCACCGCGGCGATCACACATCTAAACCTTGCCGTCCTAAGACTTTCAGGCACATCGCGCAGTAACGTTATAAGTTTTGAATTATTTTCAGCATCTGAAGAGTTTTGCTCTCCATTTGGATTAGCAAATCTTGCAGAATTAACCCCAGGTTCACCCCGAAGATAATCCACCTCTAAGCCGGAATCATCGGCGATAACGAAGAATGGAAATGAAATCTCCATCCTGCCTGTTTTGATCATTTTGCAGACATATTTTGCCAGTTGAACCGCCTTCATCGCTGCGTTTTCCCTGAAAGTAGAACCGGTCTCAAGTAGCTCCGGCGGTTCAGGCAAATCCCTTGCGGACAAAATTTGGAAAGCAGCTGTGTCAGGTTGGTTAAGAATCTGTTTTATCTCTTCAACTTTGTGTTTGTTGTTTGTAGCAATTATTAACGTTGGCATTGACTGGCTCCTCCATTAAAACCTTGTTAATAAAACTTCTAAAAAGCGGAATCTCTTTTTCTGTCAGGATCGTATGCTCTTTCTCAATTTCGTGATACTGAATATTGAGTCCTTTAGCCTTGAATATTTGTATCTGTTCCCTGACTCTTTCCACAGGCAACAATGGATCGTAGACTCCGTGCGTTATTAAAAATCTTTGTTGTTTTGAAATTTCGGTCACACTCTCAAAAATATTGGTGTTTTCAGCAGCCCAACCACTTATTCCGATAATGCCGCCAAGCACTTTTTGATATCTAACGCCGATCTCCCAGCACATCAAACAACCTTGAGAAAAACCAAATATTACCATCTGTTCAACAGGATATTTATGTTCTTCAAGATAATCCAGCAATTGGAATAGATATATTCTGCTCCTTGCCACAAATTTGGGATGAGGTTCAAGGGTCTCTTGATTTATGTGAAACCAGGAATACCCATCGCCGTAACGGTCCGGAGCATCCACAAAAATATAGGTCAAATAATCCAGCTTGAGCGCCTCGGGCAGCCAGTGATAACCTTCCTTGCTATCGCCTAATCCGTGTAAAACAATGAGCGAGCGACGCGACGTAACATCAAGCGCCGGATACATATCAATATTCAACATTACCTTTGCCATATTAAATACGGTAAATTAATTTGAATTAGATTTTTATATTTTCAAATGCAATTTTTTTAGAACGAGGTTCTGTTTAATTTCTCTCTATCGGCTGTTTATTGCGGATTTTCCGAAGTTAAAGAGATCATTTTTTATAAATTCTGAAACTGCCGGTGTCAAACCAGACCTCGCCGCTTTCTGCCCGCAACTCGCAAACAAGTTCAACTTCCTGCGGCGCGTCAATATTGAATTGGTAAACAAGTTTTTGCCACTGGGCGTCGCCGCTGAGTTTATTTTCCCTCTTCGTTTGCGCGCCCGAAATTCTTATCCCTGCGCCTTCACCTTTATCGTCAAATAACGGTTTAATCCCGGCAGATTTTGCCATCGCTTCAAATTGATAATTTCCCTTTTCTAACCGCGCAGTCGTTCTAAAAGAAGCGGTAGTTTTTGAATTTGCCTTGATATGGAGGAATGTTTTTTCGTTTTCTTTTACAATGTTCATCTGAGCGGAATTATCCTCATTCACCAT
>JBAMMJ010000214.1:0-19778 GCA_039793825.1 Verrucomicrobiota bacterium | reverse complement strand
CCCGCTCCAACTTGAGCCTATTCTAACCTTTTTATAAACGAGATTTTACCGAATCCATTGCCCGGAGAAAGCGATTGGATTGAATTGATTAATCTGCACACGAACCTGCCGGCACAACTGGACGGAGTATTTTTAAGCAATGGCAAAACAACGGATAGGCTGTGGGCGCCGGCATTTCTTCCACCACGAGGATTGATAGTCTTATACGCGGATGAAACTCCAACATTAAACCATCTGAAATTCAAACTATCGGCAACGGGCGGAATCCTCACGCTATACGATCCGTATGGCACAGAAATTCAAAAATTGGTTTATCCTGCGATGCCAGAAAACGTTTCGCGAGGCAGTTTTCCGGACGGTTCGCCATTTATCTATAACTTTACTGCGACCAAGAGTCCGGGCGAAACAAACTATTTAACTACATCCGCTGCTGTGCGGCTATCAGAGGTGCTTGCTTATAACATTAGTTCGGTGACAAACTTTGCAGGCAACTTTTCGGACTTTATAGAAATCCAGAACCGAGCCTCTTATTCGGTTGATTTGACCGGATTCAGTTTGAGTATTGACAGTGCTGCGAAAGGGGAATGGTATTTTCCTTCCGGATTGGTTATTCCAGCAAGGTCTTTTATTGTAGTCTGGTGCGATCCAGCGCTTCCACCGATGAATATAAACTCAAATCAATTAAATGCAGGACGCGGTCTAAACAGAAGTGGTGGGTCTGTGTATTTATACGGCGCCGATGGGAAGCTTTATGACTATATTGAATATGGCAATCAGATACCCGATAGGTCACTTGGAAGAGCGCCGGCGTCCTGGCAGTTGCTCGCTTATCCGACGCCCGGCGCAAGCAACTCCGCAGCGATGCCAATGGGGAATCCGATATTTGTAAAGATTAACGAGTGGCTTGCGTCAAATAGCGAAGGCGATGATTGGTTTGAGCTATTCAATCCTTCAGATTTGCCTGTTAATATTGGCGGGTTTTATCTCACCGACGACCCCACAATAATCGGTAAAACAAATCATCAGATCGCGCAATATACCTTTATTGAACCGAAAGGATTTGTGAGATTTATAGCCGATGGAAATGTGTTAGCCGGGCAAAACCACGTTCGGTTCAAACTTTCCAGAGATGGTGACACCATTCGCCTTTATGACATAAACTTGAATCTTATTGATAGCGTTGAGTTTGGTTTGCAGACTCAAGGGATTTCACAGGGGCGATACCCGGACGGCGGTTCTTCAATCGTGGAGTTTCCGAATTCTGCTTCGCCTGCAGCCCCGAACTATTTAGACTCAGACGGCGACGGGATGCCTGATGGTTGGGAGATTGAAAACGGATTAAATCCTGGCGAGCCTTCGGATGCATACCAGGATTCTGATGAAGATGGAGTTTCAAACCTTGGAGAATATATCGCTGGAACAAATCCAAATGACCCAAACAGTGTTTTAAAGTTAGAGTTAAATTACAAAAATGGCTACTTAACTCTAACGTTTAATGCTGTTTCGCAACGTTCTTACTCTGTTATAAAGACCGAGACAGTAGGCGCTTTTCGCTGGAGTGTTATAACCAATATTGCGCCCAACCCTTTACCGCGTGAAATTCAAATCCCGCTATACAATTCTAATTCGCAGCGAGAGTTTTATCGGCTTATTACGCCTGCTCTTAACCAATGACTTAAAAATAGCTACAACCGCCCCATACTGACAAATAAGTCGTGGATGTATTTTCAGGCGTTAAGAGGATTTCAAAGTGATATTTTCTTCACCAGATGAAGGGAGATATGTAAAATAGTAACAGGAAAAGGCGTGATCGGGCATACAGAAAGAATTAAATTAATTTTAGTTATTGAACCTTTTAGTATTTTTAAGAAAAATTAGAAAAACTGCCGAACGCCGGCTAAATAGAAAAGAGAATTAAATTTTGATATGAATAAGATACAGAGAGCATTGTTGTCGGTTTCAGACAAAACCGGGCTTGTGCCGTTTGCGCAAGTATTGGCATCTGTCGGAATAGAGATCATATCAACCGGTGGCACAGCGAGGGTGTTGCGCGAAGCAGGCATAAAAGTTATAGACATTAGCGACCATACCGGTTTTTCCGAAATGCTTGACGGGCGTGTAAAAACGTTGCATCCGATGATTCACGGCGGCTTGCTTTACGTTCGCGGCAATAAAGAGCATGAAGAGACAATTCAAAAACACGGAATCAAACCGATAGACCTTGTCGTGGTAAATCTTTATCCATTTGAAAATACTGTGGCAAAACCGGATGTGACATTATTTGAAGCGATAGAAAACATTGACATTGGCGGACCTTCAATGCTAAGGAGCGCGGCAAAAAATCATGAAAGCGTGACGGTTGTGGTTGATCCGTCGGACTATCTTGTTGTGGCTACAGAAATAAAAAACACCGGCACCACCTCTCTTGAGACCCGCAGAAAACTTGCAGCTAAAGTATTCGCAAGGACAGCGGCATACGACGCCGCAATCGCCGCTTATCTTGAAAAACAATTCAAACTTAATGAAGATTTGCCGACGGTATTTTCAATGACGTTCCCGCGGGTTCAGAACTTGCGCTACGGTGAGAATCCTCATCAGAAGGCGGCGCTTTACGGGAACTTCAATGAATATTTTAGACAACTTCACGGAAAAGAACTGTCTTACAACAACATCCTTGATCTCACAGCCGCTGCAAATCTCATAAGTGAGTTTATAGACGACGCTCCGACGCTTGCCATTTTAAAACATACGAATCCGTGCGGAGTTGGGCAGGGCGCAACTCTCAAAGAAGCGTGGGACACGGCATACGCGACGGACAAACAGGCTCCGTTTGGAGGGATTATCGCTGTAAACAAAATACTTGATGGCGAGTGCGCTAAAGCCATTGCCGAAATTTTTAGCGAAGTGATTATAGCGCCTAACTTTACGACGGAGGCTTTTGAAATATTGAAAAAGAAGAAAAATCTTCGTTTGATGCAGATGTTAAAACCGCCAACAGTTGACCGCCATTGGGAGATTCGGAGTGTCAGCGCATCTTCGGTTCTTGTGCAACAACCTGACAATGAGTCTGAATCGGAATCCGGGTGGAAAGTCGTTACCCAACGCAAACCTACGCAAGAGGAATTAAACGCAATGAAATTTGGCTGGCGGATTGTGAAATATGTGAAATCAAACGCGATTGTATTTGTCGCTTCGGATAGAACTCTGGGTATAGGCGCCGGGCAGATGAGCAGAATTGACGCCTCGCGCATAGCAGTGTGGAAGGCTACAGAGGCAGGGCTGCCATTGCAGGGAAGTGTTGTGTGTAGCGACGCGTTTTTCCCATTTCCCGACAGTTTGATTGCGGCGGCAGAAGCCGGTGCAACGGCTGTTATCCAGCCCGGCGGCTCAATTCGTGATCAGGCTGTCATTGAGGCTGCAAATGAACGGAACATCGCTATGGTATTCACCGGGACCCGACATTTTAGACATTAACCAGTTTTGGTATATATTAAATCGTGGAAACCAAAAATACTATGGGTGTACGCAGGGAAGCCAGAGAACGCGCTGTTCAGTTCCTTTTCCAATGCGAGCAAAATCCGCCTGAAAATCTTGACCTCGCTCTGGAAGAATTCTGGCGCACCATTCGTTTAATGGAATATGACAAAAAGATTGATAAACCGACCTTTGGCAAGCCAATTGAACTGCCGCCTCCATCGGTTGAAGAGATGGCAGTCCGCGCATTCGCAGACCAGTTGATACGAGGCGTTTTGCAACATCTTGAAACTTGCGATGAAACGATTAAAAAATATCTCAAAAACTGGGACTTCAATAGAATTGCCCTAATCGATCGCAATATTATGCGGCTTGCTGTTTATGAGATGCTTTTTCGCGACGATATACCACCAGTCGTCAGTATTAACGAAGCTGTTGACATAGCAAAAAAATACTCAACTGAAGACAGTGGAAAATTCGTTAACGGCATCCTTGATAAGGTTAAAGCGGATGTGCTAAGACCGTCGCGCCAGAGTTCTTCTAAATAATTTGGTTTCTATGGGATTATTTGATAAATTCAAACACGGATTACAAAAAACGCATCAAAAGCTTGTCCACGAGATAAAAAGAATTGTAACAGGCTCGCCAAAACTCACTGTTCATACGCTTGAAGAATTAGAGGCTGCTCTGCTTGCCGCAGACCTTGGAACTGCTATGACGGGTCAGATAGTTGATGCTGTAAAAAAGGCTTATGAAACGCAGGGAAAATCTGGGTTGGATGTATTTGAAATCGCAAGACGCGTCGTTGTTGATTCCCTTAAAAACAGCGCAGCAGAACTCATCCGAAATAAAAATGGACTTACAGTTGTCTCTATCGTCGGCGTAAACGGCACCGGCAAAACCACCACAGCAGCTAAGCTGGCGTATTTACTCCAAAATCAAAACCTTAAAGTTTTCCTTGCCGCATGCGACACCTTTCGCGCCGCCGGGATTGAACAGCTTAAGACCTGGGGAGAGCGACTAAATGTTCCTGTTATTTCAAGTTCTCACGGAGCCGATCCTGCGGCTGTAGCACATGACGCTATTACGGCGGCTCTGGCAAAAAATGCCGATTATCTGATCATAGATACTGCGGGACGTCTCCACACCAAGCATAACCTTATGCAGGAATTGCAGAAGGTTCACCGCGTTATGGGGAAAAAGTTACCGGGTGCCCCGCATGAAACATTGCTTGTCCTTGACGCCACAACAGGGATGAACGCGCTAAATCAAGCGCGCGAATTTCATAAAGCCGTGAACATTAGCGGACTTGTCATTACAAAATTAGATGGCACAAGCAAAGGCGGTATGCTCGTTGCAATTCAAAAAGAACTAAATGTTCCGGTTAAATTTGTTGGACTTGGCGAAAAACCCGACGACCTCCAGCCGTTTGAACCCGAGCAATATGCCACGGCGATGTTCTCGGAGAAAGAATAAAAAGATTTTAGCGAATAAACTCGTTGAACCACTTTAACAATAAATAAAGCCGCATTTAAGCGCATCATCCTGATTCTATTTTTGAGAATTCTTTTGATTATCCGTCTATTTATTGAATTCTGTTGATTTTGAACAATCTATCTAATTTGTTGTCAAAGTTATTGAAAAATATTGGTAGGACAGGAGGCGAGGCTATGAAAGAGCCGAGACTATTGGTGATAACTGATCTCGGGAATTTTAAGGCTTACAAACTTGATACAACTACAAGAGGGACTCCGCATCTGGAGGTTGTGGAGGAACAAATTCTTGAACAGGCGCGTGGCAGAGTTGTTGATAAAGTTACCGACCTTGCCGGAAGACGCGCGGCGCCAACTTCAAAAGATTGGGGCAGTCCGACTGCCGATGATAACAATTTACTGCTTGAAACAAAACGGCGCATTGTTAAACAGATCGCCTCTCATATAAAACGGATTGTTGATGTAGGCGGTTTTACCCATCTATGGCTTGTTGCGCACAAGGAGATAATTAATCTGATACTTGAAGAATTGCCTCAGAATATCCGGTCTAAAGTTGAACTTCATCTGGCGCGCGACTATACCAAAGCGCCAAAGGAAAAGGTTTTGAAGCATTTTGGCGAGTTGATTCTGGAAACAATGGGCAATAAGGAACCAGAAACTGTTGCGATACAGGGTAAATGATAGTTAGAAACGGGAAAGGAGGGGAATTATGAATACCGGGTTAAAGAATATTAATCAGGGTATCGCTGCGCAAAACTCATTAAATCAATTGAAATGGAATATTGTTGCGAAGAATTTTGACATAACTCAGTATTTGCAGAAAAAGATTCATCACAAGATTTCAAAATTGGAACGGTATTTGAAAAATTTTCCGCCTGATACAGTTCATTTACATATTCGCCTGGAGAGGAATCCAAAAAACGAACAATATGTTTCTGCGTTAACGTTGCGGGTGCCGTCAAATATAATTCATAGCGAAAAGCGCGGCAAAGATATGGTAAAGGTGTTTAATGACGCTGTTGATGCGATGTTCAAAGAGTTAAATTCCCTGAAATCCGAGTTGCGCCGCGAGATTTACTGGAAAAGAAAAGACCGCAGAGAGCAATTAAGGGAGTTGAAAGCCCTCGGATTCGCCGCTCAACCTCAAAATATTGGAGAAGGACCTCAAAATGAACAGGATGTAATAAACGATTTTGTGAAACAGCATTATAGCAAGCTTGTCAGACACGCAAGACGACATATCCGCACCGATGAATTAACCGGGGATATACCGTCTGGGTTTATTGATGCCAGAGCGGTTGTTGATCAGGCTATTTCAAGGGCGGTTGCCGAAGCGGATAAAAAACCAGAGAAGATGAACTGGTTGTTATGGATTTATAAGCAGATTCACGATGAATTGCGGCGGAGAAGGTCGGAATTTATCAACAAACAGCAAAACGAGGTGTCTGTTGAGGAGACTGTAGCGGATAAGGAAAATTCCGAAATTTTATCCGGTTACGATGTTGAGAAGCCGCTTGATGTGGTAGGAGAACAACTTCAACCATCGGTTGCAAAGGTTGAGGAAATTATTCCAGATAGGAGGGAACTTACACCTGACAAAGCGGTTGAAACTAAAGAATTGCTGGAGAATTTACAAAGCGCCATTCAAACGTGGGACAGAACTGAAAGGGACGTATTTGAGCTCTATTTTGTGGAGGGATTTGAACCTTTTGAAATAGCAATGATTCTTCAAATCCCAACAAAAAAGGTGCAACAGATAATCTCATCTATACAAGATAAAATTCGCAACGAGCTTATTGATTCTGCGTTAGTTTAATATGTATTTTCAATAAATTCATTGTTATATTGTTAAAAAACTTAAGCGAAATTCAAAATGCCTGTTCAATATAAAGATTATTACGAAATTCTCGGTGTGCCACGAGACGCAACCGAAGAAGAAATAAAAAAGGCATTCCGCAAACTTGCTCGCCAATATCATCCTGATGTTGCAAAGGATAAAAAGGCTGCGGAAGAAAAGTTTAAGGAGATTAACGAGGCATACGAGGTTTTGAGCAATCCTGAAACAAGAAAGAAGTATGACGCGCTTGGTGCAGCCTGGAGGAACGGCGAGCAGTTTGGACAGCAATATCCCGGATGGCAGGGTGGTCGGTGGACGAGCCCGGATGGGACAACTCATTATGAATTTCATTTTGGCGGCACCGGCTATAGCGATTTCTTTGAACGTTTTTTTAGTGGAGGTGGTCGTTTTTCGGGATTTGAAGACCTGTTATCTTCATTTGGAGGAGGTAATGATGGAGCAGGAACAGCGGAGGAAACCGAGACAAGGAGGCGCGGAGCCGATATAGAGGGAAATATTATGGTTACACTGGAGGAGGCATTGAAAGGGTCAATTAGAACAATATCCCTTGAGCGGTTTTCTCCTGAAACAGGACAGAAGGAGGTTCATACTTTTAAGGTCAGGATTCCGGCTGGAGTTAAAGATGGCCAATTGATAAGAGTGCCGGGAAAAGGACACAAGGGAAGCGGAGGTGGCGCGCCGGGCGATCTTTACCTTCGGGTCAGATTTGCCGCGCATCCTGATTTTAAAGTGGTTGGCAATGACATTTATTATGAACTTGAACTCGCGCCGTGGGACGCGGTGCTTGGCAAGACGGTTTCAATTCCGACTCTTGATGGTAATTGTATAAACGTAAAGGTTCCGCAGGGAACAAATAATGGACAAAAACTGCGAGTGCGCGGTTATGGGTTGCCTGATGCCAGAACAAAAGATCGGGGCGACCTATATGTGGTTGTTAACGTCAAATTACCGCAGACTATCACAGAACAGGAACGGAAATTGTGGGAAGAATTGAGACGAGTATCAAAGTTTAATCCACAGGAGGATTAAAAAGTTGAGGAACATTTATGAGGGATAATTCAGCCCGAATGGAAAACATAATAGGCACTGTTTTGGATGTGGAGATGGAAATCTACGAGCCATGCGATAAATCTACATACCTTATTGAAGAGGTGGCTCGGATACTGAACACTACCCGAAGGTCAATCGCCTTATATTGCAGATATGGATTGATATCGCCGCAAATTGATCCTCAGAACAATGTCTGGTTTTTTGATGAAGAAGCAATCCTGCGACTAAAAAGGATTGAATATCTTCGCAACACTTACAATTTGAACCTTCAGGCGGTTAAGATAATAATTGAATTGATGAACGAGGTTGAACGGCTGCGGCAGGAACTGCGCAGGTTGCAGATGAAATAGCCTGCTGGTTTTATGAAAGATTTTAGAGATATCTTTCTTGATAGGGCTTTTAAAATTGTGCCGGGCGTTGCTTATAATCAATCGCGGAGAGAGTTGATTGAACAGTCAGCCATCGTCCCGGTAATCTATGAATTAGTTTTTCCAGAAAAGGGGTCCTGGGAAGAATTCAGAGATAAAACAATACCGCTAATGATGCGATACATTAAGTCGCAAGGAATTGACCCGGAGTTTCCTAAATTGCTCATAGTCGCAATATTTTACAGGGACAAATGTTATTTTTTAGAGGGAGAGGAGTTTAGGAACGCGCTTTGCGAACTTGAAGGGCTAAACAGCCAGAGTTTTCGCTTTCGTCTCTTGCGCTGGCTAAATATGTAATTGAACTTCGTTTTTAAATATTCTCAACTTCAACCGAGTGCTTCAGGGCTTTTAATAGTTATGGACGGTTTTTATTTTTATTATATCATTGATTATATGAAATCCAGCGAATCAAACATAAATCGTCGTGAATTTTTGAAATATTCAACAGCCGCAGCTGCCGCAATTACGGTGGTGCCATCTTCTGTGCTCGGTGGAGATTCGGCAGTTCCGCCAAGCGAGAGAATAACTTTTGCTTTAATAGGATGTGGCACTCAGGGGATACGAGAATTGCCGGGGATGATCTCATCCAAACGGATACAATTTGTGGCTGTGTGCGATCCTAACAGGGAGAGTTATGATTACATTGATTGGTCAAGAGACGGGTTGCGTCGCGACGTTGCAAACCTGCTAAACAAGCCGGATTGGCGTTCAAACGCGCCGGGAATTCCGGGCGGCAGGGAGGTAGTGAAGGAGATCATTGAACTTTATTATGGCAATAAGAAAGAGAGCGGAAAATATAGCGGCTGCAATAGTTACGCAGATTTTCGCGAGTTGTTGGAAAAAGAGAAAGACCTTAACGCGGTAAAGATAATGACTCCTGACCATTTGCACGCAACGATCGCTGTTGCCGCCCTTAAAAAGGGCAAACGGGTGATGATGCATAAACCGATTGCAAACCGCGTTGCAGAGGGACGGACCGTGATTGAAACGGCAAGAAAAACCGGGATACCTACTCATTTTTTGCCGGCAAACGTAGGTCCGCAGATTTCGCTTGCTCTTAAACTTGTCAAATCTGGTGCGATTGGAAGGTTAAAGGAGATACATAACTGGAGCAATCGTCCTGTTTGGCCTCAATATACAAAATTGCCTGAGGATAAGCCGCCGATTCCCCCCGGATTTGATTGGGACCTGTGGTTGGGTCCGTCCCTGCCGCGCCCTTATCATCCGCATTATACTCATGCAGTTTTTAGAGGCTGGTATGAGTTTGGCGGCGGCGCAATAGCCGATATGGGGCATTATAGTCTGTGGCGGGTGTTTCAGGAACTTCAACTTGATCCGCCCTTAATGGTGGAGTCCGCCCCGACGCACGTTTGCGAGATTCAAAATCTTGTCAGCAGGAAGATCGTTAACGATTATTCATTTCCACTTGCTTGCACGGTGAGATTCAGGTTTGCAAAGAAAGGTGATAGACCCGAAGTTGATTTGTTTTGGTATGATGGCGGTGTGAAACCTGCCACGCCGGAAGAACTTATTAGCTACAATCAAGAACTGCCGCCGGAAGGATTAATGTTCATTGGAACAGGCGGAATAATAATTGGCGGGTTTACCGGCGAAAACCTGCGTATGATAACAAACGGCAAGATTCAGCCAGTAGATAAGTCGGTAGCCGATTCCACGCCTTTGCCTTCTGGATACGTTGGCTGGGAGGAGGCGTTTATGGGCAAAGGGAAGTCTTACGGCGATTTTACGCTTGCCCTTGCGATAACCGACGCTTTCAACCTTGCCGCAGTTTCGCTTCGTATGGGGGGAAGGCGGCTGTTGTGGGATGCAACGGCTATGAAAATAACAAACCTGCCGGACGCAAATAAATATCTTACCCGCGAATATAGGAAAGGCTGGGAATTAACGATTTAGCAATTTATGGTCTCGTCTGTAAAATATAGAAGAGCAACGTTTGAGGCAATTTCTGGAGTGTTGCTCATAACCGTTAGCGCAACATTTTGTTCTGAGAGGCTGATTGATGCCCCTCCGAAGCAGGATTACAAGGTGTGGGTTTCTGAACCACCGCCCAATTGTCCATTTAAACAATCCGACACAATTATAGGTGTTGGATTTACCGGACGCCATAGAGAATATACCGGCGCCGATACCTGGTATCCGAGCTGGGCTGCGGATGACAATATGTATTCGCCGTGGACAGATGGGTCGGTGAATGGGCTTAGTGTGAGTTCGGCTGGAAAAAATGCCGGCACAGGCTATGCCACAATAATTGGCGATGACCCGCTTAATCTGGTTGTTACAAATCAGGGAATATACAGAAGCGACCCATCGCCTTATGAAGGAAGATATCCCTGCGGCAGTCTTGTTTATGATGGCGTCTGGTATTATGGGACTTATTGTTTGCACCCCGCCGGGCGTGTTCCCAGAGATGGCATAGACTACAACTGGCCCTGGCTCGGTCCGTTTGTTGGCTTCAGGTGGTCAACCGATTATGGAAAAACCTGGACCCAAACGCCCTGCACACCGGATAAACCGTTGTTTGGCGAATCGGCGTTAAATGGCGAACCTGTGAAGATCGGGGCGCCGCATTTTGTTGACTTTGGGAAAAATATGGAATTTTCACCAGATGGAAAGGCGTATCTTGTGGCTCATGGGGCTTCGGTTGGACCTGAGGGACGGCGGTTTGGATATAACTCGTGGATAACCGGCGATGAAATCTACCTCGTCCGCGTAAAGCCGTCCATTGAAAATATGAATGACGCTTCAAAATATGAATTTTTCTCAGGTTATAGTGAAAAAGGAGAACCTATCTGGCAAAACGATTTTAAAAAGATAAAACCTATTGCCCGCTGGCAGGACAATATGGGATGCGTTACTATGACGTATAATGCGCCGCTTAAAAAGTATCTGATGTGTGTGACCGACGGAGGCAATACAGTTCATTATTTCAACACTTACATACTTGAATCTGATAACATTACAGGACCGTGGCGGCTTGTTACTTATATGAAGCATTTTGGCGAGCAGGCATATTTTGTGAACATTCCGTCAAAGTTTATCAGCAAGGATGGCAGGACTGTCTGGCTATGTTACGCGGCGAATTTCAGCTCAGGGTGGGGCGGGATACGATTCAGGTCAAATCCGCGCGGAAGCAGATATGGAATGTGTTTGCAGCAGGTTAAATTATTAAAACCCGGCGATAGGACGGAGAATAATGAATTGAATTCTTCTGATAATGTGGCGTTAATCGCAAAAGTAAGCGTAAGTTCGGTCCATAGGGACTATGACGTTTACGGGGCGGTTGACGGCAGGATTGGTGGGTTTCCAGATGACATCAAAGATGAATGGGCGAGCAATGGCGAAAAAGAGACTGCACTAATCCGATTGAGTTGGGATGAGCCGCAGAAGATTGATAGAGTTTGGTTGTTTGATAGACCAAATGACCTTGACCAGATAACTTCGGGGATGTTGGTTTTTAGCGATGGAACCAGCATAAAAACCGGTGAGCTGCCTGATGATGCTAAAAAAGGTCTGGAAATAACATTTGAACCAAAAACCGTGAAATGGCTTTTGTTCGTTGTTGATACAGTCAAACCAAAAAGCCCGAATATTGGACTATCAGAAATAGCGGTTTTTCGCGTTAAATAGGATTTTATTTTTTGAATAGCCAGAACGCGAGCGTCAGCAAAAGGCTCAATACAATACAGGTAACTATTGGAAAATAAAACTTGAAGTTGCCTTTATCAATGTAAATGTCGCCGGGCAGAAAACCGCCGCTTTTTTTGCCACCAAATAGCCAGACAAAAAGACCGATTGCGGCGATTATACAGCCTATAGCAAAGAGTTGTTTTCCGATCTCGTTCATAGCATCAATATAAATTACAACTTCATAAAGATGTTTCCAATATTATGGATTGTGTTGTGTCGGATGATGTTCATTCTGGGCTTAAAAATTTGTGGTTAATAAGCGATTATTGTTGCCCAAAATCGTAAAAACTGGTAAAAATGGCGAAAAATCCGATAAAAGTCATCGGATATAATTGAATTAACGAAAAAATAAACTAAAGAGGAAAGACTATGGCAACTTGTTTCCATCCGAGTATTGAAGGCGCCCAGCACGGGGCAAAAAGTCTTGAGCAGTTCCTTGATTACGCGAAGGCATCAGGCGCAACCGGCGCACAGCCTTCTAACTATATGCTACAATCCGAGAAAGGCTTCAAAAAGGCGTCTGAAATTAAGGAAGCCTTTGAGAGTCGCGGGATGACGCTTGATGGCATTTCATGCCATTGTCCGTTGTGGGTACATACGACGGCGTGGACGGGGAGTCCGACTATTCGTCCATTTATTCCTGCCGATGTCGCAAAGAAAAGCCCGCAGGAGATAGAAAAGTGGGCTGAGACATATATGTTGAAATTGATGGATTTAGCCGCCGAGCTTGGCGTTAAAGTGTTACCTACGTTCTGGGGAGTCGTATTCGGATGGGAGGTGGCTACCGGGTATCCTTGGGGATTCTGGTCTGGTCCGGGATTTGATTTAATAAAAGAGGGGCAGGAACGGTTTGTTAAAAAGACAGCCAAGATTCGCAAGCACGCCAATGAACTTGGCATTATTCTCTGTCACGAAATTCATCCTGGAACAGCGGCGATGTGCGCGGATGATTTCAATATGCTGGTTCAGATTTGCGATGGCGATAAATGTCTTGGTGTAAACGCTGACCCGTCTCATTGTTGGGAAGGCGAGAGTTGGGAGCAGAGATTTTTGAAAGTTGGCGATCGCGTTTATGCGGCGCATATAAAGAATTTTGTCATACGTCAGGGGTTCCCATTGCGGAAGATTGAACCTGCGTGGCAAAAACGCGCTATGCAATTTGTTGATTTGCCATCGGGCGATATCAATATGCAGCGATACGCAGAATTACTGATTCATATCGGTTATCCAACCAGATATTGCCAGTTGATGAAGCGTAGCACTGCGCCGCTTGTTGTTGAAGCCGAGAGCGCTCATAAAGACCTTGATTATACCAGCGCCAACGGTATTGCTTATGTCCGAGATCACCTTTGCTGGCCTGTTGCTGCAGGGTCGTTTGAAGACGGTATGGGCGCTAAGTAATCGTTTTTTATATAATATCCATAGCGCGGCTTTAATGCCGCGCTTTTTTATTAAATTTGTTTCATTAATTCGTTTAAACTGGATTTTTAATAAAAATGGTGCAAAATTATAATCAGGTATGAACTTTATTCTTACTACGCATAATCTGACGCTTACCAAGGCGATAGAAGACCGCATTCTGCGGCATATTGAAAAGATAGAACATATGAACAGCAGATTGATCGAGGCAAGAGTTATCCTTGATCAGGATTCAGCAAAAACGCCTGCTAAGCGCTTCGGTTGTTCAATCAAACTCGGTGTAAAAGGTCCGGACCTGTTTGCAGAGGACAGGGCTGAAGACCTTTATGTGGCTATTGACCGGGTCGCAAAAAAGATTGAACAGCAGGTTAGAAAAAGACACAGCATTACAAGAAATAGAAAACATTCAGATGCCGCGAGGCTAAAAATTGATAGACAAGAGAAGGCTGAATGAGCCATAATAAACGGCTCTGTTTAATAGCCCGATGTGTTTTGCCTGTTCGTTCTCCGCCGATTGAGAATGGATTTGTATTGATTGAAGGGGACAAAATTTTAGGTATCGGGCAAAAAAAACAGTTAAATTGCCTGCGCAATTCTTCAGGTTGCAGATTCATTGACTGCGGGGAAACGGTTGTTTTGCCGTCTTTAATCAATTCGCACGCTCACCTTGATTACACACGGTTTGCAGGCAAGATTCCGCCAGTTGACAGTTTTTCACGATGGATAAGATCAATAATCAAAGAAAAAAAGACATTTATTGATTATAACGGGTCGTGGATAGAAGGGGCTGAAATGTTATTGCGCAGCGGCGCGGGATTTGTCGGAAATATTGAATCAATTCACACGTTGCTTTATGAGGTCTGGGGTAAAACACCGCTAAAAATCCTCTCGTTTCTGGAAATAATTGATTTAAAATACCGACGTAATTCAGACTGGACAAACGGGTTTGGAACATTGATAAAAGACCTGCTTCGCATTGATGGAAAAACAAAATCAATCGGGCTTTCTCCGCATTCTTTATATTCAACCACACCCGATTTATTGGATGATTGTTTTGCGTTAGCCAGAACATATAATCTTCCAGTTTCAATTCACGTTGCCGAGTCAGAAGAGGAATATGAAATGTTTAAGCGCAAAAGTGGGGCGCTCTATGAATGGCTAAAAGAAACAGGCAGAGATGTGAGCGATTGCGGTTCTGGTTCTCCAGTAAAAACTCTATTTTGCAATCATAATCCTCCTGACGGATTGATACTGGCTCACTGCAATTATATTGATGAAGAAGACATTCAGATAATCAAAAAGCGCGGCGCGTCTGTTGTTCATTGTCCTTCAAGTTTTATCTATTTCGGACACAGAGAGTTCAAATGCGAGCTGTTTTTAAGAGCAGGGGTAAACGTTTGTCTTGGAACCGATAGCCTTGCGAGCGTAAATGTGGACGGATGTGAAAAACCGACGTTGAATATGTTTCGTGAAATGGGGATTTTTTCCAAAAAATTTTGCAATATTTCACCGCGGCAAATTATTGAAATGGCAACAGTAAACGGCGCAAAGGCGTTCGGTATGTCGGGAAAAATAGGAGAACTAACCACGGGCGCAAAGGCAGATTTAATCGGAATTCCATTTAAAGAAAGAATTGAAAATGTTTACGAATCAATAATTAATTTTTCAGGAAAGATTTTATTTTCGTTTATTGACGGAGAAGCAGTCTATTGGGATAAAACATTTGCTGGGGATTTTAATTGTGGGTGATTTTTAACCGGTAATTTGATTGTGAATCAGAAGCTGACAGTCTTTATAACAGGCGCCTCCGGCGTGATTGGCAGAGAGATTGCGCGGGAATTTTTAAAATCCGGCTGGAATGTTATAGCAGGATATTTAACGAACAATCTTTTTGATTCAGACCCGTCTGTTCACTCAGTAAAAATTGATGTTGCCGACGTTGAATCTGTAAAGAGTGTATTTAAAAAGATAGATCAAACCTACGGTCGGCTTGATGTGTTGATAAACGCAGCTGCGGTTGTTGTTGATAAGTTGGTTGCGAATATGGCAGAAGAGGACTGGGACAGGGTGTTAGATGTTAATCTGAAAGGGGTTAAAAACTGTTCTCGCCAGGCAATAGGTATTATGGAACGACAGGGCGGCGGGCATATAATGAACTTTTCAAGTGTGTCGGCTCTGGCAGGCAGGGTTGGTCAGGCTAATTATGCGGCTTCAAAAGCGGCGGTGATCGGTTTCAGTCAAAGCCTTGCTCGCGAAGTCGGCAGACTAAACATTCGCGTAAATATAATTTTGCCGGGTATAATTTTCTCTGAAATGACGGATAAACTACATAAGGAACAACTAAATAGATTGATTGGCGAAAATGTCCTTTTACGAACTACAACAGCTGAAGAGATTGCCCGATTTTGCCTCTTTCTTGCGTCAACCCAAAACATATCCGGTCAAATCTTCCAGCTTGATAGCAGAATCCAGAGGTGGACATAATTTTGATGTTTTTAAAAAGCGGCATCGCAGATTTTTGATTGAATTTTTATGGAACCAGATTTGCAAAAGGGGAAAAGAGCGGATGAATTTTGCGAAGAACTCGCAAGGCGGTGCGAAGAGTTGCGGCGGCAGGGGTTGTGGCGCGAATTAAGGCGAGTTGATAGCGAACAGTCCTCGCGCATTATAATCGGAGGCAAACCCTGCATTAATTTTTCTTCAAACGATTATCTCGGGCTTGCAGCTCATCCATTGCTGAAAGAGGCGGCGATTAAGGCTGTGGAAAAATATGGAGTCGGTTCAGGCGCTTCAAGGTTGATTTGCGGCTCTCTCGCCCCGCATCATTTACTTGAAGAGCGGATTGCGCAACTCAAAGGTGTGGAAGCGGCATTGAGTTTTTCATCCGGCTATCTGACCGCGATCGGAGCGATTTGTTCCATTGTCGGCAATGACGATATTGTTTTGCTTGACCGTCTGGTGCACGCCTGTTTGATTGATGCGGCTAAACTCTCAGGCGCCACTTTAAGGGTGTTCCGCCACAATGATACTGATCACCTTGAATCAATTTTAAAACGTTTGCGAAATCGCACAGGGACCAGAACCTCTAAAAAAAGAGTGTTGATAGTTACCGAGAGCGTTTTTTCAATGGACGGCGATGTTGCTCCATTAAAAGAAATTGTTGAATTAAAAGAGAAATACGGGGCGTGGCTTATGGTAGATGAGGCTCACGCCACCGGTTTGTTTGGCGAAGACAGGGCAGGGGTGATTAGCGCTTATGGGCTAAACGAATTGGTTGAAGTCCAGATGGGGACATTAGGAAAGGCAATAGGTTCGGCAGGCGGATTCATTTGTGGCAAAAAGACGTTGATTGATTATCTGATAAATCGGGCGCGCAGTTTTATTTTTACCACAGCGCCATTGCCGGCTGCTTCAGCCGCGGCAGCCGAAGGGATAAAGATTATTGTTTCAAACCAAGGCGCAACGAGGCTTGGAATATTGCGAAATTTAATTCTCCAGTTTAAGAATTCTTCAATTGGGGAACGATTTTCATTAAACAAAGCTGAATCGGCAATATTTCCGATTATCCTTGGGACAAATGAACTTGCGACAGGGGTTGCCGCGTATCTGATTAAAAACGGATATTACATCCCCGCAATTAGATTTCCAACAGTGCCGAAAAACAGCGCGAGACTCCGGATAACACTTACCGCCAACCATACTCCTGAAGAGGTCAGGTTATTGTCGCTTGCTTTAGAGTCCGCCTTGCAGCAATTTAAAGACTTGCTGAATTAAAATAATTTTTGGAAGCAGCAATGAACAGGTTAGCGGAATTAGATAAAAAATATGTATGGCACCCTTTTACGCAGATGAAAGACTGGCTACGGTCTGAACCGATCGTGGTTGTTAAGGGTAAAGGGGCATATTTATTTGACTATTATGGAAATAGATACATTGACGGCAATTCGTCTATATGGACGAACCTGCATGGACATAATAACTCCTATTTAAATGAAGCAATAAAAAACCAGTTGAAGAAGATAGCCCATTCATCGGCGCTCGGGCTGGCAAATGAACCTGCAGCGATTCTGGCAGAAAGACTGGTGCTTGCTGCAAATCCTTTTGGGAGCAAGGATTCTGAAGCCAAAAAGTTAGAAAAGGTTTTTTATAGCGACGATGGTTCTACGGCGGTTGAGGTCGCGTTGAAACTTGCCTATGAGTTTGCGCGACGGTCCGGGTTGAGTAAAAAACCGAGATTTTTATCTCTGGGCAGCGCTTATCACGGGGATACTATAGGCTCGGTCAGTCTTGGGCACATTGATTTATTTCATAAGACCTGGTCGGCATTGCTGTTTAAAACCGATTCTGTAATGTCTCCGCATTGTTACAGATGCAAGTATAACAGGGCAAAACCAGAACGGGATGATGCCCGCAATTACAGAAAATGCAACTGGGAATGTGTTGCGGAAGTGGAGAAAAAATTTGCGATTGCAAAAAAGAACGGCAAACCATACACCGCATTTGTTTTTGAACCGCTTATTCAGGGTGCTGCAGGTATGATTGCGCATCCGCCGGGTTGGCTCAAGCGTGTCTCTGAAATTATTAAAAATTACAACGCGTTGCTTGTTGCGGATGAGGTTATGACCGGATTTGGAAGAACAGGCGTTTTGATAGATGAAAACAGCGGCGAGTTAACGCCGGGACTTTTTGCCTGCCATAAAGAAAATGTTCAGCCCGATTTAATGGCGCTTGCCAAAGGATTGACAGGGGGCTATATTCCTATGGCTGCTACATTGACAACCAGAGCAATATTTGACGCTTTTCTTGGCGAGTACTCCGAGTTTAAGACCTTTTTTCACGGTCATAGTTACACGGGTAATCAACTTGGCGCGTCGGTTGCGCTTGCAAATCTGGATTTATTAGAGGATAAAGAAAATATAGCAAAACGTTATAGACTTGAAGATATTTTAAAAAATGAGATTAAATGTTTATGGAATTATCCGCAGGTGGGAGATATTAGACAGGTTGGGCTTGTAGCAGGGGTGGAATTGGTAAAAGACTGGCGACAGCGAGAGCCTTATAAGTTGGAAGAACAGATTGGATTTAAGATTTGTGCAGCAATGGCAAAGCGCGGAGTTTTGACACGCCCGGTGGGCAATGTAATTGTTATTATGCCTCCCTATTGCGTAACAGAAAATCAATGCAAAAAGATAATATCGGTATTGGCTGAATCTATTGAAGAAGTATTAAACTAACAAATGGCAATCAAAAAAAGACAACATAGCGGGCGACAGAGAGAAAATAGGCAAAGCCGCCCGGCAGGTGGCGAAGATAAACTCCTTGCTGCGGATTGGGAACCTGAATACTGGCGATCGCGATGCGCCTGGTGCGGCTCATCAATTGAAGATAAGAACGAGGCTTTTATAATTCCGGTTTCTTTGCACGAGTATGCATTTAGAGAGTTTGCGCCCAATACAATTCAACCCTTATATCTTGTTTCAATCAACAAAGTTGTTCCAATGATTGTTGTTGGAAAAGACTCTCCGTTAAAGGAGCGGGGAAAAGACGCTTATTTTCAAACCTGCTGCCAGATATGTGCCGAAAATCTTAAAAAAGAACTCCGCACCTCGCTTCTTATGGCGAGAGAACCCTGAAAATCAAAGACTTAATGGAAGCTTAAACTTCGTCCGGATGTAATCCCACGCCAAGTATGCTGCAAGCTTGAATAACATTTAATCCAAGTTCCTCGGCTTTTTTAAGAACTTCTTCAGATTCGGTTCCGGGATTTAGCCATAATTCGTCGCATCCTTTTTCGGCAATCTCGGGCAGCAGCTTCAAAGTCAATTGTGGCGGAACATAAACCGAGACCATATCCGGACGGGTTGGAACTTCTTTGATGGATTTATAGGCTTTTAACCCCAAAATAGTATCCTCCCTTGGATTTACAGGGTAGACGGTATAGCCGCGTTGCAGAAATGCTTTCACAGCTTTATGCCCGTATTTTTTGGGGTTGGACGACGCCCCGATTATAGCAACTGTTTTAGCCATAGAAATTTATTAATTAATAATTAAATGTTAATATACAGCAAAATAATGAGTTGTCATCTCCAGAACTTTGTCCGACAGAATAATTTGGTTTGAATAAAGTTTAGTTTTTTGTTGGATATAACGCCTCGTTTGTTTTTAAAATCGGTTATATGTTGAAGCGAGTTGTTAAGAAAACCATCGCTGGTGGCGGTGATTATATTATAATAGCCTCTTTGTATAATCGCCGTTTCGTTGATTCAATGGTAAAGGCGGCAAGGGAATTTCTGGTAAATGCAAAGGCGAATTCAATTGAGGTGATAAGGTTGCCGGGGGCGTACGAAA